>JBNLGT010000020.1:0-38408 GCA_050306195.1 Ensifer sp.
GCTGCTTTCACCGAAGCCCCGGAGGCGGTTAACTTACGGGATATAGTGATCAAAGGGGGGTGTGTAGGCTGTTTCAAGTGTGTGGACGACAACCGCTGCGTTTACAAGGATGAATTCGCCGATTTTTTCAACCATCAGGTCAAAAAGCTTACGCAGGACCACGGCCCGTTCCTTGCCTGTTTTGGCCGCCCAGGACTTTTGCGCAACATAGGCTTTGTCGATTGCAGCAGCAGTCTCTGCCACCCCCAGATCGGGCAATGTCGCAACAACCTCGCCCGTCGCCGGGTTGGTAACGTCAAAATGCTTTCCGCCTTGCCCTTCGCCAATCCACGCGCCAGCGATATAGGCCTTATCCGTTGCAAGTGCGGGGTTCTTCAGTTTTGAAATCAGTTTCTCAGCAACGGTCATTTCAAGCGTCCTTTGGCTTTTCCCTATGCGTTATCTCCAGACAGAATATCTGGCGGGCATCCTTTCTGCCCTGATTGGAAGTCGGAACCGATCATATTTCAGCGACGGCTGCAAGCCATCGACGTCGGGTTCCTGCGGGCCACATCACATATTTATTTAAATTTACACATTCCAGAAACGAGAGGTACGGTTTCTCTGGACTCTGGCCCGAGCAAGACGATAAAGCTTTACCATATTCAAAGCAGGTAATTAAGCGGTCGGGGCGTTATAGCCCGACTGTTATTCCGGCAGGATAGATTGGAGGATACCTTGAAAATTGGTGCACCTAAGGAAGTGATGGCCGGCGAGCAACGCGTTGCGATGACGCCGGACAGCGCCAGGCAGCTGCAAAAAATTGGTTATGAATGCGTTGTTGAATCGGGCGCAGGCAAGGCCGCCGGTTTTTCTGACAAGGCTTATGAAGAAGCCGGTGTTGAAGTCGTAAAAACAGCCGCCGCATTGTGGAAAGCAGCCGACGTCATTGCCAAGGTGCGCCCGCCTGAACCTGCTGAAACGAAGCGGCTGAGCCAGGGTAAGACACTCATTTCCTTCTTCTATCCGGCACAAAATTCCGAACTTCTTGAAAAAGCGAAGGCAACCGGCGCCAACGTGATTGCTATGGACATGGTGCCCCGCATTTCGCGCGCGCAGAAGATGGATGCATTGTCCTCCATGGCGAATATCGCGGGCTACCGCGCAGTCATCGAGGCCGGCAATAATTTTGGCCGCTTCTTCACTGGTCAGGTGACGGCTGCCGGTAAAGTGCCGCCCGCCAAGGTTCTGGTCATCGGCGCTGGCGTGGCCGGTCTTGCAGCCATTGGCACGTCCACCTCGCTCGGCGCAATCACTTACGCATTCGATGTTCGCCCTGAAGTGGCTGAACAAATTGAAAGCATGGGCGCTGAATTCGTCTATCTCGATTTCGAGGAAAACCAGCAGGATGGCGCAGCAACAGGCGGCTACGCAGCGCCATCGTCTCCAGAATTCCGCGAGGCTCAGCTGAAAAAGTTCCGCGAGCTTGCGCCGGAAATCGATATCGTCATCACCACAGCGCTCATCCCGGGTCGCGACGCGCCAAAGCTGTGGCTGAAAGACATGGTTGAAATGATGAAGCCTGGCTCGGTTATCGTCGACCTTGCCGCCGAACGCGGCGGCAACTGCGATCTGACCGTGGCTGACGAGAAGATCGTTTCGAAGAATGGCGTGACAGTCGTCGGCTACACCGACTTCCCAAGCCGCATGGCAACTCAGTCCTCAACGCTCTATTCGACCAACATCCGTCACATGATGACCGACCTGACGCCCGAAAAGGACGGTAAGATCGTTCACAATATGGAAGATGATGTGATCCGTGGGGCAACGGTTGCGTTTGAAGGCGAGATTACCTTCCCGCCGCCGCCGCCAAAGATCCAGGCGATCGCGGCTCAGAAACCAAAAGAAAAAGCCAAGGAGCTGACGCCAGAGGAAAGACAGGCTGCGGAAAAGACAGCCTTTCAGCAGGCGACAAAACAGCAGGTGACACTGTTGGCTATAGGCGGCGCTCTGATCCTTTTCGCTGGCCTCTTCGCACCAGCAAGCTTCATGTCGCACTTCATCGTTTTCGTTCTATCTTGCTTTGTCGGCTTCCAGGTTATCTGGAACGTATCGCACTCGCTGCACACCCCTTTGATGGCGATCACCAATGCGATCTCATCCATCATCATACTGGGTGCGCTCATGCAGATCGGTTCCGGAAGCTGGCTGGTGATCAGCCTTGCAGCCATTTCGGTCTTTATGGCCGGAATCAACATATTTGGTGGCTTCATGGTCACCCGGCGCATGCTTGCCATGTTCCAGAAGTCTTGATGGGGAGCGCGTAATTATGGAATTCGGATTTACAACGGCAGCTTACGTTGTCGCAGCAGTGCTCTTCATCCTCTCGCTCGGCGGCCTTTCCGGTCAGGAGAGTGCTAAGCGCGCAGTCTGGTACGGAATTGCAGGCATGACGCTTGCCGTACTGGCAACACTTCTCGGCCCGGGGGCAGGCCTCTGGATATTGTCGCTGGTCCTGATCGCGGCTGGCGGCATTATCGGCTGGTTTGTTGCCCAACGCGTGCAGATGACGGAAATGCCCCAACTGGTCGCCGCGATGCATTCGCTCGTGGGTCTTGCCGCCGTTCTGATTGGCTTCAATACCCATATTGAGGTGCTGCGCATTGCCGGGATGGATGAAACCGCCCGTCACGCGATGGAAGGCTTCGCAGCTGTGATAGCGCACAAGTCTCCCGTTGAGATTAACATTCTGCGGGTGGAAACGTTCCTCGGCATTTTCATCGGCGCCGTCACATTCACCGGATCTGTCATTGCTTTTGGCAAGCTCGCCGGCAAGGTCGACGGAAAAGCCAAGAAGCTGCCGGGCGGTCATATTCTAAATGCCGCAGCCGCACTGATTTCACTGGTGTTTTTGATCGTTTACCTGTCGACCGGTTCGACGATGGCAATCATGATCATGACAATTGCGGCGCTCTTCATCGGTTATCACTTGATCATGGGTATCGGTGGCGCGGATATGCCGGTCGTCGTCTCAATGCTCAACTCCTATTCGGGCTGGGCGGCGGCGGCGATCGGTTTCTCGCTTTCCAACGACCTTCTCATCGTGGTTGGCGCATTGGTCGGCTCCTCCGGTGCGATCCTGTCCTACATCATGTGCAAGGCCATGAACCGTTCCTTCATCTCGGTAATCCTGGGCGGCTTCGGCAATGCAACAGGTCCGGCTATGGAAGTGGAAGGTGAACAAGTCGCAATCGACGCCGATGGTGTTGCAGCAACGCTCAACGATGCCGACAGCATCATCATTGTCCCAGGTTACGGAATGGCCGTGGCGCAGGCGCAGCAGGCCGTTTCCGAACTGACCCGCAAACTGCGCGCCGCAGGCAAGGAAGTCCGCTTCGCCATCCATCCAGTGGCAGGCCGCCTTCCCGGCCACATGAACGTTCTTCTCGCTGAGGCCAAGGTGCCTTACGATATCGTTCTGGAGATGGACGAGATCAACGAGGATTTCCCAGAAACTGATGTCGCCATCATCATTGGGTCCAATGATATTGTGAACCCGGCGGCACAGGAAGATCCGAACTCTCCGATTGCGGGCATGCCGGTTCTGGAAGTGTGGAAGGCCAAGCAGGTCTTCGTTTCCAAGCGCGGCCAGGGCACTGGTTATTCCGGCATCGAGAACCCGCTGTTCTACAAGGAAAACACCCGCATGTATTACGGTGACGCCAAGGATTCGATTTCCAAATTGCTCACCCTCATCAATTGATGGGTGGATGTCACAAAACGCTTCAGCGTTAGTGAAAAGAAAAAGGGCCGCCAAAAATTTGGGCGGCCCCTTTGTTTTAAACCAGAGGCTTTATTTGCCCCAGCGGAGCGCAATCAGATCAAGTTCTTCGCTCAATTGAAGCAGTCTGGCTTTCGTTCGATCTGACATCGGCTTCAGCGGATGGCGCACATAATCGGACTTGATCACACCACCTTCCATCATCACTGTCTTCGCGGCGCGAAGACCGCATTGCCGGTTTTCATGATTGATCAGCGGCAAGCAAAGCTTCCATTGATCAAGAGCACTATCCGGGTCACCGCCACGATAATTGGTCACGATGGAACGGATTTTCTCCGGTTGAAGCGCCGATGTCATTGTACCAGTACAGCCAGCATCAAGGTCAGCCAGAAGCGTTGCAGCCTCCTCGCCATCGAACGGACCGACAATACTATCACCACCGGCTTCAATAAGGGCCGCCAGTTTATCGGCGGCAAAAGGCGTTTCGATCTTGAAATAGGAGACATTCTCAATCTCCCTAGCCATTCTGACAAGCACTGGCACCGAGAGCGTTACCCCTGAAAGTGGGGCATCCTGCACCATGATAGGAATGGATATCGCTTCCGAAACGGCGGCGAAATGTTCAAGGATTCCAGCCTCTGCGGGAACCAGACCAACGCCATGATAAGGCGGCATCATCATGACCATGGAAGCGCCCATGGCCTGGGCCGCCTTAGCCCGTTCCACCACAATGCCGGTATAGAAGTGGCTGATCGTAACGATCACCGGAACACGGCCAGCAACATGTTCAAGGCTGATTTTCATGAGAAGCGCGCGCTCTTCATCCGACAGGACGAATTGCTCGGAGTAATTCGCCAGGATACAGATCGCATCCACCCCCTGATCGATCATGCAATCCAGTACGCGCCGCATACCCTCTTCATCCACCCGGCCATCGGCATGAAACGGTGTGGGCGCAACGGGCAAAATGCCAGTCAATGGCTTCATCATTCTGTTCTCCAGCAATCGCTACCAGTTGAAGGCGTCAACGGTTTCCCGCTTGCCCAATGTAAAAGCATCGGCAACATGACGCATGGGCGACAGGTCCATATCAATCGCTTTTGCCGCAATCAGTCTGGCCATATTGGCATAAAGACGCGGATATTCCCCCGAGAGAGCCTCATCGTTGGAAGCGGCCTTGGACCCGTCAATGTTCATATGGGCTCCACCATCACTCAGCGTCAGAAGGCCTTGATCCGTCTCTGCCTCAATCGTCCAGGTCTGGGGACCTTCCTGCCGCCAATCAAAAACAGCGGAAACGTCTGCGTCTTGCGGATGGTAAAACCGCAAATCAGCGGCAATTGGGGTTTGCCGATTTTCCGGAAATTTCAACACTGCATCCGTCAGGTGAATGGGCACAGGAAGAATTTCCGTGACAATGGAAAGCGCGTTGATCCCTGGGTCGAATACACCGAGCCCGCCGGGTTCAAAAATCCAGTCCTGCCCCGGATGCCAGCGCCGCACATCTTCCTTCCAGGTAACAGTCAGCCGCTTGAGCGCCTTATTTGCCAGCCAGGCTTTGGCAGCAGCAACCTTGTCGGCCTCGCGCGAATGCCATGTCGCGTAGAGCGCCAGCCCTCTTTCGCGCGCCAACGCCTCCAGTGCGTGGCACTCCGAAAGCGAAGCGCCCGGCGGCTTTTCAAGCATAACGTGCCGACCCGCCTCAAGGGCTGCAATCGCATAGGCAAACCGCGGCACGGGCGGAATGGCAAGCGAGACGACCGAAATATCTGGCCGCGCCACCATCATCGTGGCGATATCCTTGAAGGCTTCAACGCCGTCCACCGTACCATGGCGCGAAACGGTTGCCGCCAGTTCCCAGTTAGCGCTCGCATTGATCGCCGGTATATGCTGGTCGATGGCAATCTTTCCGATCCCGACCAGCGCAATTTTCGTGGCCATCAGTGTGAATCCTTTCCAACCGGCGCACCACGGCAGCCTTTTAGGAAATCAAGATCAGCACCTGTGTCAGCACCCATGATATGGGTCTGATGCAACCATGCATAGCCAGATTCAGGACCACCCTCGGCAGGTTTCCATTCAGCAAGCCGCGTCTTCAATTCATCGTCAGAGATGTCGAGATGGATACGCCGCGCAGCAACATCGAGTTCAATCATGTCGCCGTCGCGCACAATGGCCAATGGCCCGCCTGCGGCCGCCTCGGGAGAGGTGTGCAGCACAACCGTTCCATAGGCAGTGCCTGACATGCGGGCATCAGAAATACGCACCATGTCGGTCACGCCCTTCTTCAGAACCTTCGGCGGCAGGCCCATGTTGCCGACCTCCGCCATGCCCGGATAACCTTTCGGCCCGCAGTTCTTCATGACCATGACACAGGTTTCATCGATATCCAGCGCATCGTCATTAATCTTGGCTTTGTAATCGTCGATATCCTCGAACACCACGGCGCGTCCGCGGTGCTTCAGCAAGTGCGGCGAGGCGGCGGACGGCTTCAATACTGCGCCATTGGGGGCAAGATTTCCCCGCAACACCGCTATGCCACCCTGCTCGGTCAACGGCTTGTCGGCCGGCAGGATCACATCCTCGTTGTGATTGAGAACGTCCTTGACCTCATCCCAGATAGGTCCGCCGGATACGGTAAGTGCATCCCTGTGGAGAAGGCCCGCCTCGCCAAGGCGCTTGATAACCACCGGCAGCCCACCCGCATAGAAGAACTCTTCCATGAGGTATTTGCCGGAGGGCATGAGATTGACGATCGTAGAAATATCGCGACCACAACGATCCCAGTCATCCAGCGTCAGATCAATCCCGACCCGACCTGCAATCGCCAGAAGATGGATCACCGCATTGGTGGACCCGCCAATTGCGCCATTGGTGCGGATGGCGTTTTCGAAATTTTCTTTTTTCAGGATGTCGGACGGTTTCAGGTCATCCTTCACCATCTGTACAATTCGCATTCCGGACATATGCGCCATCACCCGCCGACGGCTATCGACCGCCGGAATGGCGGCATTGCCCGAAAGGGTCATGCCAAGCGCCTCCATCATGGAAGCCATTGTAGACGCAGTTCCCATTGTGTTGCATGAGCCCGGCGAACGCGACATAGATGCCTCCGCCTCGGCAAATTCGGCGGCCGTCATCTCACCCGCCTTCACAGCTTCGGAGAACTTCCACAAATGCGTGCCCGAACCCACCCGCTCACCACGGAAATAGCCATTCAACATTGGACCGCCCGACACCATGATTGCAGGCAAATCACAACTTGCAGCCCCCATCAGAAGCGAGGGTGTGGTCTTGTCACATCCAACAAGCAGCACGACGCCATCCATCGGCTGGCCACGAATGGCTTCCTCCACCGCCATGGCGGCAAGGTTGCGGAACATCATGGCCGTGGGACGAAATGCGCTTTCGGAAGCCGAAAAAACAGGAACTTCAACCGGAAAACCGCCAGCCTCGTAAATGCCGTGTTTCACGCGTTCGGCAAGATCACGCAAATGCGCGTTGCATGGCGTCAATTCCGACCAGGTATTCAAAATCCCGATGACCGGACGACCGTCAAACAAATGGTGTGGCAGCCCCTGGTTTTTCATCCAGCCGCGATGATAGATCTGATCACGACCCGAGCCGCCGAACCATTCCTGTGAGCGCAATTTGCGTGGCCATTTAGCTGCCTTGAACGTCATCGCCGTTGGTCCTTTTTCTCACAGGCTCAGCCCTGCTTTTGTTTGTTGTAAACATCGAAAATCACGGCAGCGAGCAAAACCAGACCCTTGATCATCTGCTGGAAATCAATGCCGATCCCCATGATCGACATACCGTTGTTAAGAACACCCATAAGGAACGCACCAACAACGGCGCCAATGATTGTGCCAACCCCACCGGACATGGAGGCCCCACCGATGAAGACGGCGGCAATCACATCCAGTTCAAGTGCAAAGCCCGCTTTTGGCGTCGCCGTATTCAGACGCGCTGCAAAAACGAGTCCGGCAGCCGCAGCCAAAACACCCATATTGGTGAAGGCGAGAAAGGTCAGCCTTTCCGTGTTGATACCCGAGAGCTTTGCCGCCTTGGCGTTCCCGCCCAACGCGTAGACCCGGCGTCCAATCACGGTAGAGGAGGTGATAAACGCATAGATGATCGTAAGAACGCCCATGGTGATCAGAACATTCGGCAAGCCACGGAAGGTGGAAAGCTTGTAGGTGATGAAGATAAGTGCAGCGGCCACAATAACATTGCGCGCAATGAAAAAGCCGGTCGGCTCGTCCTCAATGCCATAGGCCTTATTGCGCGCCCGCTGACGCGAGCCCATCCAGAAGATAATTGCGGCAGCAGCAACGCCCGCAAAAAGAGCGAGTGCGTTGACTTTCCGCGCGTCAAAAATACCGGCGAAAAACGCGCCAATTCCGGCGGGGAAAATATCCGGGACAAAGCCAGTGGCAAGAACCTGGAATTCGCGCGGAAACGGACCAACAGACTGACCTTCAAGCAGCCACAAAGACAAGCCGCGGAAAACCAGCATGCCCGCAAGCGTCACGATGAAAGACGGTATTCGCCAATAAGCGACCCAATAGCCCTGCGCTGCACCGATCAATCCGCCGACAACGAGACAGGCAAATATCGTGACATAGACCGACTGGTCATAGTTCACGATCATGACGGCCGCCAAAGCGCCAACAAACCCCATGACGGAACCGACCGAGAGATCGATATTGCCCGACACGATCACCACCAGCATGCCCAGCGCCATGATGATAATGTAGCTGTTTTGCAGGAGCAGGTTCGTAACATTGACCGCGCGAAGCAACGTGCCTTCCGTTACGATCTGGAAAAACACCATGATCACAATGAGCGCCAACAGCAGCCCGTATTCCCTCAGGTGAGAAGCGAGATAAGCGGCAACGCCTTTTCGCGTGGCCTCTACTTCATTTGAACCATGTTCGATATTGGCCGAATCCATGACTTGGCTTTCCTATTCGTTCACAATGAGCGACATGATGCGCTCCTGACTGGCCTCGGCAGCCGTCAGTTCCCCGACGAGCGCACCTTCGCTCATGACATATATTCTATCGCACATGCCCAGAAGTTCGGGCATTTCCGACGAGATCATGACAACGCCCTTACCCTGGGCGGCCAGATCGTTGATAATGGTATAAATTTCATATTTCGCGCCGACATCGATACCGCGCGTCGGCTCGTCCAAAATCAGCACTTCAGGCGACGTAAACAGCCATTTGGCCAGTACGACCTTCTGTTGATTGCCGCCGGAAAGATTGGCCACTTTCTGAAACACGGAAGGCGTACGGGTGGCAAGCGCCTCGCGATACTGCTCGGCAACACGCGTTTCTTCATTCCGGTTCAAAACCCCCCCGGAGGAAACAGCTTCGAGATTGGCAAGCGTGGTATTGAAACGGATCGGTTCATCAAGGACGAGCCCCAGCGACTTACGATCCTCGGTCACATAGGAAATCCCCGCCTTGATCGCGCGTGGCACATTCGAAACATCAATTGTTTCGCCCTTCAGCTTCACCGTTCCGGAAATATTGCGACCATAGGACCGCCCGAAGATGGACATCGCCAACTCGGTACGCCCCGACCCCATCAGACCGGCAATACCGACAACCTCACCAGCGCGAACATTGAATGAGGCGTTCTTGATGACTTTGCGCTCAGCATGTTCAGGATGCCAGACTGTCCAGTCCGCCACTTCCATGAGAATGTCGCCAGGCGTGCGCGAATGTTCCGGAAAGCGATGCGTCATGTCGCGACCAACCATGTCGCGCACAATATCGTCCTCACTCAATCCTTCCTTCGCATTCAGCGTCGAAACCGTTGTGCCATCACGGATAACCGTGACGGTATCGGCGACATAACGTACTTCGCCAAGCTTATGCGAGATAATGATACAGGTGACCCCATGCGACTTCAGCTCCAGCATCAGGTCCAGTAGTTTACGGCTATCATTTTCCTGGAGCGCTGCCGTCGGCTCATCCAGGATCAGCAATTTCACATCTTTTGACAGCGCCTTGGCAATCTCGACCAATTGCTGCTTTCCAACGCCCAGCTTGTCGACCAGAGTTGTCGGCGCTTCCTGCAGCCCGACCTTGGCCAACAGCTCTTCTGTCCGCTGGTTAGCCTCGCGCCAGTCGATCACACCGTTGCGCGCACGCTCATTGCCCAGGAAGATATTCTCGGCAATGGAGAGCTGCGGCACGAGCGCAAGCTCCTGATGGATAATAATGATGCCACGCATTTCGCTGTCGCTGATGGCGCGAAAATTGGCAGGCTCTCCTTCATAGAGGATTTCGCCTTCAAAACTTCCGGCGGGATAGACGCCGGATAGAACCTTCATCAATGTCGACTTGCCAGCGCCATTTTCGCCGCAAATCGCATGAATCTCGCCCTGCTGAACCTTCAGATCCACCCGATCAAGCGCCTTAACGCCTGGAAATTCCTTGGTGATCTGACGCATTTCAAGAAGCGTGGACATGGTGATTGTCTCGACCTTGCTTATTGCCGACTACATATGTGCCGGGAAAGGCCGCCGGGTGCGAAACCCGGCGAACCTATACTGATTAAACCAATCTGATCTTACTTGACTTGGTCCATCGTGTAGTAGCCGGAACCGACAAGGATCTTCTCCCAGTTGGTCGCATCAACCGAAACCGGCTCGAGCAGGTAGGACGGCACAACTTTCACACCATTGTCATAGGTCTTGGTGTCGTTGATTTCAGGCTCACCGCCGCCAAGCAGGGCGTCAACCATACCAACAGTCACGCGGGCAAGCTCGCGGGTGTCCTTGAAAACTGTCGAATATTGTTCGCCAGCGAGGATCGATTTGACTGAAGGAACTTCCGCGTCCTGACCAGATACGATCGGCATTTTCAGGTCGCCAGAACCGTAGCCAACACCCTTGAGCGAGGACAGGATACCAATGGAAAGTCCATCGTAGGGCGAAAGCACGCCGTGAACCTGCTTGTCGGTATAGTGCGCAGAAAGGAGGTTATCCATACGAGCCTGAGCGACCGCACCATCCCAGCGCAGCGTGCCAACCGTATCCATACCCATCTGACCAGAAACGATGACAACCTTACCTTCGTCAATCAGCGGCTGAAGAACGCTCATAGCGCCGTTGTAGAAGAAGTAGGCATTGTTATCGTCCGGCGAACCACCGAAGAGTTCAACATTGTAAGGACCGTCGCCAAAACGCTCCTTCAGACCGTTCACCAGCGAAGTTGCCTGCTGAACGCCGACCTTGAAGTTATCGAAGGTTGCGTAATAGTCGACATTGCCAGAGTCACGGATCAGGCGGTCATAAGCAATCACCTTGATGCCTGCGGCGGCCGCATTTTCCAGGGCGTTGGAAAGTGTTGTTCCGTCGATGGCTGCAATCACCAGCACGTCGACACCCTTGGTGATCATGTTTTCGATCTGCGCGAGCTGGTTCGGAATATCGTCTTCAGCATACTGCAGGTCGGCATCATAACCGGCTTCGGTAAATTGCTTGACCATCGACTCACCATCGGAGATCCAACGGGCAGACGATTTTGTGGGCATTGCGATGCCGATCGAACCCTTGTCCGCAGCAAAAGCAGGTGCCGTCATAAGCCCAGCCGCGAGCGCAGCTGAGGCGAAAAGCGAAATCAATTTTCTCATATTATCCTCCCGGAGAAAACAGAGCCTAGCCAACAAGTTCTTGGCCAAAACTCCACAGGGGACCAACTTAATCCCGGCCGAATGTTAGAGAAGTCGACACATGACATTCAAATGCATATATTGACAATGCGCATATCAAATTTGATATATTGACGGATATCCCATGCAAAATCTTCAAAATCGCCTTCAACTGCGTGACTACAGGCTCCTTCACGCAATATATGAAACTGGGCAGCTCGGCCTGGCTGCCGAGCGACTGTCCATGACCCAGCCCGCCGCTTCAAGGTTGTTAATTCGCATCGAACGCCTTGCCGGAACAAGGCTATTCCAGCGCCACCCCAAAGGCATGAAGGCGACGCCAACAGGTGAAATCGTCGCCCAGGGAGCAGCGGTAATCCTAAACAGCGTTGAACATACCTTGAGTGATGTGGCGGCTTTTGCCGGCGGTCGAGCAGGTAGTGTTCGTGTCGGCTCGGTGACAGGGGGTGCTGTCGCTTTCGTCGCGCCAGCGATCCAGAAACTCAAGGAAACCGCCAAGGGTGCCGACATACATATCGACGTCGCTCCGTCTCATTCCCTGATCGAACGGTTGATCGACGGCGAATTCGATTTTGTTCTCGCCAGACTTCCCGCAGGAGCCAATAACCGTCAATTTGCAATACGAAGCGGGCGGCCTGAATTAGTCCGGTTTCTCGTACGCGACGGACACCCGTTATCCGACCGCCAAAATGTATCGATGAAGGAGCTGTCAGACTTCGAATGGGTTTTGCAGCCGCCAAACACCCCACTACGCCAAGCGCTCGACGAGGCCTTCATTCGACATGATCTTCAATCCCCGAACGAAACGGTCATCACCACCTCGCTCCTCATGACATTCGCATATCTAGCCACCTCGGACGCAATTGCGCCTGTCGCCTCTGAGGTTTCGGATCTCTTAAACACCGGACCGCTTAGCGGTCGCGTCCGGACGCTTGACATGAGAGGCGGGCAAATTTCCGTTGTCCCCTACCACCTCATTTCCCGCAGGAACCATTTGATGAATCCGCTGGCCAACCGGCTGCACGATCTCGTTCACACGCTGCTCGCAAGTTAATAACGCGCTTGGATAATCACTTCCTGGCAAGTGCGCCGCGAACATCCTCAATGGAATCATCAAGCAGGTCCTGCATACGCTGTTTGGCAAGAACACTGTCTCTGGCTTTGATAGCCTCCGCAACAGCGCCGTGCTGCAATAAGCGTTGTTCCTTGATAACTTCCGCACCGCGCCAACTCAGTTCGAACGAACTCAGCATGGCCGCATGAATGAGTGCGCTAAACGCATTGATAAACGGATTTTTTGTTGCCGTCAGAATGGCAAGATGAAAGCGAAAGTCGGCGGCGACCAGATCGTTCTCATTGGGCGCATGACGGATCATATCCTGATACGCTTCCTCGATATGAACCATATCATCGGCGTCGTGACGCTTGGCGGCCAGTTCCGCCGCACCGGGCTCGACCATACGGCGCAGCGCATAAAGGTCAGCAGCAATTTCAGCGGCGGGCAATATCTGCAGGTGCCAATTCAATACCTCGGGATCCAGCATATTCCAGAAAGTGCGCGATCTTACGCTGGTCCCCACCTTTGGTCTGGCGGTCAAGAGGCCCTTGGCCGTTAGCTTACTGTAAGCCTCTCGCAACGCCGTGCGCGATACAGAATAGCGTTCCCTCATCTCAGCCTCGGCAGGCAGGAGGCTGCCAGCCTCATATACACCGCCGACGATTTCCTGACCTATCGTACTGGCTACATTCAACCCCGAAGAAACGGCGCCGAGCGACACGAGTGTAGATCCAGCCAATCGCGGTCTGGAACGATAGGATTGTGATCCGGGTTTACTCTTCAGTGTCACGCGCGCGGTACCTCTCCATCAATCTATCCCGAGCCCTTCATGTTGAAAGAGCTCACCAGGAAACGATGTAGTACAATAAATGCGAAAAGAAGTATTCCACTTGAGATCAGAATCCACGCACTATTGAGTGATCCATCAAAAATAATCAGCGTCGAAATCAATCCCAATATCATACCGCCAAACAGCGTTCCGGCCACCATGCCGACGCCACCCGTCAAAAGCGTCCCCCCAAGCACCACAGCTGCGATGGCGGACAGCTCTAACGTGGATCCGGCGAGCGGATAACCGGAAGATGTATAAAGCGCGTAAACGACCCCGGCGAGCGCGGAATAAAAGCCGCCAAGCGCATAGGTCATCACAGTCGTTTTGCGAATATTGACGCCCATTAGCCTGGCCGACTCCCGGTCGCCGCCAAGTGCATAAACATTGGTTCCGAAACGGGTGAAATGCGCAATGAAAATACCCAGGAACAGGCTCAGAAGCATGACGATCGCCGAGCTCCTGAGCCAGCCCCGCCCGGGAAGGTGAATTTTCATGGAATTGTAGACATCGACAAAATCATGCCGGATCGGCACTGAATCGAGCGACACCATGAAGCAGGCCCCGCGAAGCAGGAATAGTCCAGCAAGCGTGACGATAAACGGCTGAATTTCGCAGAAATCGATAATGTAGCCCTGCAAGGCTCCAAACAGGATGCCAAACAGGATCATCAGCATTGCCGTTGCCAGAGGATGCCAGCCCATACTGTCCAGAACAGCCATGCAAACGCCAACAAAACCGATCATCGAGCCAATCGAAAGATCGATTCCTCCAGACAGAATAACGAAAGTTGCACCAATGGCGGCGATGATAATGAACGAGTTGTCGGCAAGGATATTGCCCAGAACGAGCGTGGAAAAGAAATTCCGGTACATTGCGCCGCCGATGAGAAACAGCGCCAGAAAAACGGCAATCGTTGCAGCAAGCGGGAGATATTTTTTGTTCATCGTGACGGCCTCATAAACAGGTTGCCAATCCGGTCGCGAACGTTTTTCGACTGAAGTAAAAGCACGAACAAAACGACCAGCGCCTTGATGATCAGGTTATATTCCGGCGGCAGGCCGGAAATCAGGATCGACGTTGTCAGCGCCTGTATAACCAGCGCGCCAATAATCGTCATGCCAAGATATATGCGTCCGCCGGCAAGCGACCCGCCACCAATCACCACCGCCAGAATGGCGTCAAGTTCGATGTAGAGAGCCACCGACACGGGGTCAGATGTGTGGGTGTCAGCAGTCAGGATAACACCGGCCCAGGCAGCCAACAGACCGCAAACAACATAGGCGGCGAATGTGATGAGCCTTGCATTCACACCGGCCAGATTGGAAGCCGCAGCATTGCCCCCGACGGATTCAATGAAAAGCCCGAGCGCCGTTTTGCGCAAAACCAGCCAGAGCACCGCAAAAATGACAACGCCCACAATGATGCGTGTTGGAATGAGCCAAATATGGCCGGTGGAAAGCCCCTGCAACAGGGCGCTTTCGAAGCTCGGATCGGTGCCCCCGTAAAACAGGTTGATCAACATGCCGATACCCCGACCCGAGACCATGAGAATGAGCGTGGCAATAATCGGCTGAATACCAAGACCGGCAACCAGAAAACCGTTCCACATACCGCACACAACACCTGCGGCCAGCGCGATGAGCAGAATGACAAAATGGGGATCACCCGCGTGGATACGCCAGGCAATCATGGCGCCTGCTATTGCAATGATGGATCCAACAGACAGATCAATGCCTTTTGTGCCGATAACAACGGCCATGCCAAGCGCCACAAGAGCTGTCGGCGTTGCTCGGTAGACAATATCAATCAGATTGCCAAACAACCGTCCTTCCACCACCCGGATCTCATAGAAATTCGGGGAAATGAAGCCATCAACAATCAGAATTACTGCGAGCGCCAGCAACGGCCAGATTGCGCGACTCCCCTTCAGTCGGTCTACCCAACGGGCGCCTGTACTCAATTGCTCAACCGCCATCATCCCCCGCAATCATCTCAATTATCTTGTCACGTTTGATGTCGTCGCCCGCAAGCTCTCCAATTTTCTCTCTGTCGCGCAAAACCACGACCCGGTCGGAAGATGCTACAATTTCGTCGAGTTCCGACGAGGCAACAAGCAAAGCCAGCCCTTTTTGGCAGAGCTGGCGAATAAGTGTAATGATCTCTGCATGCGCGCCAACATCAATGCCTCGTGTCGGCTCGTCGAGCAGCAGAATTGAGGGCTCCGACGCCAATGCACGCGCAAGCACGACCTTCTGCTGGTTACCACCGGAAAGCTGCCCAACCGGTTTGTCGGCGTCCGGCGTCGCGATGGCAAGCGCCTTGATCATTTCTGCAGCAATACGTTCCTGCTCCTTGCGTGGCACACGAGAAAGCCAGCCGCGTTTTGCCTGCATCGACATGATAATATTTTCACGGATGGAAAGCTCTCCGACCAGCCCCTCCGCCTTCCGGTCTTCAGGGCAAAACGCCATTCCGATGTTCAGCGAGTGACGCGGAGAGCCCCGCCCAACCTGTTTTCCCGCAACTGAAAGCATGCCGCTATCGTGGCGAATCGCCCCGAACAGCATTTTCGCCATTTCCGTTCGACCCGACCCCAGAAGGCCCGAAAGGCCGACCGCTTCGCCGGCATGAAGGGTCAGGTTAAACGGCTTGAGTGTTCGACGACGGCCAAGCCCTTGAGCAACAAGCACCTCCTCGCCTTTCGCGGACTGGTGCTTTCCGGAAAACGCGGCTTCAACCTCGCCCAGTTCACGCCCGATCATCATGGAGATCAGTTCCTGCCGCGAAATTTCCGCCGCCAGACCGGTTCCAACCAAACGACCGTTTCGCAGGACCGAGATACGGTCGGAAATCTCATAGACCTGATCCAGGAAATGCGTGATGAAGACAATCGCAATGCCTTTGGACTTCAATTCTCGCACGATCTCGAAAAGGGCCGCCGTTTCATGGGCGTCGAGACTTGCGGTTGGTTCATCAAGAACCAGAACCTTGGTGTCGGCATCAAGAGCTCTGGCAATCGCCACAAGCTGCTGGACGGCAACAGAATACGTGCCAACTGCCTGTTCTATATCAATATCCAGTTTCAGGCGGCGCAGCTTCTCACGAGCCTGCTGGCGAGCCTTTTTCCAGGAAATCAGTCCGAGGCGGCCCGCTGTTTTTTCCAATGTCAGATTCTTCGTTACCGACATGGCTGGTATCAGGTTTACCTCCTGATATACCGTTGAAATGCCTAGCGCCTGCGCCTCGCCGGTCGTGTGAAAATCAACCGGTTTTCCTTCGAGGAAGATTTCCCCGCGGTCCCGGGTCGCCGCCCCGGTCAAAATCTTGATCAGCGTCGACTTTCCTGCGCCGTTCTCTCCAAGAAGCGCATGAACTTCGCCGGGCATCAATTTGAAATCTACATCGTCGAGCGCGGTAACGCCCGGAAACGCTTTGCGGATCGCACGCATCTCCACTCGAGGACGACTCGTTACGTCAACATTCATTGCTTCGCCTCTGCCGCATCCTGAAAAGCTTTTAGACAATCTACCCGATCCGGCACCCGGCCAAAAGCCGGATGCCGATGGTGTCTAAAGCAGGTACGTCAGGTTCAGTCCTTGGCCGTGTGAAGGTCTGAAGGAATGACAATCCACTTGTCGAGTTCATGCGGGTTCTTCAGGTAGTCAAGAACCACAGGGTAGATGAACTTGCCAACTGCGGAGCGCAGCTCAACCGAAGCATTGGCCTCACCAGCTGCAAGAGCGTCCTTGATAGCGGGAACATAGTCCACCGATACCATAAGCACGTCCTGTCCCGGCTTCAGACCAGCTTCTTTCATGGCCTGAATTGCTCCAAGCTGCATATTGTCGTTATGTGCGAAAGATGCGCAGATACCATCAAGATTGTTGGTGGACTTGATAAAGGCTTCCATCACCTTCTTGCCGCCTTCGGTGGTGAAGTCGCCGGACTGCGTTGCGACAATCTCCATGGCGGGGAACTGGCTTACGACAGCCTCGAAGCCCTTCTTGCGTTCGATAGCCGGAGCAGAGCCGGTCGTGCCCTGCAGCTCAACGATTTTGCAGCCACCTTTTGAAGCTGCCGCCAGCCATGCACCGGCAAGACGGCCTTCCAGATTGAAGTCTGCAGAAATACGCGTCACGTAGAGCGACTTGTCCTTGACCTCAACATCACGGTCAACGAGGAAAACAGGAATGCCCGCATCCTTGGCTTCGCCCAGAACATCATCCCATCCGGTAACGACAACCGGCGCAATGATAATGGCGTCAACACCTTGAGCAATGAAAGCGCGAACGGCACGCAGCTGCTCTTCCTGTTTGCCCTGGGCATTGGCGAATTTCAGATCAATATCATAGTCCTTTGCGCTCTCCTGCATGTTTGCGGAGAAGGCCGGACGCCAGTCGCCTTCCGAGCCAACCTGCGAGAACCCAATTGTCGTTGCGCCAGCAATACCAGCGGCAAAAGCCGCCGCGGTGAATACCGTACCCGCAAGAAAATTCTTCAAAGACATTCTATATCCTCCCGTTGATATTTCCCGGATATGCCCCTCCATGGCTTCACCGGTTCAAAAACCATATAATAATATCATATGATCAGGCAATAGGCTTCTTCGCCGTTATTCTTGAATAAAGATAAAGCCGCCCTTCCAGTACAGCCAGCCATTACAAAATCGAATAGTTACGTTTAATATCAATATCATAACACGAACGGCATAGAAGTTCGATTGGCAAAAGAACACAAAAACCCGTTTCCAAAAGGATGAGATACGAAGAATTCGACCCACTCGCGCGAAAAAGTACGCAACCTCATTTTGCATGCTGATCGCTCCGTTTTTCGATCCGATGGACACGCACATCTAATCAGCTTCAACGTTGGCACAACGGCTTTTCCAACATGCCGCGGCAATGTTGGAACATGGTGGGCAGTATTAAGTCATTAACCATTTCTGTTTACGATTTCGAAAAGAAAGACAAAATGGCTTTGCCTGAAATTAGAGCTTGAAATGGGGCGTTCAAAATATATCCCGGCACTATTGGTCGGCTTGTCGCTGACAGCTTGTGCGGCTGGCCCCAATTTCAAAACGCCAAATGCGCAATTGCCCGGAACGTTTTCCGAGGGCAGCGTCAGAAGCAATGGGAACATTTCATCCAAGGCTTGGTGGAACGCATTTGCCGACCCAAAGCTGGACGGGCTCGTCAACAAGGGCCTGTCCCAAAACCTCAATATTTTGCAGGCAATGGAGCTCATTGAGCAAGCGCGCCAGAACGCCGTCTCCAGCGGCTCCAGCCTATTCCCAACCATCTCAGGTTCTGGTTCCGCAGACAGCAGCTTCGGTACAACAGGGCATGTAAAGCAGGCATCCGCAACACTTTCCGTATCGTGGATACTCGATCTGTTCGGCCAATACCGTCGTAGCAGGGAGAGCGCCCTGGCTTCTGTTGATGCAGCTTATGCCGGAGCCGATGTAGCGCGCCTGACTTTGATTTCTGATCTCGTGTCTCACTACGTCGATGCACGTTATTATCAGGAGCTGCAAGCCATCTTGCAGGGAGAACTCAAAGCCCGGCGCGACACGCTTCGTTTGACGCAAATCCGGCTGAAAGCTGGCGTATCATCAGGTCTGGATGTCGCCCAAGCAGAAGGCCTTGTCAGTTCCACCAGCTCACAAATTCCGATCTACGAGACACGATATCGCGAAAGTGTCCACCGAATGTCGACGCTTATCGGCGCGCCTGCTCCCACCTTGTTGGCTTTAATGGCTGCAAAATCCGATCAACCGCAGGCACATGATCCCATTAACACCGGCATTCCGGCAGACCTGATCAGAAATCGGCCCGACATCAGAAAAGCAGAGCGCGACTTGGCGGCGGCAACCGCTAATATCGGGGTGGCGGAAGCGCAACTCTATCCCAGCCTGAAACTGAACGGCAGCATTTCACCCACATCAATTCTTGCAGCAGCGACAAGCCCAGCACTGACCGCATGGTCATTCGGGCCGACCCTCAACATACCCATTTTCCAAGGCGGCGCGTTGCGAGCCAATGTCAAAAATGCAGAATCGAAAGCGCATGCCGCTTATCTGGCATGGAAACAAACCGTCCTGAACGCAGTCGAGGAGGTGGAAAATGCGATGGTTGCCTATTCGCGCGATCGGGTTGCGCTGGCTGCACACGCAAGAGAAGTCCGAAGCTACGAGCGCGCCCTCCGCCTCTCTCGCGAGGCCTATAAGAAAGGTGTCGTAACCCTTTTGAATGTGCTCGACAACCAGCGCTCGGTTGCCTCGGCGCGGCAGAGCCTTGCCGGGGCTGTGAGGCAGACCGCACTCGATTATATCCGCCTCAATATCGCGCTAGGCGGCGGCTATGCCGTTGGAGCCGCACCTTAATACAAATGTCAGCCTTCTGAGCCCTGTTTGGCGCGCACAACAGCCTGCCCAGATTAAGCATTTATTCACCATAAAACTTTAGCATTGCAAAATATTGGGGTTCAAGCGTAACCGGGTTGCAGTGAGTTGGCGATGCAGTTGTCACGTTACATGGCGAAATTATGGGCAGACCCATATGTGCTTGTCGCCTCACTCCTCATCAATCTGCTGTCACTCGCCGTTCCGCTGCTCATGCTCCAGATTTATGACCGGATCATCCCGCGTCAGGGCGTTGAAACACTTGCCATTCTCGCCATCGGAACGGCCACTGCGGTTCTCGCAGAAATGGTCATTCGCGGCGCGAGAACAGAACTGATGGCCTTGGCCGGAGATGCATTCGAGCGGCGGGTACAGACCGGGTTGTTCGAGCGCCTGCTCAAAGCGGACATCAACACAATAGAAGCGGAAACGCCCGGTACCTACATCGACCGTATAACAAGCGTGGATAGAGTGCGGGAATATCGCCATGGCGAAACGGCCATGGTGATTCTTGATGTCCCCTTCAGCATCCTCTTCATGTTCATCACCATCATCATTTCGCCGGTGCTCGCCGTTGTGGTGACGGCAATCCTGCTGGTTTCAATCATGGCCAACCGCCTGACGCGGGCCCAACTGCCGCGCTTGTCGGAAAAAAAGAAGAACCTGGATAATCGTCGGTTTTCATTCTTGCTGGAAGTGCTTGACGGCATCGAAGTCATCAAGAGCCTCAATCTCGAAAGCTTCATGGAACGGCGCTACGAGCGGCTTATGAGTTCGACCGCCGCGCTGAGCGCCAATGCGACCACGCGGAGTAACTTCGCCCAATATGTTGCCGCCGTTCTTGGACAGCTCACACCCTTCGCTGTAGCCTCCGCGGGCTCTATTCTCGTTATCAACCAGTCGATCACAGTGGGGGCCTTGGCCGCCGTCATTCTGCTTGCCACACGTACCGTTCAGCCAATGTTGCGGCTGGAGGCATTGCGCACAGCCGATCAGGACACCATGCGCGCAGAGGCAGAAATTTCAAAAGTCCTCAACATGCCTTTGCGCCCGGACGGCAGCCAAACATGCGAGCAAATAGACCGCCTCGATTTAGTCGGCATCACTCTTCAACCCGGTGAACGGCCTGAGCCCTTGTTCAAGGAACTCAACCTGACGATCCAGCGAGGCGAATTCATTGCGCTTGAGGGGCAAGTGGGATCTGGCCGGTCCACACTTCTGTGGCTGATGATGGGTTTTGTTGTCGCGGATTCGGGAGAAATAAGGGTCAACGGCGAGCCTGCATCCCATTTCGCGTCCGCGTCATTGAGAAACCGGATAGCCTATCTTTCACCCGCGCCAAAGTTGCTGGAAGGGACAGTGCTGGAGAACATGACGCGTTTCCAGCCAAACCACTATCTGGACGAGGCCATTGAAATTTCGGCGGCCCTCGGGCTTTCAAAATATTTTGCCCACCACCAGGAAGGTCTGACGACAAAAGTGGGCAATGGGCTGAACTCCGGCCTGCCGACCTCCGTCGTGGAGCGTATTCCGCTGGTTGGGGCATTGGTCGGCAAGCCGGATATCGTGCTGTTCGATGAAGCCAACGCCAATTTGGATATGGAAGGCGACACACGCCTCAAAGAATATCTCGCCAGCCTGAAGGGACAGGCAGCCGTTGTCATGATCACGCAGCGCCCATCCTATCTGGCTATGGCGGACCGGACATTGCGCATAGAAAACGGCGCGCTGGTTCCGATGGAAAAAACCGCACCAGCCAATCCGCAAAAAACTGCGGAGGTCGCGTCATGAGCGAAAACCAGACACTGGCGGAGCAAAAAACGCCCGCCCAGGAGACCGCGGTCGGCGCACGCAAACTTCAGGAAGAGTTGGGCGCGAAATTCAACGGCGGCAGGTCACGCGCAGCCGTCGACGGGAAGGTCACACTCGATCAGCTGAAGGCCGATTTTGTTGCCGGCAAATACGGCGGATTGCCTATGTCGGGCGATGGGCCAATGTCCGTCATCGCCCTGCTTAGGGCATTTGAATGGGATGTCTCGGTCGCACTGTTCTCACGTGCAGTGCCCCACTTCCCGCAACAGTTCACGATCGTTGAAGTTCAAGAAACAATGGCGCGGCTTGGCTTTGACAGCACCGTACGTTTTGTCCCACCAAGCCGTCTTTCAGCCCTGGATCTGCCAGCAGTTTTGGTAAGGCACAACCAGCTTTCCATCCTTGAATTCTCGTCCGGTGGACAGCTGGTCGCCAAGGACCCGACCTCCGGGGACCTTCGCCCCTTTGATGCTTCAGAAAAGCAGGTCGTCGCATCATTTTCAGCGCGTGAGGCTCCGTCTGCACAAAATGACAATGACAGCTGGTTACGCCGCACCTTGGCCAGGTTCACGACCGAAACCAAACAACTGCTTTGGTTGACAGCCATCATCAACAGTTCCGTTCTGGCCCTGTCCTTCGCGGTGATGAATATCTTTGACAAGGTCATTCCCGGCAATGCCTACGACACACTTGTCGGGATTTGCGTTGGTGTCAGTCTTTTTGCCGGAATCGAACTTTATTTCCGCCATGTGAAAGCTCAGATGATCGGAAGGGTTACGGGGCGTATCGAATATCTGCTGGGAACTGCCATCTTTTCAAAGCTGATTTCGCTCTCCGTGCCGATGCTAACCAATACGCCAATCAGCGATCAGATCAGCCGCCTGAAACAGTTCGAGACGCTGCGCGATTTGTTCGCCGGCCCCTTTGTTGCCATCATACTGGAAATTCCATTCCTGCTACTTTTCATCTTCTTCCTGTTTATCTGGGGCGGCGTTCTGGGCCTTGTTCCAGTCACGCTGGCGATCTTCTATGCGGTAACGGGAATACTCATGGTCGGGCCAGTTCGCCGACAGGCCCAGACGGCATCCCGCCTCAGGCGGGAACATTATCAAGCAACCCTGGAAACGGTTTCCAACCTGCGCCACATCCACGCGTTGGGTTGCGAGGATGTTTGGCTGGAACGCCTGCAGCAAAAGGTCATCAAGGCTGCAAAAGCTAAACGTAGATCCAATCTGGCTCAGCGTTTTCTGGGTCGCGTGGCATCCGCTGGGGTACCAATAGCCGGTGGATCAACGGCGGTTATTGGCGCGTTCAAGGTCATTGATGGCGAACTCACGACAGGTGCGCTCATCGGATCGATGATCCTGATGTGGAGGGTACTCGCTCCAATCCAGCAGCTCTTTGTGACAATGACTCATGTCAGCGACATGGTGCAGACCGCCACACAGATAGACCGTATGATGCGCCTGCCGTCGGAGAAGGTGTCCGCTGACCCCAAATTGGGCGGCGAATTCCAGGGGCAGATCGAATTCCACCGGGTAAGCTTCCGCTATCAAAACTCACCTTTCATGACGCTGCAAGGATTGGATTTAAAGATCAACGCGGGTGAATTCATTGCCATTGAGGGGCCGTCGGGTGCCGGAAAGACAACCGTGCTGCGGCTGCTGCTCGACCTTCAGCGCCCTCAGGCCGGCAATATCATGATCGACGGCGCCAATATCCGCCAGATTTCGGATACCGAACTGCGCTCGTCGATCGGTTATGTGCCCCAGAAATCGAGTTTGTTCCACGGCACGATCGCACAAAACCTTCGGTTTGCAGCACCCGGCGCAACCGATGAAGCGATAAAGTGTGTCTGCGCAGAGCTGGGCTTGAAGGACGTGATCGATCAGATGCCAAAAGGCATCAACACCGTTCTCGATCATGTTCGACAGGAGCACCTGCCCAGTGGCTTCAAGCAGGCAATTTCCATAGCACAAGCGCTGCTGGCCAATCCCAGAATATTGCTCTTGGATGAACCAGCAAAATCACTCGACTATGCACTCGACGCTGCCTTTTTGAAAGCACTCGACAAACGCCGCGGAACCATGACCATAATTATGGTCAGCCATCGCCCCAGCCATATTCGCCTCGCAGATCGCGTGTTGACACTTGATCGTGGCCAAGCCGTCTCCTTTGAAGCGCCGCAGTCAAGGGGGGCCGCATGAAGCCCATGATTTCATCGGCGATCGCCAGGTTCGCCAGCCTATGGCGCGGCAATGACGAGTTGGTTTTGGCAACCGGCGCGTCTCTGTCGGCTGGCCCGCTGATTGATGAATATCACGACATCAAGGTCAACCGTGTGATCATCTCGGTAGGCTTTGCCGGCCTGCTCGCATTTCTCCTCATTATTTCACTGACCCCTGTACACGAAATTGCAACCGGCCCGGGTAAAATCCTGCCAGCAGGTTTCGTGCAGACCATCGATCATTTTGAAGGTGGAAGGGTCAGCAAGATCTACGCCAAGGAAGGCGATCATGTGCACGCCGGCGACCCGATTGTCGGCCTTGATCCACTCACAACACGCGCTGAACTGGAAAAGGCAAAATCCAGATTGGCAGCAGTCGTTGCAGAGCTTTCACGCCAGAAATGGGGTGTTTCTGAAAAAGGCTTGACCTTCACTGCCGGCCTTACATTGCGCGGCGGGATGGAAGCAACGCCAGTCAACATCACCCCGACGGTGGCGGACGACAATTACCGGCAGGCTCAGCTGGATGTCATAACCGCATCCATCGCGGCCGATGAAATTTCGGCGGCAAGACTTCTGGATCTTCAAAAGAAGGAACAGGAAAAGCTTGCGCTCGCCCGCGAACAACTTCGCGATATTGAACAAGCATACAAGCTGGGCGCCGTCAGCAAGCGCGAACGTGACACCGCTAAAGCTGACAAAATAGATGCTGAGAGATCCATCCTTCAGCTCCAAACGCAATATCTGGACACGAAATCAAAAATTGCTTCGTCGAAAGCCAAGTTCCATGAGCTACGGGCGGAATTCCAGCAAGCCTCGGCATCTGGTATCGCTGAAAACGAAGCACTTAAGAAAGAGTTGGAAGCCACAGTCGCCCAGTTGGAAGACAGGCTGGAAAATTTGACAATCAAAGCTCCTGTCGACGGCATTATTAACCGTCTGAAAGCGAAAAACCCGGGACAGGTTATTGTTCCTGGCGGCCTCGCCGTGGAAATTGTTCCCGATACTGGCGAACTCTTTGCAGAGGTTGAAATACCCGGGGACCGTATCGGCTTCATCTCACAAGGCATGAAAGCCCGGATCAAGGTTCTGACCTATGACTACACGCGTTTCGGCGAGATCGAAGCCCATGTCAGCGATGTATCAGCAACCAGCATCCAGAAAGAAGGCACGGATCTGTTGTATTATCGCGTGCGCCTATCGATAAACCGCGACCACCTCGGCGGAAAAGATGCACACATGCCGTTGTCGCCGGGTATGCCGATTGTCACGGACATCATTCTCCAGGAAAAGTCAGTTCTGAGCTATCTGCTGAAACCGCTTCGCGCCATCTCGGACCGCGCTTTCACGGAGCAGTAATTCCCAAACGGCTATCCGCCGGAAAAGCGTTAATAACAACGCCTGCAGACATATTTTGTTAATTCTATATTAGCGATGCGTGATTATGTTTTGGCCAATTCAGTTACCAGGCGGAAAAGCCTTCTGCAATTGCATTTGCCGTGAGATCAAGCCTGCCTCATCAACGAAATATAAACGACTCTTCCCAACAATGAGAAGATAGAACAAATGCACGCCTGAAGTGCATTTTGCTTAAATACTAGGATAAGTGACATGCAGCCCCAGGCTCCCGCCAACCAAAAACAAGGCCTTCATTTCAAGGTATTTGCTTTGATGAATCGACTGAATGTCGAAGCAAATCCGGTCAATTTTGAGCTACTGCATGAAATCATAAGCGGCTCTAATCCAGAGCTGCGCGAGCGTTTCTCCAAACTGGGCAAGAATATCAGCCAATCAGAAATTGATACGCTGGCCAGAGAGTACCTTCCTCACCATTTCGGGGATTCCATTTTTGACAAATCTGCGACCACCATGCAGGGCGACCTTGAAGGTCTGATGGAATCGCTGGAACAGTCTCGCAAGGAACTTGATGACTACGCCGTAAAACTTTCCCAGTCTTCAGACAAGTTCCGCTCCATAGACCCAACCGACGCTGACGCCATCAAGAGTGAGCTGGATGGTTTGGCCACTATTACCGACCGCCAGAAAGCCAACAGCATCGCCACCATTGGCACACTCAACAGCAAGCTTGAATCGGTGCGCACCATGCGGGCCGAAGTCGATGAGTTTCAGGCCGCCAAGTTCACACATGCTGCAAGCGGCCTTGGCAACCGCCGTGCATTCAACAAGCGAATGGCCGCTCTATACGCAGAAGAGAAGTTCCCCGGAGAGTACTCGCTCATCTTCGGAAAAATTGGCAATTTTAAACAACTCGACCGCGGCGAATACATCAAGGTGAAGGAAGCCCTGACCGCGCACATCGGCAAGAGTGTGCTCGCCATAACCTCCGAGGATGATTTCGGCGCCTGGATCGACGAGCCGCAAATCGCAATCCTACTCAACACTGCAGGTGATAGCGAAGTCGAACGTCTAAGCGGACAAGTCGCATCACAAATCCGCAAAGCGCTGAAGAATGTGAATAACCTCGCCCCGCATTTGCCGCCAATCCAATTCACCGTCGTGTTTGGCGCAAGCACCACCTACAGCGCCCAGAACGCAGCCTCTCTTATTGAAAATACGGAAAAAGCCCTGGAAAGCGCTGAGAAGAATAACAGCGTCGAAACCGTTATTTTCGGCAAGACATCCTCAACAGCGGAAAAGGGTAAAGACTACACCCTTTACAACGAGAAATATTTCTAAGAGCTTTGAGGTCTGCGGAAGCAAAAACACTTCAGTTTATCTAAACTATGACGGCCGCCTGGATCTCTCCGGCGGCCGTTATCCATTACAGCAGGTGCAATCACTGCCTACGCGCTTTCTGCAGCGCGCACTTTCTGGGTCTGCACACCAAGCCCCTCAATGCCAAGCTGCATGACCTCGCCCCCTTTCAGATAAACCGGCGGCGTCTGCCCCATACCCACACCCGGCGGGGTACCGGTGGAAATTACATCACCCGGCTGCAGGCTCATGAAGCGGCTGAGATAGGAAACAAGGAACGGAACTTTGTAGACCATGGTCTTGGTCGAACCGTCCTGATAGCGCTTGCCATCAACCTCCAGCCACATTTTGAGACTGTTGAAGTCCCCAACCTCATCCGGAGTAACAAGCCAGGGGCCAATGGGGCCGAACGTATCGCAACCTTTGCCCTTATCCCATGTGCCGGAACGCTCAATCTGGAATTCGCGCTCAGAAACATCATTGACTAGGCAAAAGCCCGCAACATGGCTCATGGCGTCAGCCTCTTCGATATAGCTTCCGCCCTTGCCGATAACGACCCCAAGTTCCACTTCCCAGTCGGTTTTGACCGATCCGCGCGGTATTTGAACGTCGTCGTCCGGACCGACAATTGCCGATGTCCATTTGTTGAAAATGACAGGCTCGGGCGGCACCGTAGCGCCAGTTTCGGCGGCATGGTCTGCATAATTAAGCCCAATACATATAAACTTGCCCACGCCCGCGACACAGGGCCCAAGACGAAAATCCTTCTGCGCATCGCCCTCAACCAAAGGCAAAGACGAAATATCCAACGCCTTCAATTTCGCAATGCTTTCAGGCGAAAGCACATCACCCGAAATATCCGACACGACGGCGGAAAGGTCACGCACGCGTCCGTCGGATCCAAGAATACCTGGTTTTTCCTGACCGGCCGGGCCGTAGCGAAGAAGTTTCATTTGAGGTCCTTTCTTTCAAAGACAGATGGAGGCGCAGCAACGCGTTGCCACACCTCCATCCTGCTCGGGAGATCAATCGTAGAGAACAGCGGCAATCGTCGGATCGTCGATATTCGATTTATCGTAGTAATAGAAGCCGGTGTCGATAACCTTCGGCAGAGTTTCGCCCTTGACGGCAGCGACTGCAGCCTTGACGGTTTCATAGCCGATACCAACCGGGTTCTGGGTAATTGCACCAGCCATGACGCCAGAGCGGATTGCTTCCTTCTGCACCTTGCCGGAGTCATATCCAATGATGGTCACGCCCTTGATGCCCATTTCATTGACAGCGTTGACGACGCCGATAGCAGAGCCTTCGTTGGCGCCAAAGAAGCCTTTGACATCAGGATTGGCCGTGAAGATCGCCTTGGCAATTTCGGTTGACTTCAGCTGGTCGCCGTCACCGTAT
Organism: Ensifer sp.; assembly: GCA_050306195.1. Classification (GTDB taxonomy): domain Bacteria; phylum Pseudomonadota; class Alphaproteobacteria; order Rhizobiales; family Rhizobiaceae; genus Ensifer_A. The sequence continues at coordinate 27,897 of JBNLGT010000020.1, forward strand.
TGAACAGCAACGATCTCGATGTTGGGGTGCTTTTCCTTCATCTGGTTCAGGAAGCCGTCGCGACGGTCAATACCGGTGCGGCTCGTCTGGTCGTGAACGATAACGGCAACCTTGCCTGCATCACCGATCAGCTCGGCCATCTTGTCAGCAGCAAGCGCTGCTGCAGCCAGGTTGTCCGTTGTTGCGGTTGACACCGGGATATCGCTATCAACACCGGAGTCGAAAGCGACAACCGGGATATTCGCTTCCTGAGCCTGCTTCAGCAGCGGAATAGCAGCCTGGCTATCGAGAGCCGCAAAGCCGATGGCAGCCGGCTTGTTGGCGAGTGCTGCGGCCAGCATGTCGATCTGCTTGTCAACCATGGTCTCATTGTCCGGGCCTTCAAACGTGATCTTCACGTTGAACTCGGCAGCAGCCTTGTCAGCACCGGCTTTCACGGCCTGCCAGAACTGGTGCTGAAAGCCTTTCGAAATCAGCGGAATGTAAAGTTGGTCTTCTGCATGCGATGCGGCAGGTGCCATGGCAAACATGGCAGCAGCACCAAGAGCGCCCAGAATGTGACGACGTAACAGCATGATATCCTCCATAAAAGTTGCTGTTCAGTTTCCGTAAAGGCCCGCGTGTTTCGCTTAGGCCTTGCTTCTTCGAACCATGTCCGCATAAACGGCCATGATGATGATGGCGCCCGTTACGACGGTCTGCCATTCCTGCGCGACGGAAAGTACGCGCAGGCCATTGGTCAGAACTGCCATGATAAGGGCGCCGATAAGTGTGCCGAGAATGGTGCCGCGCCCGCCGGAAAGCGAGGTTCCACCGATAACCACCGCAGCGATAGCTTCAAGCTCGTAGCCAAGGCCGAGCGCGGGCTGCGCCGAATTCAGTCGCGATGCGATCAGGATACCGGCAATGCCGCAGATACCGCCCGCAAGCGAATAGATTGCGATCTTCCACGCATCCGTGTTGACCCCCGAGAGCCGAACCGCTTCCTCATTGGAACCCAGCGCAAACGTGTAACGCCCCAAAACGGTGCGGCCCAGAATGTAGGAGGCAACGCCTGCAACAATGAAAAGGATCAAAACACCGTTGGGAACCGGCAGTCCCGGAATGACGTCGCCGATCAGCGATCCGCGCGATATCTGATCAAAGCCGGGCGTATCGTTGAAATAGATCGGCCGGGTCCCAGAAACAACGAGCGACAAGCCTTTCAAAATCAGCATCATGCCCAATGTTGCAATAAACGGTGGGATCTTCATTTTCGCGATAAACGTGCCGGAACAAAATCCGCAGAATGCTCCCATAGCAATCGCCGCCGCCACGCCCAAGGGCAAAGGCATGCCCCAGTAGGTTAGCACAACGCCTGCAGTCACGGCGGTAAAGGTCATCAAGGTTCCGACCGAAAGATCGATGCCGCCTGTGATAATAACCAGTGTTGCCGCCACGGCGAGAACGCCATTCACGGAGGTTGCCTGCAAAATGGCGATCATGTTCGACATTTGCATGAAATTGGACGAGGCAACCGAGAAACCAACCAACAGCACGATGAGACTGGCAAAAGCCAGCAGCCGCTGATGTGCTCCCGAGGCGGTCAGTTTCGTTAGAATACCTGTTTTTGCCTGTTCTTCTGCTACAGCGCTCACTGTAAACCTCCCTTAACTTGCATGGCCGGTTCGCGTTGTGTCGCCAGCGCCATAATATCTTCCTGACCCGTTGCCTTTCCGCCTGGCAGAATGCCAGTCAGCCGCCCCTCGCACATCACCGCAATACGGTGTGAAAGCCGCATGACCTCCGGCAGTTCCGATGAGATCAGAATGATCGTCTTGCCTTGATGCGTCAGGTCTTCCAAAAGCTTGTAGATTTCCGATTTAGCGCCCACATCGATACCGCGCGTGGGCTCGTCAAAGATCAGGATATCGCAATCCCGCAACAGCCATTTTGCAATGACCACCTTCTGCTGGTTACCTCCCGAAAGAAGCCGCACCTCCTGCCTGTCGGAAGGTGTCCTGATGCCAAGCTGACTGATATAACCCGCCGCAACGTTCTTCATTGCGCCTTCGTCGAGCTGCCCGTGGCTTCCGGTGAAACGCTTCATGGTGGCAAGCGCGATATTGGCGCGCACATCCAGCCCCAGCGCCAGTCCAAAATGTTTCCGGTCCTCAGACAGATATCCGATACCGGCTTCCACTGCATCATGCGGTGTCTTGATTGAACGCGGCTTGCCGTGAACACGGATCTCACCTGCTTCCACCGGATCCGCGCCGAAAATGGCGCGCGCAACCTCGGTTCGACCTGCGCCCATCAGCCCCGCAAAGCCGAGAATTTCACCCTTGCGAACAAAGAAGCTGACATCGCGAATTTCGCGCCCGCGTTTCAGCCCCTTCACTTCCAGTGCAATCTCGTTGGCGGAAGTATCTGGAACCTGCAGCGGTTCATCTTTCACCTCACGTCCAACCATCATGGCGATGATGCTACTGATTGGCGTCTCTGCAGCTGGAACAGTGTCAACATATTCGCCGTCCCGCATCACCGTTACGCGGTCAGCAATCTGCTTCAATTCATCCATCTTGTGACTGATATAGATGATGCCAACGCCTTCCGCTTTGAGCTGGCGAATGATTGCAAACAGCTCGGCAATTTCAGCATCGTTCAATGCTGCCGTTGGCTCATCCATGATGAGTATGCGTGAATGATAGGAAAGCGCTTTTGCAATCTCGATCATCTGCTGCTTGGCGATCGTCAGGGTGCCGACAATAGCCTTCGGATCAAGAGAAAGGTTCATTGACGCAAAAATCTCGGCGGTCTTTGCATTCAGTGCTGACTCATCCAGACGGCCAAAGGACAGTCTGGGTTCTCTACCGATAAAAATATTCTGCGCCGCCGTCAGATCATTCATCAGCGAAAGTTCCTGATGAATGATACCAATCCCATTTTCCTGAGCGGAACGAGGCCCGTCCATAGTCACCGCGCTACCATTGACCTTCACTTCGCCATCGTCAGGTTGATAGATGCCGGAGAGAATTTTCATCAGCGTGGATTTTCCCGCGCCATTTTCTCCCATCAGCGCGTGGACCTCACCTGCACGCAAATCAAATTGCACATTCTTGAGCGCGTGTACGCCCGGAAAATGCTTTTCGATTCCGGTCATTTCAACAACTGTGTTCAACGTGCATTCCTCCCATGCTGCATCCTCCGCAAGTGCTCAGATCGTCACCCCGCCATCGACGAGAAGCGCCTGGCCGGATACAAAACGGCTTTCGTCGGAAAGCAGGTAAACAACCATCGGCGCAATATCGTCGACCGTGGCGAGACGTCCCATGGGCTGCCGCGCGATAAAGTCCTTTTCAGCCTGGACCGGGTCATCAAAAGCCGCGATACGGGCCCGCAATGAGGGCGTGTCCACTGTACCCGGGCAGAGCGCATTGCAGCGTATGCCCTGCTTCACAAAATCAGCGGCAATCGATTTCGTGAGCCCGATCACTGCCGCCTTGGTGGCGCCATAGGCCATTCGGTTGGCAAATCCTTTGATGGACGACGCCATCGACGCCATATTGACGATAGAGGCGGAGCCTGTTTCTTCCGCCCGCTCAAGCATACCGGGCAAGAAAGCTCGGCACATGCGCATCATCGATTTGGCATTCAGATTAAAAGAGAAGTCCCAGTCCTCATCACTGCACTCCAAAATCGTACCGTGATGCACAAAGCCTGCGCAATTGAAGAGACCATCCAGCTTGGGCAGTGTCCCGGCAAGGGCGTTGACCGCGTCAGCATCCATGACATCAAGGACGCGAGTCTCAATATTGCTGCTTTCAGCCATCAACGTTGAAAGCGTCGCATCATTGATATCGGTGGCAATCACCTTTGCCCCCTCGGCCGCCAAGGCCAGCGCAGAAGCCCGGCCAATGCCCTGACCGGCAGCTGTCACCAATATCGTCTTGTCTTTCAATCGCATCAATTTCTCCCGGCCCGCACTGTCTACATAACCGCGCCAATTTGCCAGGGCACAAACTCCACCCCGCCAAAACCAAGCGCTTCACTTTTTGTCTCTTCACCGGATGCAACGCGGATAATCAGCTCGAAAAGTTCCCGGCCCTTTTCCTCAATACTCACCCCGTGGGTGACAATATCCCCGCAATTCAGGTCCATGTCGTCAGCCATGCGCTCATACATTTCACTATTCGTTGCAAGCTTGATACAGGGAACCGGCTTGTAACCAGAAACCGAGCCCCGGCCGGTCGTAAACACGATCAGATTTGCCCCCGAAGCAACCTGCCCCGTCACCGAACAAGGATCGAAACCCGGGCTATCCATGAATACAAACCCGTGCTTGTCGACTATTTCGCCAAACTTGTAGACATCCACCAACGGAGCAGTTCCGCCTTTGGCGACCGCCCCCAGCGATTTTTCCAGGATTGTCGTCAGCCCGCCACGCTTGTTACCGGGTGAAGGATTATTATCCATCTCGCCGCCGTTGCGCGCGGTGTAATCTTCCCACCAGCGAACCCGTTCAATCAGCTTTTCACCAACTTCAACCGTTTCGGCTCGCCGCGTCAGAAGATGTTCGGCACCGTAAATCTCGGATGTTTCAGACAGAATTGTGGTACCGCCATGTCGAACAAGCAGATCAGAAGCGTAGCCGAGTGCGGGATTCGCGGTAATGCCGGAATAGCCGTCCGACCCGCCGCATTGCATGCCAATGGTAATTTCAGAAACAGGCTCAGGCGTCCGTATCGCGCTGTTGGCAAATTCCGCCACCCCGCGCAAAGCCTCAAGGCCGCGTTCAATTGTCTTCCGCGTGCCGCCCTCTTGCTGGATGGTCATATATTGCAGGGCGCTATCACCACGCATCTTTCGACCCTTCAACAGCTCCGGAATCTGCATAACCTCGCAGCCGAGACCTAAAAGAAGGATTCCGCCAAAATTGGGGTTACGCGCGTAACCGGAGAGCGTTCGAAACAGCGTTTCGTAGCCCTCGCCCAAGCCGGACATGCCACAACCCGTGGAATGCACAATGGGGACCACGCCATCCACATTCGGGAATTCATCAAGAAAACCGTTTTTCTCAGCCGCTTCGGCAATAAATTTGGCCACAGAGCCAGAACAGTTCACCGTGGTGAGAATCCCGATATAGTTTCGCGTCCCGACCTTTCCGTCGCTACGACGGTAGCCCATGAAAGTTCGTGCTTCATCAGCCTGCCCGAGAGGCTTGTTGCTGGTCGCGTGACCATAATCCTGTGCGTGGGCGCCCATACCGAGATTGTGAACATGGACATGTTCACCTGGCGCGATATCGCCCTTCGCCTGACCAATAATTTGGCCGTACCGATAAACATTGGAGCCTTGGGGAATGGGCGCAGCTGCTATTTTGTGTCCGCGCGGAATTGCCTGGGCGAGAGGCGCGTCAAGGCCATCAACCACATCACCAGCGCCCAGATCTCTGAGCGCGATAACCACGTTGTCGTTACCTTGTAGACGAATCGTCTTCGCGAACTCGGGCATCCGCCAATTTCCTCCCATACATTCCCGTTTTCGGGGTTTGAACTCTTTTAACTTGAATTCGAAGCCGATGTCAACTAACATGTTAGTCAACAGGGGAGGAATTGGTGTCGACTACCTTTGACACCCGCCATTTGGTGGGCATTACCGAATTATCTGGATCGCTGGCCCAGCGGGTTTACACGTCGCTGCGCCAGGCAATCTTGTCGCTCGCCTACCCCCCAGGCACAACAATACGCAAAGCCGCCATTTGCCAGGAACTTGGGGTTTCTCGCTCACCGGTATCCGAGGCCATCGCCCGGCTTTCAAACGAAGGCCTTGTGGATGTCATTCCACAATCAGGCACCAGGGTTTCACTACTCTCTCTGGACGAAATCAGGGAAGCGGCATTCACACGCGAAGCCCTGGAAATGGCTGCCGCTGAAAAAGTCGCCCGGGAGCATACGGAAGACCAGCTTGCTCAGCTGACCCGCAATGTTCGCCTGCAGAGGCTGCTTGTTGAGGATCATGACTTCACAGGGTTTTACGAAGCCGATGAAGCCTTCCACGCACGCATAATGGAGTTTACGGGTTATCCAGGCATTGCCTCCACAGTTGAGACCATCTCGCTCAAACTTAAGCGGCCCCGCATTCTGCTGTTACCTGAAACAGGACGCCCGATGGAAACCATTGGCGAACACGAAGCCATTCTTGAGGCCATTCGAAGTCGTGATCCGTCAGCCGCCAGAGAAGCCATGCGCTACCACCTTAGCCAGCTGGTAACCCGCTTCGGATCACTCGAATCCGAACACCCGGAATTTTTCCGCTCAAAATAGAGAAAAATGGAACCACCTCCGATGAAAATTTCCGATAAAATTCTGATCAATGAAAGAACGCAAAAGCCTGTCGCCCTGACGCGCATGGGCTTTGGTGGGGCGCCGCTTGGAAATCTCTACCGCAAGGTCTCAGATGAGGACGCACAATCCGCCCTGTTGGCGGCCTATGATGCAGGCATTCGATATTTCGATACGGCGCCGCAATATGGCCTTGGCCGGTCGGAGGAACGTTTCAGCAAGGCGATAAAACTGTTCGGCAGGGAAAATATAACACTCTCGACCAAGGTTGGTCGATTGCTGTTCGACTGCGAACCACACGAAGTCACACCGGAAGCGTTTGTGGATGTGCCTCAGCGGCGGATTGTCTTCGACTACACCTATGACGGTGTAATGAAGAGCTATGAGCAGAGTAAAGAACGTCTCGGGGTCGACAATGTCGACATTCTTCTTGTGCACGATGTCTGCGCTTTTTCGCAAGGATCGCAAGAGGCAAGCGATGAGAAAGTTCGCGAGCTTTTCGACGGGGGCGGCTACCGGGCCCTGACCGAGCTAAAACAGGCAGGCGAAATTTCAGCCATCGGTGCAGGCGTCAATGAATGGCAGGTCTGCGAGAAACTTCTGGGCCTGGGGGATTTCGACTGTTTTCTGCTGGCAGGCCGCTATACCCTACTTGAACAGGAAGCGCTCGAAAGCTTCCTTCCTCTGTGCGAAAAGCGTGATGTGGGCATCATTCTCGGCGGCCCCTACAATTCAGGCATTCTAGCAACAGGCGCGGTTGAAGGCGCGATGTATAATTATGCACCTGCGACCGAACCGATATTGGAACGGGTACGCCAAATTGAAGCGATCTGCTCAGATCATGGCGTAAAACTCATCGCCGCGGCCCTGCAATTCGTCTTCGGCCACCCTTGCGTAAAAACCGTGATCCCCGGCGCGGTGAATGCGGCGCAAATGAGAGCCAATGCGGCCCTTCTGGAAACGCACATTCCCGCCGGCCTATGGTCAGATCTGAAAACGGCGGGCCTTGTCCGCTCCGATGCCCCAATTCCTGAGGAAAACTGAATATGTTGCGTAATATCCCTGCACTTCTCTCACCAGATCTTCTCCACGCGCTGGCTGCAATGGGCCACGGCGACGACATCGTCATTGCAGACGCCAATTTTCCGGGACAGAGCATGGGAAAATCGTGCATTCACCTGCCTGGCACATCCGCCACAGACATACTGGAGGCCATCTTAAAGCTCCTTCCGCTCGACACCTTTGTGCCAGATCCCGCGATCACGATGCAGATTGTTGGCAATCCAGACGCTGTTCCAGAGATTGTTTCCGAGTTTCAGGGTATCATCGACCAGACAGCCGACAATCCGGCAAAGGTTACAGGCGTTGAGCGTTTCAGCTTCTATGAGCGCGCCAAACAGGCCTTTGCCGTCGTACAAACAGGCGAGACGCGGCTCTATGGCAATATTATCCTGAAAAAGGGAGTGATCGGCTCTTGAGGATCGACGCGCACCAGCACTTCTGGTCCATTCAACGTACCGACTACGGTTGGCTAACACCGGATGTCGGCCCCATTTACCGGGATTTCCTACCCGACGATCTTGCGCCCTTGCTGAAAAATGCGGGACTGGACGGCACGGTTTTGGTGCAGGCAGCGCCGACAGTTGAAGAGACCGAGTTTTTGCTGAACCTCGCGCAACACAACGACTTCATCAAGGGCGTTGTCGGCTGGGTCGACTTTGAAAGCCCATCAGCACCTGACGACATAACGCGTCTGGCCAACAACCCGAAACTCGTCGGCCTTCGCCCGATGATCCAGGACATCCCAGACGACGACTGGATGCTGAAACCAGAATTGAGTCTGGCATTCGAAAGGCTGATTGCCGAAAACTTGACTTTCGACGCTCTGACATTCCCGCGCCACTTGAAAAACCTCGTGACCTTGCTGGATCGCTACCCAGACATGCGGGTTGTTATTGATCACGGCTCAAAACCGCAAATCAGAAACAACGAATTCGATGACTGGGCAGACGACATGGCAAAAGTTGCCGCTTCAACGAGCGCCTTTTGCAAAATGTCAGGCCTCGTAACCGAGGCGTCGGCGCAATGGACCATCGAAGACCTTCGCCCCTACGTTGAGCACCTGCTCGCCACTTTCGGACCAACCCGCCTCATATGGGGTAGTGACTGGCCGGTTAGCCTTCTGGCCTCGAATTACGAACAGTGGCTGGAGATTAGCGCCAAACTCCTTGAAGACCTCTCCCCACCAGACAGGGACGCCATCTTTGGCGCGAATGCCACGCGCGCCTATTCGCTCGCATAAGGCCTGAAGACACAAATCGGCGACTTTCCCACCCACAGCGCTGGTTGCCGACCACGTACAGGAACACGCGCCTGTCGGGCGACGCACGTCATAGAGACGTGCGACAGTTTCTTGCGCCAGCTAGGCCGCCAGCGGCAAACGCCTCGACATTCCCTTTCACCACAAAATCCAAGCCGCGAAACCCATACACCTGACCACAACAATGTGCCGTCAGATGCACTTGCCCGCGCTGAAAATCTAAAAACTGCCCCCGCAACAAAATTGTATACATTATATGCGAAATACGCCATTATGCGCGCGGACACAAATTGACGTGAGAGCACCACAAGCCAGATTTATGACACACTGATCGGGAGGTAAATCGCATTATATATCTATGTTATCACTAGATTTATATTGATATTCAACAAAATATCCAGGTTCAGATCAGCTTTCGAAAAGAGCTATTGGACAAGTGACAAAGACGAAAAAAGCAGATCCTGATGATGCTCATCACGCAATATTGTATTCATTATGGGAGTTATTACGAGCGGCAACGATCGTTCGTATTGCCGATCCAGTGCCCTCAAACGTCGAGCGGCATTATTTCAATCGCCAGCAAACGGGAGGTAGGCTGAATGACAACGAGATTGAAGGTAACTGGCTTTCTTGAGGGCTACAGCATCGAAGTCACCGCAAAGGACGCAGTGCAAATCGGGACAACAATTTCGCTTCCTGACAGCGCTCATGACGTTTTCGTACCCTTCCTGCCCGGTGAGGACGCCGCCCGTCGCGTCGAAGCATGCGCGAAACTCGGCGCCGCCGGACTGAACGCAATTCCACATATTTCAGCGCGCAGATTGACCTCTGCCGATGAACTCGACCACTACCTTTCAAAAGTGACCCAGGTCGGCGTTGACCGAGTACTTCTGATCGCGGGGGATCCGCCCAAGCCAATGGGCCCTTATGCCGACACACTCGCCATTATCAAAAGCGGTCTTTTGGAAAAACATGGCATCCAGACTGTTGGGATTGCTGGACACCCGGAAGGACACCCGAATGTGTCGCCGGAACAGCTCTGGCAATTTCTTCAGGACAAGTCGTCGGAACTGTCAAAACGCGGCATTGGCTGCGAAATTGTGACGCAGTTCTCGTTTGACGCCGACGCAATGCTGGGCTGGCTTTCAGAACTGCGCCGCAGGGGCATCCATGCGCCTGCAGCCGTCGGCGTCCCGGGGCCTGCAAGCGTAAAGACACTGATGAAATATGCTGCCCGCTGTGGGGTTGGAGCATCTTCCAAAGTCGTTACCAAATACGGCTTCTCATTGTCCAAGCTGTTCGGCTCGGCAGGTCCGGAACGTTTTCTCGACACGCTCGTCACGGGGTTGGCTGGCGACAATCTGGGACAGGTCAGAGCGCATATCTATCCATTCGGTGGGTTTGCCGATACCGCCAACTGGCTTGAGAACAAGCTGGACGTTCCGGCAGAAGCGGCCGAATAAATAAGCCGCCAAGCCCCCGTAACATTCATATAGTGACATCCGGTGGACGCCGAGCTCCGAACAAGGCGCGCGCGCCACCCCGCCCAAAAGGCTGGAGAATTAGAGATGAAAAAATTCGTTCTGACTGTTAGCTGCCCCAAGTCTCGTGGACTGGTTGCAGCATTGTCGGGGTATCTTGCCGGCGCTGGCTGCAATATTCATGACTTCGCTCAGTTCGACGATGGTTTGACCGATCAGTTTTTTGCTCGCGCAACGTTTGCCTCGGAGAGCCGGAAGACGAAAGAAGAGCTCGAGGAAGGTTTCGCCGAGGTCGCCAAAAAATTCTCTATGACCTGGAAAATCCATGACGCAGGTCACAGGATGAAAGTCATTCTGATGGTGTCGAATTTTGGTCACTGCCTGAATG
>JBNLGT010000021.1:0-37690 GCA_050306195.1 Ensifer sp.
ATACCCTGACGCCTGAGGACCCGTTTCAGCACATGGTCTGGACGTTTGAACCGATTGCCGACAAGCCCTCCAAGTCCTCAAACCTGACACAGCGCGAACGTGAAGTCGCCAATCACATTGTCAACGGAAGAACCTCCCGCGAAATCGCAAAGAAAATTGGGATTTCGCATCGGACCGTCGAAGTACACCGGGCCAATCTGATGAAAAAACTCGGGGTTAAAAACCTTGCCGCGCTCGTATCCGAAATTGTGCTCAAGGTATGAGGAACGCCCGGTCCGTTTATGCGGCAGGAAAGGCCTCAATCAAACCCAAGCCCTGCCGCAGAAGCGCGGTCGCTGCCGCGTCACTCTCTGCCTCCACATAGCAACGCATTTCCGGCGCGTTCCCAGATGGGCGGAAATGAATAACCCGCTTGTCGGCAAGTGTTACCCGAAGGCCGTCAATATCGCTCCTTTCGGCAACCGTTCCAACCGGTTTCAAAAAGGCCGCCAGATTGTCATCCGAACCACGCAGATATTCCATCAGCGCAGCGGAACGCGTTTGAGCGAAATTTTGAATACGATCCGCCAGAGCGACCGGCAACCTGAACTCTGATGCGACAACACTGACAGGCTCTTTGCGATTTGCAGCAAGATAAAGGGCACAAAGGATCGGCAAAAAACAATCGCGCGTTGGAAGCGGCGCAAGTTCACGCCCGCCAATATTGATTGGCGTCGCCGTGAGGAAGCCGCCATTAGCTTCAAACCCGACAATACTGTTCTTGCCCTCTGCTTTTGCTTGGTCCATTCCCGCAATGACATAAGGTGAACCGACCTTTGTTCGAAGAACGGTGAAGCGTCCATTCGCCTCGATGCCGGAGTTGGAGGTGACCGGTGTCACAATCACCTCTGCGCCCAGAAACTGCGCTGTCATAAGGCCGAGCAAATCGCCTTTAAGCGGCTGCCCCGTCTCGTCTGTCACGAGCGGCCTGTCAGCATCTCCGTCCGCCGAAACTATGGCGTCCAGTTTGCCTTCCCAGGCCCACTTTTTGAGGAGTCCAATAGTCTCTGCCGATACGGCCTCGGTATCAACCGGAATAAAATTCTCGGAACGCCCAAGCGTCATAACATCCGCGCCGTAATGGGCAAGAACATCGACAAACTGGTCACGGGCAACCGTAGAATGCTGGTAAACGCCGATCTTCATACCCTTAAGCGCGTTGGCGGGCAGAATTGATGTATTGCGAGCAAAAAACAGGTCACGCGCTGCCGCGCCCTCATCGGCCCCGGCCCCTTTCTCAAGCGTTACTGTGCCCGCAAGCTTTTGCGCCCATTCGGTAATCGCAACCTCATCCTCTTTGGCAATTTCGCCGTCAGGCAAATAAAACTTGATACCGTTGCGATCTGCCGGGATGTGCGATCCGGTAATCATGATTGAGGCGGCTTTGCGCTTGAAGCCATAGTTGCAGAGCGCCGGCGTCGGAATATTCCCGCAATCAACCGGCATAAACCCGCAATTCCTGATCGCCCCCATGCTGGAAGTTGCAATTTCCGGGCTTGAATCGCGAAAATCCTGCCCAACCAGAATAGCGTCACCCTTTGAAGCCAAACCTTTTTCCAGAAGGTGCTTGCAAAAGGCCGAGACGTAGAGCGCTGAAGGCATGCCCATGAGTTCCGTTGAGAGACCACGCAGGCCGCTGGTTCCAAATTTTACGCTCATGCCCACAAACTACCTTTTCCTCGTCATCGCCAAACCGGCAGTAATTAGGCGAAACCATTACCTGAGGTTCCGCACAGCAGCAAGAAAACCAGAGGGACATACCGGTTATGCTGGAAGAAAAAAAGATAATAGGACATCGCCCGGATCATCAAAAGCTGCTGTTTGGCAACACATCTCAGAACGGCGTCCGCGGGTTGCCCACGCAGCAGTTTCTGACCCATTTCAGTAAAAAGCTCATCGCCGAACAACATGGAAAATGTAAGCTGGCTTGAGACATTGAAAAACTCAGCGCTGAAATCTGCCAGTGAATTGCTAGGGCGATAATTGAGACCCGACCGATTTTATTTTTTCCGTCCACGCCACATGCCGGAAAATGCCGCGCTCACCTCCCAGCTTTTCGCGTTATTTGTCATATAATTAGCGTCAAACAATGACTGAGATCTCGAAAATTAGCGTGTTTTTTATGTATTATTGACATATCAAAAACTGATTATTAGTATTTGTCCCACAAATTGATGATACCTGTTGGAGCATAACCTTGCTTGAAGGCACCAAAGACCGGGTTCCTGGCGGCCCACGCGCCGAGGACGATGTCATTCGTCCATCATCCCAGTCGGCAGTCGACGACCTGGTCGCCAAAATACGTTCCCTTATTTCCGATCGAGGCCTGAAGGTTGGCGACAACCTGCCTACGGAACGGGAGCTTTGCGAATATTTTCAGACAAGTCGCAACACCGTGCGCGAAGCTATGCGAATATTGAAAGCCTATGGCATCGTCACTGTACGCCCCAAGGTTGGCGCAACAATCATCGACGACCGGATGGAACGCGCCCTTGATCTTTTCGCCTTCAACACATTGGAAGTATCGCGTTCAACCTTTGTCGACATTCAGGGCTTTCGCGGGCTTCTGGAGGTCGCATCGGTGGACGTCCTTCTGGACCGCATAACACCTCAGGATATTGCCGACCTTAACCGGGTGAACAACGAACTGCTTCACGCTGATTCTGCGACGGATGCATCTGAAGCGGACTTTCGCTTTCATACCCGCCTGATTGAAGTTCTGGGCAACAAGGCGATCCTGGATGTCTACAAAATCATGAAGCCGGTAATCCTGAAAATCATGGTTCGCGGCAAGACGCGCCGGACATTCTCGACAACAACCTTTTCTGAACACGCCGATATTATCGCCGCGCTCCAGGCGCGCGATCGGGTGGCCTATCAATACAGAATGAAGACCCACCTCGAAGCAGGTTTCCCACATTTCGAGGGATAGCGGTCAGCTTTACTGCCGGGCGGAGGAGGACCTTCCGGCAGTTGCAGGAGACGCACGCATGAAGTGGCGTCAATCAAAAAGGGATGCCAAGGCATCAAGGAGGAGAAAATGAGACTGAAAACCCTGTTGATCACAACAACCGCATCTGTGCTGCTGAGCGCCGGCTTGTCATTTGCTGGTCCTGAGATTGTTTCCGGGCCCGGCGTTGAACCGGAATGCTTTGCACCTTGGAGTGCGGACACAAAATACATGCAATGGCAGAAGAAGGACGGCCCCTTTAAAGTTGCCATTGTGAACGGCTTCGTCGGCAACACCTGGCGCATCCAGATGATCAAAACAGCCAAAGCCTACGCCGAAGACCCGGCGGTCAAGGACAAAATCTCGGAATTCAAGGTCGTTTCGACCGGAACCGACGCTCCGGCCCAGCTTGGTGCGATTGAAGATTTCATCAACCAGGGCTACGACGCCATTGTCACCATTGCTGTTGCGCCGGACGGCTTTGATCGCGTCATCCGTCTTGCCGACAAGAACAATGTCGTTCTGGTTCCTTTCGACAACGTTCTCGATACCGATAAAGTCATGCAGGTGAATGAAAATCAGCTGCAGATGGGCAGCATGTGGGGCCAGTTCGCGCTGGATGAACTGCATGCCAAGGGCGTCAAGGAAGGAAAGATCCTTGAAGTGCGCGGCTTGCCGGGCAACTCCGTTGACCGCGACCGTTCCATCGGCATCAACGAGGCGTTCAAGAAAGACGGCGGCAACTGGGAAATGGTTTCCGTTGTCGGCAATTGGGATGATGGCACCACGCAGAAAGTTGTCGCAGACGCCATCGCCGTTCACGGTCAGTTTGAAGCTGTTGTCGGACAAGGTGGCTCCAACGGCGTAATACAGGCACTGCAGGATGCAGGACATCCATGGGTGCCGGTAGCCGGTGAATCCGAGAACGGGTTCCGCAAGGCCATTGCTGCCCATTCAGACGAAGGCCTGAAGGGCATTTCTATTGGTCAGTCCCCGGGCCTTGTGGCGATTGCCATGAAAGCAGCCATTTCCGCACTGGAAGGCAATGTCATGCCACAGCTGATTTCGGTGCCGCTGCCGGTTGCGACCTACAAAGAACTGAAAGACGGCGAGAATTATTGGTCCGATCTGCCGGACAACTTCTTCACCGTCAACGAGTTCCCGCCCTGTGGTGTGAACATCTCAGGTCCGGCCATTATGGCGCAGGACGAGTCCGACACGAAGTAATCGCAATCTAAAGCGGGTCTGCCTGTTTTTGCAGGCGGACCCTTCTTGGTCACGTCATTCGATCCGTTTGGCGTGACCGGTAATGATTATTTGTAATGATACGGATCGGGAGAATGACGTCGTGGAGGATAACAAAAAAGCTGAGAGCCCCATTGTGGAGCTGCGAGGAATTTCCAAATCCTTCGCCGGCGCAAAAGCGCTCGAGAGCGTAGATTTTTCCTGCAACAGCGGCAGCACACACGCGATCCTTGGAGAAAATGGCGCAGGTAAGTCCACGCTGATCAAAATCATTTCCGGAGTTTTGCGACCTGACACCGGAGAAGTCCGGCTGGATGGAGATCCGATACGCTTCCGCTCGCCGGCCGAAGCGGCAAAAGCAGGCGTTGTCTGCATCTTCCAGGAACTGTCTCTGATGCCCGACCTGACAGTGGCCGATAATATTTCCATATCCGATCCGCCGCGCCGTTTCGGGCTGATCGACGGACGGGCGCAAAGGCGAAGAGCCGAAGCGCTTCTGGCCCGCATCAAATGTGAAGATGTCAATCCAAACGCCCTGGTTCGCGACCTCTCACTGTCACGTCGCCAGATGGTTGAAATCGCCAAGGCGTTGGGCATGAATCCCAGAGTTCTAATCCTGGACGAGGCGACGTCGGCTTTGACCAGCCGCGATGTCGAAACAGTCTATGACCTCATCGGCGAATTGAAGAACGAAAACGTGGCTTCAATATTCATCTCCCACCGCATGCACGAAGTCGATCGGCTGTGTGACACGCTGTCTGTGTTCCGCAACGGCAATCATGTCGACACGTTCGGCAAGGGCGAGCGCACACCAAGCGAAATCGTGCGCATGATGATTGGAAGGGATGTCGAAGCCCACTTTCCGCCCAAACCGCCACCACAACAACGGCCTGCCTTTTTCAAGATCGAAAACCTGGCCTGGGAAGGTCGCCTCAAAGGTGTCAATCTGAGCATTGGCAAGGGCGAAATTGTCGGCCTCGGCGGGCTTGACGGCCAGGGCCAGAAAGAATTGTTGCTGGCTCTCTTCGGTGTCCTGAGAAGCGTCGCGGGGCGCGTGGAAGCCGGCGGCGTCACCGCCTCGCCCGCCTCACCCCACCATGCCAAAAAC
Source organism: Ensifer sp. (assembly GCA_050306195.1). Classification (GTDB taxonomy): domain Bacteria; phylum Pseudomonadota; class Alphaproteobacteria; order Rhizobiales; family Rhizobiaceae; genus Ensifer_A. Next base: position 5,343 of record JBNLGT010000021.1, read on the forward strand.
GGCCAAGTACGAATTGCGCTTGTGCCCGAAGATCGGAAGACCGAAGGCCTGATGTTGCCGATGTCGATTGCCGACAACCTGCTTGCGGCGTCTTTCGACAAGGTCTCAAGTGGCCCCTTCATTGACGGTGAGAAGGAAAAGACCGCCATAGAGGGCGGCATTCGAAAATTGCAGATCAAGATCAACCAGACCAGCGACGCAGTGGCAACGCTTTCAGGGGGCAACCAGCAGAAAGTGGTCATTGCCAAATGGCTGATGACAGAGCCCGACGTCATTTTGCTGAACGACCCGACGCGCGGCATCGACGTTGGCACAAAACAGGAAATCTACAAACTCATGCGTGATCTCGCCGATGAAGGCAAAGCAATCCTGTTCTACTCAACAGACTATGCCGAACTGATCGGATGCTGTGACCGGGTGGCTGTCATGTATGACGGCGCCATCACGACTGAACTGAGCGGTGACGCCATTAACGAGGAGGCGATTGTCTCAGCGTCTCTAAACATTGACACGCAGACGGCGGCGTGAGGGCGGACATGGCGCAGTTCAACAGCACATTCACGACCAGTTTTAGACAAAACCGAGCGTTTTACGGCGCGTTACTGCTGCTTCTGGTTATTTATGTCATTTACAACTTTCTTCATCCACGCGGGTTTTCGTCGGCAGTTCTTGTTCAGAATGCAAATGAAACTGTGGCGATTGCATTCCTCGCCATGGCTCAAACGGTACCGGTTCTTCTTGGTGGTCTCGACTTGAGCGTGGGCGCAGTCATGACGCTAACGTCGTGCATTGCCTCAGAGCTCGTCAATGGTTCCGCCATTGAAATTATATTTGGCATGTTTATCACCCTGCTCGCCGGAACAGCTTTCGGGCTGATCAACGGGATCATCGTTGTCTATGGCCGCCTGCAGCCGATTATTGTCACGCTTGCAACCGGCGCAATTGCAATTGGGCTTGCCCTTTTTATCCGCCCCAAGCCGGGTGGCGATATTGACGGGGACCTGAACTGGGCCGTCACCAACAGCCTGTGGGATTTCGTCGACACCTATCAGCTATTTGATCCCGATGCAGGCTGGTTTGCCCCATTTGCGTGGATCCCGGTGCCGCTGATTATGCTGCTCGTTGTTGCTTTCCTGGTTTGGATTCCATTCCGCAAGACGGTCACGGGGCGCACGGTCTATGCCATCGGCTCGGCAGAAGGCGCAGCCTACATGTCTGGCCTTCCAATCAATCGCGCAAAAATAGCAGCCTTTACGTTAGCAGGTTTTTTTGCCGCGTGCGGCGGGCTCTATCTCGCCATCCAAACGTCATCGGGAAATGCCGACGTGATGCAGGCAGGGGCCTACACACTCAACTCGATTGCTGCGGTCGTGCTGGGCGGAACATCGCTCCTTGGTGGCGCGGGCGGCGCAATTGCCTCGCTGGTTGGCGCATGCATCCTGCGCGTGATTTCCTTCTATTTCCGCATTGTTTCTATTGATCCGCTCTTGCAGCCCCTTATTGAAGGCATCGTCCTCCTTGCGGCCGTCAGCCTTGGAGCCATCCGCACGCTCGGGGTCAAAAACAGACTTGATCTTTTCCGGTAGGTGGTGTGATGAACAGTCTCTTTTCCAATATCAAGCCAGAAAACAAGCCTGTCATTATTGCTTCGCTGTTTGTGGTAGTCATCCTGCTGATTGGCACCGCCTATACGCTGAGCGTGCAGGGAACCGCCCCGCTTCTGTCCCCCAACTACCTTTTACAACAGCTTCAAACAGGATCCTTCCTGGGCATTGTTGCAGCTGGCATGATGATGGTTATCCTGCTTGGTCATATTGATCTTTCTGTGCCGTGGACACTGACTGCCGCAGCCATGATGGCCGCTAGCGTAGGCGGTGAAATGGCGCTCCCCACCGGCATCGCGGTGGGGCTCGCCGTCGGCTTCGTCAATGGCGTCGGTGTTGCCTATCTGCGAATTCCCTCAATGATTTTTACCCTTGGCGTGGATTCCGTGATGCGCGGGTTGATGGTTGCCCATACCGGTGGCTTTGCGCCGCAGGACAGGGCAACACCGCTTATGCGTTTTCTCGCTGCTGACCGCATTTTGGGAATTCCGGTGGCAATTTACGTCTGGGCCTTCGTATCAATCTGTATCGCCCTGATGTTGAAACGGACCGGCTTTGGCCGTTCGATTTACGCAACAGGCAATCGGGAAGGTGCAGCTTACCTTTCAGGCATCAGGACGCGCATGGTCATCATTGGGGCCTTTATGATTTCTGGCTTATGCGCAGCCATCGCAGGGGTTTTGCTGGCGGGTTATTCCGCCAAGGCCTATCAGGGCATGGGGCTTCCCTACCTGCTGCCTGCCATTGCGGCGGTGGTGCTTGGCGGCACACGCATACTCGGCGGACAGGGTCGCTATGTGGGTACCCTTGTTGGCGTTGTCCTGATTGTTCTTCTCAATTCAGTCCTGTCCATCATGCAAATGCCGGAGGCCGGACGGCAGATCATATACGGCTCGGTGATTGTGGGAATGCTGCTTGTCTATGGCCGCGGCACAAAAATAACATCCTAGATGTGTGGCGCGCTCAATCGCTTTTGTAAGCGCGCCACACTCTAAATCCTATGGAAAGATTGGCGTCCTTGCTATGTCTCTTTAAACCGAGGTCGATCAGGAAAATAAAATGTCTGAAATCTACGATGTCCGCAAACCGGAATTCATGAAATTGGTGCTCTCCAATGCCCGTCTCGAAAAGCTATGGACGGGAGGCCGCTGGTGCGAGGGGCCGGCCTATTCTCCGGCCGGCAAATATCTTCTCTGGTCCGATATTCCGAACAACCGCGTCATGCGTTGGGATGAAACCGATGGCTCCGTTTCAACATTCCTACAACCCGCTAACAACCAGAACGGACACACGGTTGATGCTCAAGGTAGACTGATTTCCTGCGAACATGCAGGGCGCTGTATCAGTCGCATTGGTTTCGATGGAAACCGCGAAGTCCTGACGGACCGGTTTGAAGGCCGTCGCTTCAATTCCCCCAACGATGTGGTGGTCAAATCCGACGGTTCAATCTGGTTTTCTGACCCCACCTACGGCATCGACAGCGATTATGAGGGCGACGCCGCCCCATCTGAAATTGGCGCTCAAAATGTCTACTGCCTTGGAACCGACGGCGCACTCTCCGTCGTTGTGAGTGACCTCCTGCAGCCAAACGGCTTGGCTTTCTCCCCCGACGAAAAGCTGCTTTACGTCGCCGATACCGGCCGCACACACGACCCCGACTGCGCCCCGAAAATACGCGCCTATCCGCTGAGCGCGGACGGCCATTCGGTGGGCCCGGGTCAGGATTTCGCGCTGAGTGAAAATGGCCTGTTTGACGGATTCCGGGTGGATACCAACGGCAATATCTGGTCGTCGGCCGGTGACGGCATTCACTGCTTTTCGCCGACGGGCGAACTGCTCGGCAAGATACTGGTTCCCGAAGTGGTCGCCAATCTCTGCTTTATCGGACCCAAACGCAATCGTCTCGCGATCTGCGCCACAACATCAATCTATTCGATTTTTGTGAACGCGCGCGGCGTTGGCCTTTGAAGAAAACAAGATCGAGAACGATAACAACAATTGCGGAAAAGGGAGAACATTATGACTGAGCGGAAGAAACCCGGAGATTTGCGCTCCCGATATTGGTTTTCCAACCCCGAAGATCCGGAAATGACCGCTCTCTATCTCGAGCGCTACGTCAATTACGGATTGACCCGGGAGGAGTTGCAATCAGGGAAACCTATTATTGGCATTGCCCAGACAGGTTCCGATCTGTCGCCCTGTAACCGCCATCACATTGAACTTGCCAAAAGGCTGCGCGACGGGATCATTGCAAATGGCGGCGTGCCTCTTGAGATCCCGGTTCACCCGATTCAGGAAACCGGCAAACGACCAACCGCGATGCTGGACCGCAACCTCGCCTATCTCGGCCTGGTCGAGGCGCTCTATGGCTATCCGATTGATGGCGTGGTTTTGACAATCGGCTGCGACAAAACAACGCCAGCGCTGCTGATGGCGGCCGCAACCGTCGATATTCCGGCGATTGCCTTTTCCGTCGGCCCCATGTTGAACGGCTATTTCCGTGGCGAACGAACCGGCTCGGGAACGATCGTCTGGAAGGCGCGCGAGCTGCATGCCGAAGGGAAAATCGACGACGAGGAATTCACCGAACTTGTGACGTCTTCCGCTCCATCTGTCGGCTATTGCAATACAATGGGCACAGCATCAACCATGAACTCGCTGGCCGAAGTCATCGGCATGCAATTGCCGGGTTCAGCCGCCATTCCAGCGCCTAAGCGCGAGCGCGCCCAGATGGCCTACGCGACAGGCAAGCGGATTGTCGACATGGTGTGGGAAGATCTCAAGCCTTCCGATATCATGACACGCGAAGCCTTCGAAAACGTCATCGTTGCGAATTCTGCGCTGGGCGGGTCAACCAATGCGCCAATCCATTTTAACGCCATTGCCCGCCACGTCGGGGTCGAACTGGACAATGACGATTGGCAGGCCATCGGCCACCATATTCCGCTACTCACCAATCTCCAGCCCGCCGGTGAATATCTGGGCGAAGACTTTCATCTAGCTGGTGGCGTACCCTCATTGGTTGGCGAATTGCTGAAAGCGGGGCTGATACCGCATCCCGACGTCATGACCGCCAACGGCAAGACCCTGCGTGAAAACTGCAGCCACCGAGAAAGTGAGGACAGAGACGTCATTCGCCCCGTCTCCAATCCGCTGAAGGAAGAGGCCGGCTTCATCAATATGAAGGGCAACCTGTTTGACAGTGCGATCATGAAGACTTCGGTAATTTCGGAAGATTTCCGCGCACGTTACCTGGAGAACGCGAATGACCCTGAAGCGTTCGAGGGAAATGCTGTTGTTTTTGATGGACCGGAACATTTTCATCGCTCCATTGACGATCCTGAACTTGGTGTTGACGAACACTCTATCCTCATCATGCGCGGCACCGGTCCGCTCGGCTATCCCGGTGGCGCAGAGGTCGTCAACATGAGGCCACCGGGGCATCTATTGGCAAAGGGCATCACCGCCCTGCCCTGCATTGGGGATGGACGGCAGTCAGGCACCTCTGCGTCACCATCAATCCTCAATGCCTCGCCCGAGGCGGCAGCCGGTGGCGGGCTGGCCTTGCTCAAGAACGGAGATCGCATTCGTGTGGACCTGAGGACTTGTCGCGTCGACGCACTTATACCAGAGGCGGAATGGCGGGAACGAGCAGAAGTCCTGGCCGCGGCAGGGGGCTATGCTATGCCCGAGAGCCAGACACCCTGGCAAAAATACTTCCGCAACCTTGCCGAACCTTTCTCTCAAGGGATGGTCTTGAAAGGCGCTACGGATTTCCGTGGAATTGCCGATAAAAACATACCGCGCAACAACCACTAAACGTCGGGGAATTCGATGGACGAAAAGACTTTCGCAGAAGGCACATTCATAGGCCGTGCATGGCTCGACACCGTTGGAGGACCGGTGATTACAACTATCCGCGATGGTCGGTTGGTTGACGTTACCAGCCGGGCGGCGCCAACCGTCCGCGACGTGCTGGAGCGCGAAGATGCGCCGCACCACATCCTCAGCACCCCCGGCCGAGACATCTGTGCGATTTCCGAGATTGGCAAAAAAGAGGGAATACGATTGCTGGCCCCCAACGATCTGCAGGCCATCAAGGCGTGCGGCGTGACCTTCGCTGAATCGATGGTTGAACGGGTGATCGAGGAACGGGCGGCAGGTGACCCAACAAAAGCCAACGAACTGCGACAACGTATCGGCGCGGAAATCGGCGCGAGCCTCAGCGAGGTCGTGCCAGGCTCTGAGCAGGCGGCGCGTGCAAAACAGGCGCTGATAAAGGAAGGGCTCTGGTCGCAATATCTGGAGGTTGGAATCGGCCCATTTGCGGAAGTTTTCACCAAGGCGCAGCCCATGTCAGCGGTTGGCTCCGGCGCACGGGTGGGGATTCATTCCAAGTCCCAGTGGAACAATCCAGAGCCGGAAATCGTGCTCGCAGTGAACTCCAGTGGAAAGATCGTCGGCGCAACCCTTGGCAACGACGTCAATCTTCGTGATTTTGAAGGACTTTCTGCTCTGCTGCTCGGAAAGGCAAAAGACAATAACGCCTCCTGCGCTATCGGCCCAATGATCCGCCTTTTCGACGAAAGTTTTGAACTTGACGACGTGCGAACCGCTACACTTGAATTGAAGGTTACCGGTCGGGATGGCTACATTTTGTCGGGACAGTCAAATATGGCCAAGATCAGCCGCGACCCTGAAGAGCTTGTGTGCCAGACAATAGGACCTGAACATCAATATCCCGATGGTCTCATGTTATTTCTCGGAACGCTCTTTGCTCCGATCCAGGATCGGGACGCTGAAGGAATGGGTTTCACACATCATCCGGGCGACATTGTTGAGATATCCAATGACATGCTCGGCATCCTGAAGAACGAAGTCGCCCTGTCCGGCGAATGCCCACCGTGGACATTTGGCGTCAGCCATCTGATGCGCAATCTTGCAGGCCGCGGCCTGCTTTAACGTCAGCCTGATGCACGCTCGATGATAGGACATTCAACCTTTAGCTGGTCATGCGCGCTGTTCAGCCCGCCGGCCATATCTTCAATCAGCTCCACAGCCATTGATCCCATTTCAAACATCGGGAGATGGAATGTGGTTAGCGGCGGCATGGTGAACTGCGCGATATCGCGATTGTCAAAACCAACAACGGCCACATCTTCAGGGATTGCTTTGCCAAGCTCCTTCAGCGCCTCAATACAGCCAATTGCCATAAGGTCATTGGCGCAAAAGATGCCATCCGGCGGCTCGGGAAGCTTCATAAGTTCATGGGTTTTTTCATAACCTGATGAAGGCTCCCAGTTGCCATAGCAAACCAGTTTCTGATCGTAGGCGAGGTCGTTGCTGGCAAGAGCCTGCTTGTAGCCCCGCAAACGGTCGCGAGGGTTATCCAAACCCTCCTGCCCGTTGATAAGAGCGATACGCTTGCGCCCCCCATTTATAAGTCTTTCCGTCGCCGCTCGGCCTCCAGCCACGTCACCCGGTACAATGGAAGGAAGCCTGCGCTGCTGATCGTAACAATTGATGAGAACCGAAGGCACCTGAAAAAGCGCATTGGGCGGGTCGATCTTGCGGGTCAGGATTGTGCCGAAAATATATCCCACAAGGGTCTGACTTTCGCAGATTGAAAACACACCCTCATCCGGATCCTCCCCCTTTCGGAAAACACCCAAAGTCACGATGACGCCAAGCTCCAGCGCCTTTTCGCGTGCACCCTCAAAAGCAAGCGCCATCCACGGGTCTGTTGTCAGTTCATCGACAATGAAGACAATGACCTTGCTACCCGAATTGTTTGCGGCCGCCGACCGGTTGGACAGACGATAGCCCAGCTCCGCGGCCGCATCGAATACACGCTTTCTGGTGGTTTCACTAAACCGCGCTCCAGAGCTGCCATTTAGAATGAGGGAAACGGTCGCCTGGGAGACGCCCGCACGTGCTGCGACGTCCATCATTGTAGGTTTCATGCATTCTCCATGCCCAATGCCGCCGCCATTTGGTTTGTCTTCCGTCACTCAGGAACGAATGTGCCTGAGTCGATCGAATGCCACGGCAACGATGATGAAGGTACCTATGAACATTCCTTGCCAGAATGTCGAGATACCGAGAAGGATCAGGGAGTTGCGAATGACCTCTATCAACAGGGCTCCGACAACAGCGCCGATTGCAGTGCCCTCACCGCCGGCAAGATTGGCGCCGCCAATGACAGCAGCGGCAATCACTGTCAGCTCCATTGCTTGACCGAGATTCGTCGTCACACTGCCGAGCCATCCGGCCATAAGAATGCCGGCAATCCCTGCGGTAAAAGCAGAAAACATATAGATGCTGACCTTCAGTCGGCGAACAGGAATTCCGGTCAAGAGCGCCGCATTCTCATTACCGCCGATTGCAAAGACATATTGCCCCCAACGCGACCATTTGAACGCCAATGACATAATGATAGCCAGCAGCGCCAGCGCATAAAGCGGATGCGGAACACCAAGGGTGGAGCCTCCCCCAACCCACAAAAATAGGTCGTGATCGGGACCGAACTCCCAAATCATCTTGTTATCGGAAAGCACCATTGCCAACGAACGGGCCGCAGAAAGCGTACCTAGCGTCACGACAAAGGGGGGCATACCGCCATAGGCGACCAGCACACCGTTTAACAAGCCCACCAGAAGGGCCGCACAGAGCGCCAGCGGCGCGGCAAGCCAGAATGGCATGCCGCCAGACATCAGCACGCTGATTACCATTGCGCTCAATACAACGCTCGATCCAACCGAAAGATCTATGCCGCCGGAGGCAATGACGGCCGTCATGCCGATAGCTATAATCCCGACAAACGCAAAATTTCGTGCCACGTTGAACAGGTTGCGTTCACTGGCGAATGTATCCGTAAGAAGGCTCAGGGCGAGACAGGCGATAATCGCTGCAACAAAAACCCAGAAGAGTTGCATTGTCGCAATCCTTGACAGCCAATTCCTGTGCTCACTTCGTGAAATCACGTCTTCAATTGTGGTCATCTGTCTGCCTTTCATGCCACTTCAATCGCACCGGTAATAAGGCCGGTGACTTCTTCTGGAGAGGATTGAATCGCCGGTTTGCTGGCAACAAGTTCGCCACGCCGCAACACCGCGATCCTGTCGGCTACGCCAAAGACATCCGGCATGCGGTGGCTGATCAAGATCACGCTGATCCCCTGATCCCTAAGCCTTCGAATAAGATCGAGAACTTCCTGAACCTGGCGGACGGAAATCGCCGCCGTTGGTTCGTCCATCATGACAATTTTTGGCTGCGAAAGCAGTGTGCGTGCAATTGCAACAGCCTGCCGCTGCCCACCGGACATCTTACGCACCAAATCGCGTGGTCGCGTTTCAGATTTGAGCTGCCGGAAGAGATTGGCGGCAATATCGTTCATCTGGCGATAATTGACATATTTCAGCGGCCCAAAGCTGCTCATGGCTTCACGGCCAAGAAAAACATTTGAAGCAGCTGACAGGTTATCGCAGAGAGCGAGATCCTGATACACGACCTCAATCCCTTCCTCCTGGGCATCCAAAGGCTTGTGAAAAACAACCGGCTGCCCATCGATGCGCATTTCCCCCGCCGACGGCGGAAAATTGCCAGCAATGATTTTCACAAGCGTACTCTTCCCTGCACCGTTATCTCCCATCAGACCCAGCACCTCCCCTGGCTCCAAAGTAAGAGATACCGAAGAGAGTGCCTGAATAGCCCCATAACTCTTGGATATTCCCGATAAAACGAGTCTCGACACAGATGCCCCTCCTTCTCCCTCGGGTTCTTTTTGGACAGTAGCACATGCATCAAACGACCTGCCAGACCCGATAACTAAATCAATAATAACTTGACTTAATATTATTAGTAAATAATTATCTCACTCAACAACGAAAGAAAAGAGGGGAGGATCGGATGAAATTGCTTGTGACGGGCACGACCGGAAAAGTCGGGCAGTCCTTTCTTCCCGCCTTCTTGAACGAGCAGCGATTTTCTGACTGGGAAGTGATTGCTCTGTGCAACAACCGGGTCATTGAAGCCAATGACCGGGTCACTGTCATCCGCGGCTCGATGGCCGATGAGAAAGTTATTGAACGGGCTCTGGAGGGCGTCACCCATGTTCTCCACATGGCCGCGGTGAAAGAGTCTCCCGATCTCGCCATAGATGTCGCACTGAAGGGACTGTACCTGCTTCTGGAGCAGTTCCGCCGCTCCGCCACCGCCCGCCAGTTCATGCTGCTCAGCGGCGATTGCGTCGTCGGCCATATTTTTCAGGATTACCGCATCCCCATCACCGAAGCATCGCCCCGTCGGGCCTACCCGGGAAGTTATGCCCTGACAAAGGTTCTGGAAGAGGTCATGCTTGAACAGTTTGGCGCCCAATATGACCTTGATTTCACAATATTACGCGCGCCGTGGATTATGGAAAAAGACGATTTCCGCTACGCGTTCGCGCTTGACGACACCCAATTTGGCGGCCCGCCATGGGAGACGCTTGTTGATGAAGTAACGCTCGGCAGATTGCGCCGCGGTAGCTTTTTTCCTGCCATGCAGGATTCCAACGGCGACGCGCTCAAGCGCAATTTTATTCACGTGGACGATCTGGTGAGCGCCATCCTGCTGTCACTCGACAATCCCAAAGCCTATGGCGAGCTGTTCAACATCGCCATGAACGAGCCGGTTGATTATGGCGCGCTGTCATCGCTGCTTGAGAAAAACAACCAATTGGCCCGCGCCGACATTTCCACACCGTTTCACAGCAACTGGTTAGACAACACCAAGGCGCGGAAAGTGCTGGGCTGGAGCCCCACCATTGACCTCGACGAGCTTGTTGAACGTGCGTGGAACTACAAGCGCGAGGAGAACGACCCGCGCATCATTTGGTATCCCGGCTGAGGAAAACCCTTCGCCGACGATTGTAGAGGAGGAGAAGTCGCAATGAAAATGAGATACTTGGCAATAACCGCGCTTTCTGCGGTCGCACTTTTCGCCGTTCAGGCCGGTGCACAAGACAAAAAGACATTGGCCATAGTGGTCAAGGGTCTGGACAATCCGTTTTTCGAGCAGATCAATCTAGGCTGCAAGAAATGGTTGTCGGAAAACGCTGACAGTGAATACGAATGCCTTTACACCGGGCCCGCATCGTCGGCAGACGAGGCTGGGGAAGTGCAGATCGTTGACGACCTGTTGACCCGGGGTGTGGCGGCAATCGCCATCTCACCCTCGAATGCGCCGGCAATGGCCAACCGCATTCGTCAGATTGCACCTTCGGTGCCCGTCATGACGATCGATGCCGATTTCCTTGAACAGGATCGCAATCTGCGGGCGACCTATCTGGGTACGGACAACTACCTGATGGGCGTCAAAATGGCCGAGGAGGCAACAAAGCTTAAGACGGAAGGCGGCTCGGTTTGCCTTCAGCTTGGCAATGTTGCCGCTGACAACATCAACGCTCGTGCACAAGGTTTCCGCGACACGATCGCTGGCGAAAAGAATGTCGACAGGCTTACCGGTCAGAATGGTTGGACTGAAATCGATGGCTGCCCAGTCTTCACCAATGACCAAGCAGACCTCGCAAACCAGCAAATGTCTGATGTCTTCACGGCAAATCCAGACCTTGATGCCTTCATCTTGATCGGCGGCTGGGCGCAATTCGCGCCGCAGGCTTACACGCAGGTCACGGACCAGGTGATGGATAAGCTGAAGTCGAAAGACCTCATCATCATTGCTGGCGACACCCTGCCGCCGCAAACACAGGCGTTCCGCGAAGGTCGCAGCCACGCGCAGGTTGGTCAGCGCCCCTTCGAAATGGGTTATCGGGCCCCTGACGTCATGATCCAGCTAATCAACGGCGAAAGCGTCGATGACCCGCTCTATACAGGCCTCGATGTTTGCAACGCGGATGATCCCGGCTTCTGCGCGAATAACTGAGGCTTGCGGATGAGGGGGAGTGACCCAAAGCATCTCTCCCTCGTCCACCTGGCACTAGCACCCGAAACCGATGAGGCGTTCCGGCGCTAAATGTTTAACCTTTATATAGCGGCCTGGGAGGACATGGGCCGCGGGAGGACATTATGAGAAAAATATCAAAGATTGCAGCTCTGGCGGGGCTCGCGCTTTATGCGACAACCGCCATGGCCGAAGACAAGCCTGCACTTGCATTTGTTGTCAACGCAGCCTCGGATTTCTGGAAACTGGCGGAAGCTGGCGTAAAGGCCGCCCAGGCGGAACTTCCCGGATATGAAACACAATTTCGTTATCCGGCCCAAGGCACCGCTGCGTTGCAGAACGCACTGATGGACGACCTGGTTGCCGCAGGCACGGACGCCATCATGATCTCGTCAGCCGACCCGAAGAACTCGATTGACGCCTTCAACCGCATCGCAGCGCAGGTCCCGCTCTTCACCACAGACAGTGATGCCCCGCAGTCAGACCGCATCGCGTATCTTGGGTCATCAAACACTCTTGCTGGCAATCAGGCCGGTGAAATTGCTGTCAAAGCGATGCCCGATGGCGGCAAGTGCATGGGTTTTGTCGGCTTCCTTGGTGCAGACAACGCCAAGGAGCGTATTGCCGGTTTCCGCGAGGCTGTAGAAGGCAAGGGGATAGAACTGGTCGACGTACGTGGTGACGACGTAGATTTTGCCCGAGCCCGTTCGAATGTTGACGACGTGCTGGCAGCCAATCCCGACATTGACTGCATGGTCGGCTTCTATTCTTACAACCCGCCCAAAATTTATGAAGCACTTCAGGCCGCCGGAAAATTGGGCGCAGTTACCGTTATCGCCTTCGATGAAGATCCGATCACACTTGGTGCTGTCCGGGAAGGTTCTTTCGCCGGGACTGTTGTGCAGGATCCATATCAATGGGGTTATCAGGGCATGAAGCTCATGGCTGCATACCTTGAGGGCGACAAGTCGCAGATCCCGGAAGACGGGCTTATCATTGTGCCAACAAATATCATCGACAAGGGAAATGTTGACGCATTCGAAGCCCAGCTCAAGGAGCGAATTGGCGGCTGAAGTCGATAACACGCAATGTTGCTGTTCTGGCCTGCGCGCGCTCCTGCCCGCGCAGGCCTGTTGAACGGACCGGGAGAACGTCCATGCCCCTTGTTCAAAAGCCCATTTCATTGGATCTGGTCGGCATTACGAAAGTTTACCCCAGCGCCACGGCTTTAAATGATGTTTCATTGAAAATAAGGGGCGGCGAGGTTGTTGGGCTGATTGGCGAAAACGGCGCCGGAAAATCAACCCTGATGAAAGTCCTCGGGGGAACAATTACGCCCGACGAAGGCCAGATCATTATTGATGGCGTTGGCACAAAGAGCCTGACATCCGCGCGCGCCATGGAACACGGCATTGCATTCGTTCATCAGGAATTAAACCCCTTTTCCAATCTGGACGTCACTGACAACGTATTGCTCGGGCGCGAAATCAAAAAGGGGCCGTTTGGACTGATCGACCGCAAGGCGATGGAAGATCGGGTACGCCCTTTGCTTGAAATGCTTGGAACCCGCTTTGGCCCGTCCGACCCGGTTTCGGATTTGTCGCTTGCTGATCAGCAACTTCTCGAAATAGCCAAAGCTTTGTCGATTGATGTCCGCCTGCTTATCCTGGACGAGCCCACATCAAGCCTGACATTGTCGGAAACACAACGCTTGCTAAGGGTTATCCGCCACTTACGAAAAGACGGCGTGGCCGTCTTGTTCATTACCCACAGGTTGAATGAAGTTGAGCAAGTGGCCGATCGCGTTGTTGGGCTGCGAGACGGCAGAAACGCTGGCGATCTGCGGCTGGAAGAGATCAATCGGGATGCGATGGTTCGCCTGATGATTGGCCGGGATGTCGCTCAATTTTACGAAAAGCCGAACACGGAAAATGGCAACATTGTGCTGGAAACAAAGGGAGTGCGTACCACAGCATATCCGCACCAGCCCATCAGCCTGACCTTGCACGGAGGCGAAATACTGGGGCTTGCCGGCTTGGTTGGCGCAGGCCGGACCGAGCTTGCTCGCGCCATCTTTGGCATCGACCCAATTGAAGAGGGAACCATCGAAATCCAGGGTGAGCAAATTTCAACAGGTTCTGTGATTGAAGCCATAAAATCGGGCATCTGCCTGGTCCCCGAGGACCGAAAGTCCGAGGGACTATTTCTCGATTTTTCGAATTTGCAAAATATCGCATTGCCAAGTCTCGACAATCTTTCGAAATATGGTTTTGTGGACAATAAGGCTGAGTTTGCAATTGCCGACAACGCACGCCGGGACCTTGCTATCAAAGCCCCTAGGCTGGAGCGTCCAACCGGGGAACTTTCAGGCGGTAATCAGCAGAAGATCGTTCTGGCGAAATGGTTGGCAACCCGACCGAAAGTCATCATCCTGGATGAACCGACGCGTGGAATTGATGTCGGCGCCAAAGCCGAGGTCTATCGGCTTATGCGCGATTTGGCTGCACAGGGGACAGCCCTTTTGATGATTTCGTCGGATATGGAAGAGGTTATCGGGGTCTCGAGCAGAGTTGCAGTGATGAGCCGCGGCCGAATAACCGGAATATTGGAACACGGCGAGCTGTCGGAGGAAAATATCCTTCGCCTCGCGGTCGAATAGAAAGTCAGGGTGATGCAAAGGAAAGATCTCGGATTAGCGGTTCTTGTAATCTGTGTCGGCGCAATCGTCGCGCTGGTCAATCCCAGGTTCCTGTCGCCGATCAACCTCGCCAACACGGCCAATCTCATTGGTCTCTTCGGTCTTTTTTCCATAGCTGAAGCCTTTGTTATTGTAACCGGAGGCATCGAGCTCTCCATCGGCTCGGTCATCGCTTTGCTGGGTGTGATATTCATCGACCTGATTGCATCCTATGGCGTTCCATGGCCTATCTCGCTTGCCATTGTTCTTGTCCTTTCTGTCCTCATCGGCCTGCTCCACGGCTGGCTTGTGACGCGGCTGAAACTCCAACCTTTTGTGGTCACACTATGCGGCCTGTTGATATATCGAGGGGTCGCGCGCTTCTACACGAGAGATGGCACAGCCGGCTTCAGCTTCGGCTCCGATTTCCCGGCGCTTGAATATCTGGTGGCGGGACGGACGGCTGGTATCCCCCATTCCGTCATCGCCTTTCTCATTGTCGCAATCATCGCCTGGTTCGTGCTGCATAAAACCGTGTTCGGCCGCCATCTTTTTGCTGTGGGGAAAAACGAGGAGGCAGCGCGCTATTCCGGCATCGACACGCGTCGCGTGATTGTATCTGCCTACGTCCTGTGCATTCTCCTGACCGGCTTATCAGCAGTTTTCTTCGCCATGTACACGCGCTCCGTACAGCCGTCTTCGCACGGCAACTTTTATGAGCTCTACGGTATTGCTGCGGCTGTTCTTGGAGGTTTTTCGTTGCGTGGCGGCGAAGGGTCCATCGTCGGAGTCGTGCTCGGCGTCATTCTGCTCCAGGTGCTGCAGAATCTCGTCAACCTCCTCGGCATTCCATCCTCATTGAACTTTGCCGTGATGGGAAGCGTGATCCTCATTGGTGTAACAGCCGACACACAATTCAGAGCCTATCGGGAAAAGCGCAGGCAAACAGCTGCCATGGCTGCGCTCAATAGCCAGATTACAACAACAGAGGAACCCCGCCGGCAGGAAGCCGTATAAGGCGGCATCCTTCAAATCCACGTTTGCCCTTTGGCTCAGTTCGGGCATTTCCCGGCTTAATC
This sequence comes from Ensifer sp., assembly GCA_050306195.1. Taxonomy (GTDB): domain Bacteria; phylum Pseudomonadota; class Alphaproteobacteria; order Rhizobiales; family Rhizobiaceae; genus Ensifer_A. The sequence continues at coordinate 20,645 of JBNLGT010000021.1, forward strand.
CAAATATCGTCCATATGGAACGAGACCGCCGTTCGATTATTCAGCGTCAAGCACCGTGTGGACTGCCTTGATCAACACCGGAATGTCGTTTGGACCGAGCCTGGCGACATTGACACGCCCGCCTTTGACGACGTGAATCCCGTGATCGCGCGTAAGCGCCTCCTCTTGCGGGGCCGCCAGCGGTAGAAGCGAGAACATTCCTGTTTGGCCAGTAAGATAGGAAAGGTCGTCGCGGTTAAAATAACGTCGTTCAACCGATGTGATCTCCTGACGCACCTGCGCGATACGGGCGCGCATCACGTCCAGTTCTTCCTGCCAGAGCGCTTTCAACTGCGCATCCTGCAAGATGGTGCGCACCACCGATGGCCCGTGATCCGGCGCGTGCGACGCCCCTGAACGAATGATCGCCGAAACAGCACGTCGCACCCGATCCTGGTTAGCGGTAGCGGTTTTCACGAATAGCGCACCGGCGCGGTCACGGTAGATTCCGAAAGACTTGGACAAGGTGATGCAGACAATACATTCGGGGAACCGGGCCGCAATCTTTCGGGCCATGCCGCAATCAGCCTCAAAATTTTGAGCGAAGCCCAGATAGGCAAGGTCAATCCAGGGGACAATTCCGCGTGCCTCCAAAAGATCAAGAAGAGCATCGAACTGTTCTGGTGACATTTCGGCGCCAGTCGGATTGTGGCAAACGCCCTGCATCAGGAAGACATCGCCCGGCTTGGCGGCACGCAACCCGTCAAGCATTTGATCAACGGTGATTTCACGCCGAATTGGGTCATAATAGGGAACATGGGCGAACGCCGCGCCAGCCGCCTTCAGGATAGGAACATAATTGCCATAAGTTGGCGACTGCAGCCAAATTGTCGGCGAACCTGGAAGCTGAGCCAACAGGTCCGCCATAACCCTGAGCGCCACTGCGCCACCAGAGGTTTGGGCTGCAACGAAGTTGTTTTCGAAGGCGTCTCCCATGATCTCGCGCCCCAATACCTGGCAATAGTCGACATCACCGGTTAGCGCTTGATAGGATTTGGTCGTCTGGGTTTCGATCAGCCGCCGCTCGGCTTCCTTTACCGCCTTCAAAACCGGCGTCTGCCCGGATTCATCCTGATAAATCCCAACAGTCAGATTGAGCTTGTCGCTGCGCGGGTCCTGGGCGAAATACTCCGCACCAATCATGATCGGATCGACCGGATAATCCTCAATCTTTTCAAGCATGCATACCTCTCATCCTGCCTGAGCCAGGGGTGAAAGCAATTACCTACCGTTTAAAACTTTGTGATAACCGTCGCGCCGACAGACTGGAATTTGTCCATGTTCATCAACGCTTCCGGCGCTTCATCAAGGCGAATCTCTTTGCCCACTAACCTTGCCGGGTCCAGTTTGCCGCTTTTCACCATATCAAGCATCGCGCCATAACGATGGGCTTGCATACCATGGGAGCCGAGAAGCTCGATCTCCTGCCCCACGATCTTAGACATCGGCACAGCAGGTGTTGAATGATCGCCCAGCATGAGCCCTACTTGAATGTGCTTGCCCCTTGGTCGCAGGCAGAGGATCGAATTGGTCAATGTCGTTGGGTGGCCCAGCGCATCAACCGACACATGCGCTCCACCCTTGGTGATTTCCCTTATAAGCCCCGGCACGTCTACACCGGTCCCGTTAATGGTGGCGACCGCCCCCAACTCCTTTGCCAAGTCCAGTTTGGCTGAATCCAGATCAACCCCAATAACATTTGCCCCGATTGCATTGGCAATCATAACCGCCGACAGGCCAACGCCTCCACAGCCATGCACGGCAACCCATTGGCCCGCCGAAACCCTGCCCTGATCCACAATTGCGCGGAAGGACGTTGCAAACCTGCAGCCAAGGCTGGCGGCCGTTGCAAAGTTCATGCTTTCGGGCAGCGCAACAACATTCAGGTCCGCTTGATGGATGCCAACATATTCGGCAAAGGAGCCCCAATGGGTGAAACCCGGCTGCTCCTGATGTAGGCACACCTGCTGGTGCCCCGCATGACACTCGGAGCAGACCCCGCATCCGCAGATGAACGGCACCGTCACCCGGTCACCCACCTTCCAGTTACGCACATCCTTACCAACCGCCGCCACAACACCGGCAAGCTCGTGACCAGGGATATGTGGCAACTCAATGTCGCTGTCGTGCCCCATCCACCCGTGCCAGTCACTGCGGCATACTCCAGTCGCCTCAACCTTGAGCACAACTCCGTGCGGCAGAGGAACCGGGTCATCTACGGTGACAATCTTGGGCGCTTCCCGGAATTTTTCGAACAGCACGGCTTTCATGATTGCAGTCCTTCCATCGTGACTTAAGCTTGGTTCAAATAACCATCTATTAAAAGAGGCTTGGCAGCCCTTGCCTAAATCACCGAATTTGGAACAAACAACAACCGGTATAGTCTGAAAAAATCAGTAACCGAGCGCGATCCCATCCTTGCGGGATTCTGACGCGCCCACAAGAGTGTTATTTTCCCAGTCGATGCGGATGACTTGAGCGCCGCCAACCGGGTCCTCCGCAGGGACGATCTCAAAGCCGCGCCGGGTCAATTCGGCCACGGTCTCAGGCGGCAGGGTGTGCTCTGCCTCGACGCGCGGAACCTTCCCGCCAATCGGCATGAAGCGCGGCAAGTCGATTGCCTCCTGCATGTCCATGCCGTAGTCGATGACCTTCGAGACAAGATGGGCGTGGCCCATGGCCTGATAATAGCCCCCCATAACACCGAAGGACATTTCCGTTCGGCCATCGCGCGTCACCATGCCAGGAATGATCGTATGCAGCGGGCGCTTTTCGGGAGCAATTATGTTGGGATGACCGCGTTTGAGCGAGAAGCTCTGGCCGCGATTGTGCAGGATGACGCCTGATTGCGGCGCGACAAGACCGGTGCCGAAGCAGTCGAATATCGAATTGATGAAGCTCACCGCATTGCGATCTTCGTCGACGATCGAGATGTAGACGGTATCGCGATGGAGCGGCATTTCGAAATCAGGAAGTTCGGTCAGGGCGCGTGAGAGATCGATTTTATCGGCCAGGGACCGGGCGAACCCCTCTGAGAGTAATTCATCGATCGGCACATCGGCATTGTCGGGATCTGCAAGCCAGGCGTCTCGGGCGGCGTAAGCCAGACGTGTGGCTTCAATTTCCAAATGCAGCCGATCAGGTGAGCTGGGGTCCAACCGGTCATCGAAGCAGGACAGGATATTGAGAATAAGAAGAGCGATGATACCCTGGCCGTTCGGCGGGCATTCGTGAACCGTATACCCACGGAAGATTGTGGTGACGGGGTTAACATATTCGCCCTTTGCCGCAGCGAAATCCTCCACCGTATGCAGACCGCCATGAGCGCTCAGATGCGCCACTATATCGGCAGCAACCGGACCAGTGTAGAAACCGTCACGGCCTTCGGCCGCAATCCGGCGCAGGGTTGCAGCAAGCTTCGGTTGGCGGTGCAGTTCACCAACGCGCGGCGCGCGGCCGTCAGGCAGGAAGATCTCCGCAGCCGCCTTATCAGCCGCCAGGAGTTTTTCCTCCTTTTCCCAATCGCGATGGACGCGCGGCGTGATGGCGTATCCGTCCTCGGCGTAACGAATGGCGGGTTCCAATATGTCAGCAAGCGGCAGGCGGCCGTGGTCCGCATGAAGTCGGGTCCAGGCATCGATGGCGCCGGGTATTGTCACGGCTGAGGGCGACTGACGCGGGACCTCGCTCAGGCCGCGCTCTTCAAACCATTCGATGGTAAGCGCCTTGGGCGTGCGCCCGGAACCGTTATAGGCGATCACCTCGCCGCCGCCCTTGGGCGCATAGAGGGCAAAGCAATCTCCTCCGATGCCTGTAGAACCGGGCTCGACCACGCATTGCACAGCGCAGGCTGCAATAGCTGCGTCCATGGCGTTGCCGCCGGCCTGCAGAATGTTGACCGCAGTCAGCGTGGCATAGGGGTGGGAGGTTGCAGCCATGGCCTTGGCCGAAACGGCCACCGATCGCGTCGGTTTTTCAAAATTGCGCATCCTCGTCGGTCTCCTTATATTCTCAATTGGCTCAGCGTCAGCCGCGGGATCGGTAGGGTGTCAGCCGCTTTTCCAGAGCCGACAAGGCCCGAACGATCAAGAAGTTCAGGCACAGGTAAATTGCTCCGGCGGCGATAAAGACTTCAATCGCGCGATAGCTCTGCGAGATCAGACCCTGTGCGATACCGGTCACTTCCATCAGAGTTATGATCGAGGCAAGCGAGGTGCCTTTCACCATCAAGATAACTTCGTTGCCATAGGCCGGAATCGCTTGGCGGAATGCGATTGGCAGGATCACAAGGCGGAGCGTCAGAAGTCGCGACATACCAAGAGCTTGCGCGGCTTCGTCGAGCCCATGCGGAACGTTCTTGATCGCGCCACGGAGGATTTCGCTGCCGTAGGCGCCTGTGTTGAGAGTCAGCGCCATAATCGCGCACCAGTATGGCTCACGAAACAACGCCCAAAGCCCGATGGCCTGCAACGAAGGACGGAACTGGCCAAGCCCGTAATAGATCAGGAAGATCTGCACAAGCAGAGGCGTACCGCGGAAAACTGCCACGAATGTGCGAATTGGCCATACGGCCAGTCGACGCTCACCCTGTTGTGCAAGCGCCAGCAGCAAAGCCAGTGCAAAGCCGAGCAAGATGGAAGTGCTCGCCAGCTTGAGGGTCAGAGGCAATCCGGAAAGAAGCTGCGGGATAATTTCAAGGAAGAAGCCGACGTCGATCATCAATGCAAGATCCCCCGCGACGCACGTGTTTCGGCGACCCGGAATGCTTGTCCGGTAATCCCCGCGATTACGAAGTAGAGGCCAGCTGCAGCGAGGTAGAAAAGGAAAGGCTCACGCGTCGAGCCCGCACCGATCTGCGCCTGTCGCATCAGCTCAACAAGGCCGATGACGGAAATCAGGGCTGAATCCTTCAGAACGAGCTGCCAGACATTACTCAGGCCAGGTATTGTATGACGCCAAAGCTGCGGGATAATGATCAATCGCAACATCTGGATCCGCGTAAATGCCAGCGCCTTGGCGGCATCGAATTGCCCGCGTTCGACAGCAAGATAAGCGCCGCGATAGACTTCTGCTTGATAGGCTCCGGATATCACCCCGATCGCCACGACACCCGTTGCAAGAGAAGGAAGGCCGATGAAATTGTCCGAGCCGAAACTACGGGCGATCGCCGTAAGAGCAACGCTGCCGCCATAATAAAAGAGGTAGATGGTGAGAAGATCCGGAACGCCCCGGAAGATCGTGCCATAAGCTGACGCCAGGGCTTTTGGAAACCGCCTGGACGACAGGCCACCACTGGCGCCCAAAGCCCCGAAGATCGCACCGAGAGAAAAACCCAGCACCGAGAGCAGGAGCGTCATGCCGGCTGCACCGAGAAGGGCCATGCCCCAGCCACCTTCGGAAAAGCCGAGCAGATACAGTTTTTCAAGCATACGGGCGAACCCCTTCACGTTGAACGAAGCAGCCGGGGGCGCAAGCGACCCCGGCTGCTCGTGGTCCGCCTAGTTATTTGACCGGGGTGACGTCCGCGCCAACCCATTTTTCGGAAATGCGTTTGATCGTACCATCGGCAATCGCCTCGTCGATTGCTGCGTTCAGCATTTCCTTGAGCTTGGTGTCTTCCTTGCGCAGGCCAGCGCCCGTACCGCGCCCGAAGATGCCCCCAACGAAGCCAGGTCCGGCAATTGTGTAGTCGGCGAATTCCGGCTTGGCGAGCGTTGCAGCAACAGCCGTCTGCTGGGTAAAGATCGCATCAATGCGTCCGGCGAGCAGGTCGAGGTCATGCTGTTCCGTCGTTTTATATTCACGGATCTCGATTGTATCGGCAAAATAAGTCTTCAGGAATTCAAGCATCGTAGTCGCAGCCTGAACACCAACCACCTTGCCCTTCAGCAACGGCTTGAGTTTTTCGATAGCCGCCGCAGTTTCGGCTTCGTTGTCCATGTTGAAGCGTTCTGCCAACGCGCCCATCTTACCAAGTTCACTATCCTTGGCGACCGCAAAACTGCCTGGATCGACCGCATATGGCTGGGTAAAATCTATAGTTTCAAGGCGCTTCTCTGTGATAAACATGCTGGCCATGATAACGTCGAATTTGCCGACGGTCAGCGAGGGGATGAGACCATCCCAATCCTGCGAAACAATCGTGCATTTGACCTTCATGCGGGCGCACAGGTCGTTTGCCAAATCGATTTCGAGACCAGCGAGCTGGCCGTCAGAATTCGTGAAGTTCCACGGCGCATATGCGCCTTCGGTCGCGATTTTGATCTCTGTTGGCGCATCCTGCGCCTGCGCAACTTGGCCGAATGCCAGCGCTGAAAATGCGACCGCCAATGCGGTCATACGACGTATCATCATGACTATTCCTCTTCTTTGTTGAGCCGTTCGTGACGGCGGTTCCCCGTCCGTGTCGGATGTACCCCCGGCTACGGACATATGATTGGACGACACTTAGCGCCGCCCGGGACTGGCGTAATCGTCAAGCAGAGATGCTGTTCCGATGATGTGCTCCCGCATGACACCTTCAGCATGAAGGGCATCGCCAGATAGCAAGGCGTCAATCAGGTTCTGATGTTCCTCGCGGGCCGACAGCGGCTTGTCTAAATAGTCAAACCAGATCCGCATGTAGGGTTCGATCACAACATACAGCGCGGTGATTTGACGAATGAGTTTCGGGCGGGCACTCAGACTGTAGATATGGGCGTGAAATTCCTGGTGGCGCAGAACCCAATCGCTGCTGCCGGACTTTCCGGCGCGTTCCATCCGGTCGAGTAGTCGATCCAGCTCCTCGAAAGTCTCCGAATTCACCCTCGGCATGGCGAGACGGACAGCCAACCCCTCAAGCACAGACCGTATCTCGAAGGTCTCGTGGATCTCATCACGCGTCAGGCCGGCGACGACACAGCCTCGATTGGGACGGAGCGTCACCAAACCGTCGGCAGCGAGACGACGAAAGGCTTCACGAACAGGCATGCGGCTCATGCCAATTTCGGACGCAATTTCCTCCGGAATCAGGCGATCTCCGGGCTTGTAATGACCGAAGCGCAATGCCCTCTGAAGGTGGACATAGGCCTCCTCCTCAGCGGTCGAGGCAAGATGAGCGGTAGAAGTTGGTGAAAACGGCATCCGTTGCTCTCTGGATTTTTGTATCCACTTATCCAAACATCCACTTAGCGCGCCGTCAAGCGGATTTTGATCAAAAAGTGCAAGTGGCACAAATCGGAGGCGACGGCGTTTTCGACGCGTTTGCAGACGAGAAGGGAAAAGGTATGGCTGCGTGCGATCCGCGCCGGGCGACGGAACCATGATAAATCCAGCGCGGCTGGAAGGAATCCAACTGGCTGGGGAGGTCAGCGCGCGCCAGCAGGCGGAACCGAGCTTTAAAGAGAATCCGGCTTAGAGCGTCTCTGATTTAATTTGGTTCATATCCTGCGTTTTTGAAATAGTTTTGGTATTCGATTGGTTTTATGGACTGTACAAGCTTTCCGACGTGCCGCCATGTTTCTTCCGCTGAACGCTGCTGAGCATTGCGCATCCAGTGTTTGATTTTTGAAAACGCCTGTTCGATAGGGTTGAGATCGGGAGAATACGGCGGCAGAAACCAAAGCCGAGCACCGGCGGATTGAATGATCCTCCTGATACTCGACGCCTTATGGGAACCGAGATTGTCCATGATGACGATATCTCCTGGTTTGAGCGACGGCAGCAGTATTTGCGCGACATATGCCTTGAAAGAGACGCCGTTAATCGGCCCATCGAAGACGCATGGCGCGGTCAGCCCGTCACACCGCAACGCCCCAAAGAAGGTCAGTGTGCGCCAATGACCATGCGGCGCAAAGCTGCGCAATCGTTTGCCTTTCAACGCCCATCCTCGCAGGGGCGCCATATTGGTTTTAATCCAGGTTTCGTCGATAAAGACCAGACGGTTGGGATCGAGCCTGCCTTGCAAGGAAGACCATCGCCGCCGTCGCCAGGCAATATCGGCACGTGCCTGCTCAAGAGCCAGAAGCGTTTGGCGGCAACAAGATCGCGCTTTACGGTCAGCAGGAAATCCACCGGATTGCCACCCTTTGAAATCATCCTTGGATTGACGCGTCAGCTTTTCGGCAATCGCATTGAGAATCGTAAACCGGCACTCCAACAAGTCGGCGCGTTTCTCACTCAATCCTATTCGATGTCTGGCAAAGGGCGGGTCAATCCAAGATCGAAAGTCAACGCCGCTTTGCCGCTGCATGAAGCTTGCGTGCTTCTTTTACGAGCTCAACAGCGTCTGGGCCCCACATCATCCGCAAGAAATAGCGCTCAACGGGCGGTGTCTGGAGCAACCAGATCAGAGGCAACAGCGCTATTCTGGATGCGAGGATAATTTTCTCTTTGCCTGGCGTCACACCGCTGTTCTTTCGCGTCTTTCCCGAGACGGCCGCCATGGCAAGCAATTTGAACAGTCCCTCCTGGAAAAAGAGCTGTAGCTTAACCTTGCGCTGCGATGGATGGTAATTCTTCTGAATCGAATCCATCCAGAGCTTATGAAAGTCCTGACCTGTATCAGGGATGATCGGCAGCGTCTTGGTGACACCGAAAAGACTATCATATTTCCGATAGAGCCTTTTCAGGTCATCCATGGACTTAGGCAATTCGCTTTCGTCGTGCGGGAAAAGCTTACAATATTCACTCACTTCAGAAATGTAGCGGTCCCGTAGCTTTGCCGGCAACCTGCGCGGCAACCTGAAGCCGCGGAACCCCAGGCGCTCATAGGCCCAAAGCATTGAGTGCATTTCAGTCAACGCGGCCCACATGGATTCTCTTGGCGAATTTGCGCGGTAACCACCAAGCTGAGGATCGCCGACATCAATCACGTCACCGGCAACTTTTTCATGAACGCGCACCAGGTGCTGCGCGACACGCGTTGCCGTATCCTTATCGCCAAGCCACATAGGCGCGTGGATGCCGGAATTTCTCTGGGCTCGATCAAAGAAATCGAACATCGTCAGTTCACCCCGATGAGCCTTCTTTGAAATCGGATCCCAATCTCGAACGCCAGCAACCACCGGCTTGTAGGTCAACTGCAGGATGAACTGCGTGGGAGACTGAAAGACAATCACTGCGGGGTGGAGAAGCACATCCCAGGCAACCGATCCAGGGCCGAAAACGCCTCGTGCCGGCGCCTCTTCCTTACTGGTTGCAACGTGCGGGACGCCATGCCGTCTCCAACGCTTCTCTGTGCCGAGCAAACGCTCACGGCTCACGAAGAGGTTTGGGCCTCCCTCATTCAAATGTTCACTCGTCGTCATGTTTTCCTCCATATTCCCGACCGGGAATATGTTTATTCATCTGAATGAATTTTTGTCAATATGATTTCTTCAGCGCCTTCGTCGGCATTGCAGTGGCGACATTGAAAGTTGCGCGTGATAAGGGCCATCATGAGCAGAAAAGACGGCTAAGTAGGGCAGGTATGGCAGGGTCAAAGCAAGACAAGCAAACGGTGGGACGTCCGAAGCGACGCCCCGGGAAAAGAGCAGGTTTGGATGTGGATCAGATTATTGCGGCCGCAAAAACGCTTCCCTTGGAGACGCTTTCAATGCAGTCCCTTGCAGACGCGTTGAAGGTGGACCGCAAAGCCCTGCATTATCATGTCAAGGATCGCCAGTCGCTCTTCGAACTTCTCGCGCACCGCGCTTTTTCTCACCGGCTTTCAGAAACCGGAGTGTCGGAAGCAGCGGACTGGAAGGAAGCGTGCAGGATTTTCGCACACGACCTTGCTGATAGCGCAGCCGGCCTCGCCGATCTGGTTGACTATCTGTGGTTCAGTGATCTGATGAAAGATCTGCCACTGGAGCCCATTGAATGCATGTTCAAGCACCTGAATGCCGCGGGTTTCCCCGATGAAGACGCAGTTCGCCTGATGACGGTGTTGGCAACCCTCAGTCTCGGCCATGCACGGGACCTTGCTCAAGCGCGCAAAGAGGTCACCCGCACCCGAGCGCAACTTTTGAGGTCTGCGCTTGGTGCAAGCGAAAGCCGTGACTTTCCCAACCTCAAAAAAATAACATCTCTCGATGTGGACACATATAACGCAGAGCAACTCAACTTTGGTATCGAGCTCATTCTCAATGGCGCAGAGGGTAAGCTTGGCAGGACAAGTTGAACCCCTGCCCAGTTTGAAGGTAATTGACCGGGGATCCCGCATTAAAGGGGCTCTTGCAAATTTATGTCGTTAAACCAGGCTGATCAAAGACGTTCGTCGAGCCACCCGCAAGTGTTATTCTGCGGAGGAGAAAATCCGTATTGTGCTGGAATGCCTGCATGGTAAGGAACAGCATTGCGGTTCTGTGCTGCAGTGAAAGGATCGATGCAGGTAAAAAGTCTGACAGGCGGTAGCGCAGGTGCCGCCACCACGGAGCATAACGCCTTGGTCTTGGAGCAACTTGCCTTCCAACGGCGAGAATAGTGCATTGCATAACAGACTTTGGGGAAGAACCGTTTGACGGGTAAATTGATATGATCCTCCAAAGCACTGAACCGCGCTCTAGAGATGATCCGGCTTAAAGCCTCGGCGTTCTCGGCGGGGCGGATCGGCGTGATCCTGTCACCTCAAATGCGGCGGCGATGGTCAGCAGTTTGGTATCATCATAGGCGCGACCAGCAAATGTCAGCCCCACCGGCATTCCAATATCTGCTGTCGTTCCCATAGGAACCGTGACGGTTGGAATGCCGAGGTGCCGCGGAACCAGATTACCATTTGCAACCCAAACGCCATTTTTCCATCCGATATCCGCCGAAGCTTGGTTCACATCCATATCGGCCGGACCAAAATCAGCAACCGCAGGAAAAACGACAGCGTCGAGACCAAGCGCGTCCATCCATTGCTCGAAATCAATACGGCGGGTTTCTTCAAGCCCTCGCAATCCATCCTCAATGTGCGGGATCTCGGTCAATGACGCATAGGGATGTATACGCACCTGCGCCGGATAGTCGGCCAGATCGCCCTCGAAACCGGTGTAGCGGTCAGGCAGAGCGCCTGCGGGATGCGGGAAGATCTGCCTCCCCTCAACCCCAATGAGCGTTCGAAGCGTCGGGTCGCCATTTGCCTGCAGGAAATCCTCCCAAGCCCATGCCGACAGATCGATAATCTCACGGTGCAGGAAAGCGCCGCTGACAAGACCTCTGGTGAAAATCGAGGGCGCTCCCGGGCGGTCTGCCTCATAATTGGAAACAACGGGGAAATCCACAAGTACAACTTCCGCTCCCGCTTGTTCCAGGTCACGGCGAGCATTCTCCCATAATTCGATGATCGAGGCGCGCGTCTCGATCTTTTGCCCGGTGGAACCACCAATACCTCCTTCAGGGTTGGTGCCCGCTTCCACATCGGCATTGATGTACATCCGCGGTACGCCAAACCGCTTTCCAGCAAGCGTCGCACGGGCTACGTCGCCGCCTGAGGGAGCGAGCGCAGGATATGAATCAGGACGAACCTTGGAGGCCACTGGAATAGCGACCCACGGCTGAACTCGCCAGAAATCACCGCGCGTCTCAGCGTCATCAGCGACTATAACATCAAGCAACTCCAAAAGGTCGCTCATATTGCGCGTATGCGGGACAACAACATCCATCGTCGGCACGAGTGGCCAATTACCTCGCACCGAAATAACCCCGCGCGACGGAGTGTAGGCACACAGTGCGTTATAGGATGCTGGCGCACGCCCGCTTGACCAGGTCTCTTCGCCCAGTCCGAAAGCGCCATACGACGCAGCGGTTGCGGTGCCCGAACCATTGGAAGAGCCCGAAGCGAATGCGCTCGTCAGAAAGTGGTCATTATACGGGCTTTCTGCGCGCCCATACAGACCGCGCTGCATACCGCCGTTTGCCATTGGCGGCATATTCGTCAGGCCCAGGCAAATGGCTCCAGCGCCCCGCAGCCGCGCAATCGTGAAGGCATCCTGTTGGGCAACGAGATGTTCAAAGGCCGGACTGCCGGCAGCGACCGTGAGGCCCTGCACCATATAGCTATCCTTGGCCGTGTAAGGAATTCCGTCGAGTGGGCCCAAGATCTGGCCACGGCGACGACGCTCATCGGAGGCCGCGGCTTCTTCAAGCGCTGCCGGGTTCATGACAACCATGGCGTTCAGCGCCGTTTCCGTACCTGGCGGATCATAAGCCTTGATCCGCTCCAAATACGCCGTCACGAGTTCAACGCTTGTGGTTTGACCGGTATGCAGCGCCTCGCGCAGCTGCGCTATCGATGCCTCGAATACCTCATAGCGCGCCATCAATTTGGCCCCCCGCCGGGCAATGCTGGCTGTTGCTGCGTAATACAATGGATACCGCCGCCGCGCGCAAAGATAGGCCGGGAATCGACCGTCACGACCTTGCGGCCTGGATAGGCCTGAACGAGGACATCGCGCGCCTTCGCGTCAGCATGTTCATCGCCGAAGCCGCACGCAACCACACCACCATTCACCACCAGATGATTGACATAGCTATAATCGACGAAACCATGCTCGTCGCGGATTTCCGCAGGCGCATCCAGATCAAGGATCGTCCATTGGCGGCCTGCATTGTCGGTCGTCCCCTCCAGGAATGCTCTGATATCCCGCATCACCACGTGGTCTGGATGCTCCGGGTTCGGCTGGCGGTGAAGAAGCAATGTGCCCGGCGATGGAATGGTGGCGACAATATCGACATGGCCATTTGTGCCAAAGTCTTCGTAGTCACGCGTCAGTCCACGGGGCAGCCAAATTGGCTTGGATGCGCCGAGAAGACGAGCGAGCTCAGCCTCCACCCGTGATTTGTCGACATATGGATTACGACGGGGATCAAGCTGAACTGTCTCGGTGACCAGCACAGTGCCTTCCCCATCGACATGGATACCGCCGCCCTCATTGACGAGCAAACTGGATATCAGTTCCGCGCCCGTACAGCGCGCAATGAATTGGGCGATTTTGGCCGACTTATTCCATTCAGCCCAATCGGGAGCGCCCCAGCCATTGAAAATCCAATCGACCGCACCCAGCACACCTGGGCGTGCGTCGTCGATAACAAATGTTGGGCCGAAATCACGAACCCAGAACTCGTCAAGAGGGGCTTCGACCTGATCGATGTGGCTACCAAGCATACGACTTGCCCGGTCACGTTCCGACGGGTCAACGACCATCGTTACCGGTTCAAACTCAGCGATTGCATGCGCGACTGCAGTCCACGTCTCATAAGCAGTCTGCTTCCAGGCATCGCCCTCGCCGAGGGTGATGCCCTCTCGCGGAAAAGCCATCCAGGTGCGATCATGTCTTGCCGTCTCAGATGGCATGTACCAGCTCATCTGGCATCCTCCCTATGTTGAGCGGATGTAATGCGTATCCGTCTCTCCGATTCAAATACACCGCGTCTGCGCGGCAACAAGCTCTCGCCACCCGATTTAAAACCTGATCAGCCTCACCATGCATCATGGAGAAACTTTCGCGGATCAGCCTCTCGTGACAGGCCTGAGATTATGAACGATATATCTTCTTCGCTGCGCTTATCCGTTATTGATCATAAGATCAATAACGGATAAGCTGTAATTCAGATTGGAGCATCATGTCAATACCACCCCGTCGTCGCGCTGCTCGCAAGTCCCCTGCCGAGCGCGCGCAATTGATTATAGAGGCGGCCCGCGACCTTGCGTTGGAGCAAGGGCTTGCTGCAGTTACCCTGCGGTCTGTCGCCGCGCGCGCCGGAGTGGCCCCTGCTCTTGTGGCTCATTACGAACCCAACATGGAATCTCTGATCACCCGGACTTTCTTCGACATTGTCTCGGCAGAAATTACCGAAATTGAGGCGCTGATTGCAGCCATTCAAAGTCCTTTGAGCCAGATAGAAGCTCTATGTGGATCATTGCTTGATGGCAGCCGCAATGCCGTCAGCGTCATCTGGGTAGAAGCATGGGCCCTGGGCCGACGCAGTGAAATGCTGGCCGAAGCCGTGCGTGAGCAAATGGATAACTGGCAAATGGTTTTGCAGTCGGTCATCGAGGCCGGCGTTGCCCGTGGTGAGTTCCATATAACGGACCCTGCCGCCGCCGCGTGGCAGCTTCTTGGCATGATTGATGGCCTGAATGCTCAAGCCTTGGTGCGCTGGGGCGAGGCAGGGTCCCGGGGGGCGCTCATCAGTCGTTCCATTGAAGGAATGCTCGGCCTCAAACGCGGCGCGCTTGAGCTCAATATATAGCGCCTTTTACAAACACTCCGAAGTTGAACGGAACGCTGACGCTTCAAGTGAAAGCAGATGTGACTATCTGCCAGGCGCGGTTGTCCTGCGAGCGTTTGTAATTGCTGAAAAACGGATTGACCTGCTGTTTGGAATTGACCCTTTGGGATCATGTGGACAACTTCAATGCCATCCAATGTGCGGAAGCTGAAGAGAAGGATTTGAGGCCCTTCATCGGGCGCGTCAGCGTCTTGATGAAGCGGTGGTCATGCTCGATCATGTTGTTGAGATATTTGATCTGGACAGTCTCAATCAGCAGAAACCCGCCGTGGAACGGCAACCAGTTCGTGGCGGCTTCACAAAGATATTTCCAATGTAACCACTGGTAACACAGTTGCAAAAGGAATAGCATTCGTCAACTAGCATTGGTCATTTTCAAAAATGGAACCCACGTCTGCAAATGCACCCTGTTGCATTAAAATGATGAGCAGCCGCGAGATGGCTGAAAGAGAAAGGTAAGCTGAATGGCGGTCGCGCCCAAAACAATGAAGAAAACAGGTTATCACCACAACGATTTGCGCAACGCCATTGTAAGCAGCGCCATGAAGTTTCTTGTGAAGCGTAGGGGGCCAAATTTTTCGCTTCGGGAAGTCGCCAACGAGCTCGGCGTGACCCATGTCTCGGTATATCGGCATTTTTCAGGCAAGAGGGCCCTTATCGATACACTCACCGCAGAAGGTTTTCGCCAGCTCCGGCACTATCAGACGCGTGAGCTCGAAAAAGCGCCATCCGACCCCATGAGCCAGCTAAATGCGCTTGGCACTGCCTATATCCTGTTCGCAAAAGAAAACCCCGGGTTCTTCGCATTAATTTTCGGTCAGGACCGACAGGATGAAACCTCAGAAAGTGAACGCGAAAAGTTTAACGCTGAAGCGCTCTCTACATTGATCGGCGTAATCGAACGGTGCCAAAAGGAGGGGATCATTATTCCCGGCGACCCCCACCGCCTGGCCTTATATCTTGTTCTGGCGCCACACGGCTATGCCTGCTATTCGCCCGACGACCTCGCGTTCATCTCGCCATTGGGCAAATCCAGGCCCCCGGAGATTATGGTGGAACTCTCGGTCATCGCCGTGATGTGCAATCCACCCTCTCCAGAAGAAATTTCGCGACTGTATTTCCAATGAGGGCCTTTTGGCCGAGGGAGGCCATCATTTCGCTTGGCTGCCTTCAGCAGGTTTGTCCGGGACAAGCCCCTCGAGGTTGACCCCTATGGACTCTCCAATCCTCTTCATGGCCGGTAAGGAGACGGCAAGATCCAGAATGGAATCAATCGTCTGATTCACCGGTGACGGTGGCGAGGCTTCGCTCACTGCGCCTTTTGCCAATCCCGTCACATGGTTGATGGAGATGCCTTTAATCTTTTCCGCAGGCTTCACCATTTCTGCAATAATGCCTGGCATCGCAGCAAGGCGGGCTCGCTCCATCTCCATATTGATGACAGCGTCGGATCGGGTATTTTCCGCCGCAATGGCAGCCTGTTGCGCCTCAGCCGCAGCAATGCCGGTAATTTTAGCGGTTTCAGCCGCGTTGCGCTTGATCTCAGCCTGTGTCTTGGCAACATCCATTTCCACGGCAACATTAATGCGCGCACGCGCAGCATTCGATTCAGCATCCTGTTCAGCCGCCATAATTGCCAGCTTCTTGCGGCGTTCGGCTTCCGACATCTGCTTAAGCGATTCCAGCTCTTCCTCCACCTTGATGACCGCGGACCGCGCGGCTTTGGCTGCCGCCTCGGCCTTGCTTCCTTCCTGGCTCTTGGCTGCTAGTTGGATCTGACGATCCTGCTCGGCGATATCCAGTTCCCGCGATTGCGCAATCTCCGCCTCACGGATAGCTTGCTCTCGAGCAATCGAGGCTGACTGAATGTCCTGCTCCATGCGAATGCGTGCGTGCGCGACTTCACGCTCAGCCTGCGCCTTACGCTGCGCAACTTCAGTCAGTTGCGCGGCCATCATCATCTCGATTTCCTGAGTTTGAGCGATTTCAGCGCGCTTTTGCTCCAACTCGATTTCCAGCTTGCGACGGTGCGATTCCACCTCTGCTCTGCGCACCGACACCTGGCTTTCACCCTCAATTTCCGCCCGCTCCTTCTTCGACTTGGCAATCACCTCAGCAAGCTTGCGCATGCCGACAGCATTGAAGGCGTTATTCTCGTCAAGAGCGGAAAACGGTGTCTGATCGAGCGCGGTGAGCGAGACGCTGTCAAGTTGCAGACCATATTTCGCCAGCACCTCCGTCATCGCCTCCCGCACCTCTTTGACGAATTGAGAACGGTTTTCGTGCAGCTCATCCATGGTCGACCTGGCGGCAACCGAACGCAGAGCATCAACCATCATACCGTCAAAAAGCGATTTAAGCTGATCGGCCTGAAACGTGCGTCGACCCAGGGTCTGGGCAGCCCGCACAACTGAGGTTTCTTCCGGGATCACGGAAACATTGAATTCCGCGCCCACGTCAACGCGCATGCGGTCCTTGGTAATCAACGAGTGTTCACCCGCACGGCTGACATCGAGCCGCACCGTTTGCATATTGACGCGGCTGATCTCATGAAAAAACGGGATCGCCAGAACGCCGCCATCGATGATGACCTTGCGCCCACCAATGCCGGTGCGCACCAACGCCACTTCATTGCCTTCGCGGCGGTAAAACCATGCTGCCAGCACCACGAGCACGGCAATGATTACCAGCGCGAGAATAATCCAACCAAGAGCAGTCATAACGCTTTCCTCTCCTTTGCTCGCCCGGCCTAAAAGACCGGTGGGAAGTGAC
>JBNLGT010000022.1:0-37066 GCA_050306195.1 Ensifer sp.
CCTGCTGACAGCCTATGCGGCGCTCAGGCAACGCCAGGCGGTTACCAATGTGGTTATTGAGCGCCGCAGGGTCTGGTCGCTATCTGATGCCAAGTCCATTCTTTTTCGTTTGATTGGCGAAGCTACCGAGTGGATTGCGCTTGACCGCTACCTCATCAAATATCTTTCAGACCCGTCTGAAAGCCGGACGATGATTGCGAGCTCATTTGCTGCGAGCCTGGAACTGGTACGCGAGGGACGGCTTGAAATCCGCCAGGAGCGAGCATTTGCACCGGTCTTCATGCGGCAGGGCCGTGTTGCGCTGACCGGACTTGAGATTGAGGAGGGCGATACGCATGCAAAATGATGACGCGCCGCCCAGTGCTGACGGCGAAAACGAAGACGCGCGTGCGCGGTTGGACCTTACAGACTCTCGTGTTGTTGAGGCTTATCGGGTCGCGGAAGCCCTGGTCTTTGCGTCCGCCGAACCGGTCTCGCGGAATTATCTTGCTTTGCGGCTGCCTGATGACATTGATCTTGACGCCATTATGGCGGCGCTTGAAGCGGATTATGCCGAGCGCGGCGTTCACCTCGTTCACATTGATGGCCATTGGGCATTTCGAACGGCACCGGATTTGTCCTCATGCTGCGGGATGGTTCGGAAGAACCCCGGAAACTTTCGCGCGCCGCGCTGGAAGTGCTGGCGATCATTGCCTATCACCAGCCGGTTACACGCGCCGAGATTGAAGAGATACGCGGTGTTCAGACATCAAAGGGCACGATTGATGTACTGATGGAAGCGGGCTGGATTCGTTTTCGAGGGCGCAGGCGGACCCCGGGCCGTCCGGTGACCTTTGGAACCACGCTGGATTTCCTCGATCAGTTTGGGTTGGAAGAAATTCGTGACCTGCCGGGCCTCGAGGAATTAAGGGGCGCAGGGCTGCTGTCGGGGCGTATTCCAGCCAATTTCGATATCCCGACGCCAGGTGACGATGATTTGAGCGATGAGGAAGATCCGCTAACCCAATTGGATCTTGAGGAACTTGGCCTCTTGACACCAGGGGGGGCGGGAGACGAATAAAGGCACCTGAAATTCTCAGGTTTTAAACGTCCACGCTCCGGTTGGGTACATTCTTGGCGACCGAAAAAAGTATAAAAATAAAAACGCCCGCGCCTCACAGCCGGCGCGCAGGCGTAAGCTTCGCGGCGCGTCTTGGTTTTGAGGATATCCGACACTCCTATTCTGGGCGTGAAACGATCAAGGGCATTTCGCTAACGGCTGAGCCTGGCGAGGTTCTATGCCTGCTTGGCCCGTCGGGATCCGGCAAGACGACGCTTCTGCGTATTGCCGCAGGTGTTGAGGCGCAGAAAAGCGGAAATGTTCTGATCAACGATCGAATGGTTGCGGGGCCGGGTATTTTTACGCCGCCGGAAAAACGCGGCATCGGCCTTATGTTTCAGGATTTTGCGCTTTTTCCGCATATGTCCATTCTCGACAATGTGCGCTTTGGTCTGACTGCCCTGAAAGAAAAGGAGGCGCGGGCTGAGGCTATGGCGTCTCTTGAGCGGGTTGGTCTTGCCCACGCGGCAGACAAATACCCACATGCGCTTTCAGGCGGTGAGCAGCAACGTGTAGCGCTTGCGCGCGCGCTTGCGCCAAGGCCAGCAGTTCTGTTGATGGATGAGCCGTTTTCAGGTCTGGATTCCCGTTTGAAAGATACTGTGCGGGCCGAGACGCTGGCTATTTTGCGTGAATCCAAAGCAACAGCCATTATTGTGACGCATGATGCGGAAGAAGCTATGCGCATGGCGGATCGCATTGCATTGCTGCGCGATGGCAGGCTGGTGCAAAGCGGTACGTCCCACGACATCTATCTCAGACCAAATGATATATTTGCGGCCGGCTTCTTTTCTGAAATTAATCGTTTTGAAGGACTGGTGCGCAATGGCCGGGTGGAAACTCCAGTTGGGTCAGCCGATGCGCGGGGCATCGCCGATGGGCGTGCGGTTGATATCGCGGTGCGGCTACAAAGCCTGAACGTGACTGCGGACGGCGGAGCGATACCCGCACGCGTCGTTTCGCGTCGGTTCTTGGGGTTTGTCGAGATCCTGGAATTGGCTGTTCCGAATGCGGAGCAGACTGTCAGGGCGCGTATTCGTGCAGATCAGTTGCCAACAGGATTGCGCGATGTCACCCTTGACGTTAATGAGCGTGATATATTGGTGTTTGAAAAAGAGCACTGAAGGTCCTACATCGATAGGACAAGGATTTAGAGGAGTGGCTTAAATGGGTTCTTTCAGCGTATGGCACTGGCTTATCGTTCTGGTGATCGTGCTGGTTTTCTTTGGTCGCGGCAAAATCCCCGAATTGATGGGTGATGTCGCCAAGGGTATCAAAAGCTTCAAAAAGGGTATGGCTGAAGACGAAACACCCGAAACGTCGAAGACTGTTGAACACAAGGCCGACGAAGCAAAATGATCGTCGCCAGGCGTTTTCAGGCCCGCCAAAGGCGAGGCTTGGAGGCGATGGTCTAGGTTTTAAGGTAATCTATTATGCTGGACATCGGCTGGCCTGAGCTTCTGGTCGTCGCGATCATTCTGATTGTTGTCGTTGGGCCAAAGGATTTGCCGCAAATGTTGCGGGCCTTTGGCAAGATGACAACTCGCCTGCGCAAGACGGCGGGCGAGTTTCGCTCGCAATTTGACGAGGCTTTGCGGGAAGCGGAGATGGATGATGTGGCGCAGACCATTTCGGATGCGCGCAAGCTCAATCCCATGAACTCGGTGCGCGAGGCGCTCAATCCTTTGCGCCAGGCTGGCAGTGAGATCAAATCGGATCTGCAAAATGCAGTGAAGGCTGAACCTGTGAAGGGGCCTGTGGAAGAGCCGAAAGAAGAGGCTCTCAAGGTCGATGAGCCCGCTTCAAAGCTGCCTGATGGTTTACCCGACCTGGGTTCCGCCGCCACGACGGAAGCTACGCCCGCAAAAGCAGCCAGAAAGCCTGCCGCAAAGAAAGCGGCACGCAAACCGGCTGCGACCAAGGAGGCGGGCGCAAAACCCGTAACGCCAAAAACCAAGGCTGCAACGTCCAAGGCAAAAGCAGGCGAAGCCAAGACGGCGAGCGCCAAGGCAAGCCCTGCTGCCAAACCCGTAGCTGAAACAAAAAAGACAGCGACAGCCAAGAAACCTGCAGCGCCCAAAAAGACGACATCTCGCAAGACGACTGCGGCAAAGAAATCGGGTGAAGCATGAGCGGTGAATTGGATATTGACGACAAGCCGCAGCCACTGATGGTGCATCTGATCGAGCTGCGTACCCGCCTCCTGTGGTCGCTGGCCGCCTTTTTTGTCGCCTTTCTGGTTTGCTTCTTTTTTGCCAAGCAGCTCTTTAACCTGCTCGTTCTTCCTTATCAGTGGGCAATAGGCTGGGCTGGGCTATCAGTCGAGGGTGCTGGTCTCATCTATACGGCTCCTCAGGAATTCTTCTTTACCCAAATCAAGATTGCAATGTTTGGTGCGGTCGTTATCGCCTTTCCGATTATTGCCGCCCAGATTTATAAATTCGTCGCGCCCGGTCTCTACAAGAATGAACGTGCGGCCTTTCTGCCGTTCCTGGTAGCCTCACCAATCCTGTTCCTGATGGGAGCGGCGATGGTTTATTTCTTTTTCACGCCGATGGTTATGTGGTTCTTCCTGTCGATGCAGGAGACGGGTGGCGACAACAAGCTTGCTATTCAGCTGCTCCCGAAAGTGTCTGAATATCTCGGCCTGGTGATGACGCTGATCTTCTCTTTCGGCTTGGTGTTCCAGCTTCCGGTGGTCACGTCGCTTCTTGCCAGGGCCGGTTTGTTGAAGGCATCGACACTCGCTGACAAACGCAAATACGCCATCGTGATTGCCTTTGTGGTGGCTGCCGTTCTGACTCCGCCTGATCCCGTTTCCCAGATCGGTCTTGCACTGCCGACAATCCTTCTCTACGAGGTTTCTATCTTCTTGGCCCGACTCATTGAGAAGGACCGGGCCAAGCGTCTGGCGGAAACCGAAGGCGAGGTAGATGACTCGTCCTCCACCAGCGAACCCGCATGACGGTTTGAAGCCGTCCTGCGTGTTGCTTGTCAGGACGGGCTGAGCGAGAGACGGAGCCCGGTCTGGCCCAAAACACCCGTCTCGCAAGGCCTGTACGAAATGCTGGACATTAAATGGATAAGAGAAAACGCCGCTGCCCTGGACGAGGCGCTGGCCAAGCGCAATGCAGAGCCGCTTTCTGCTGAGTTAATTGCGCTGGATGAAAAGCGCCGCTCCATCGTTCAGACCATGCAGGACATGCAGATGCGCCGCAACGCCGCCTCGAAGGAGATCGGGCAGGCGATGGCGAAGAAGGATATGGAGCTTGCCGAGAAGCTGAAGAGCGAAGTTGCGGAGCTGAAGACCACTCTTCCTGCCAAGGAAGAGGAAGAGCGTCAGGCTTCAGCAGCCTTGAATGATGCATTGTCGCGTATTCCCAATATTCCACTGGATGAAGTCCCGGTTGGAGTGGATGAAAACGACAATGTCGAGGTGCGCGTCTCGGGCGTGAAGCCGGAATTCAATTTTGAGCCCAAGGAACATTTTGACCTTGGGGAGGCGCTGGGCGGCATGGACTTTGCCACCGCAGCCAAAATGTCAGGCGCACGGTTTGCCCTCCTGAAGGGCGGCATAGCGAGGCTGGAACGTGCACTCGGGCAATTCATGTTGGATGTCCACACGCAGGAGCACGGCTATACAGAGATACAGCCGCCGTTGCTCGTTCGCGATGAGGCTGCTTATGGTACCGACAAACTGCCGAAATTCGGGGATGACCTGTTCCGCACGACCGATGGCCGCTGGCTGATCCCAACGGCTGAGGTGCCGCTAACCTACACGGTTGCAGATGAAATTCTGGACCGTAGCGCGCTTCCAATTCGCATGACGGCCCTGACCGCCTGTTTCCGCTCCGAGGCCGGTTCTGCGGGACGCGACACACGCGGCTATCTGCGTCAGCACCAATTCTACAAGGTGGAAATGGTCTCGATCACCGATGACGAGACCTCGCTTGAGGAGCATGAGCGTATGACGCGTTGTGCGGAAGCGATCCTTGAAAAGCTTGGCCTGCATTTCCGCACGGTTGTTCTTTGCACTGGCGACATGGGGTTCGGCGCACGCAAGACCTACGATATTGAAGTTTGGTTGCCGGGGCAGGGAGCTTATCGTGAGATTTCGTCCTGTTCGGTCTGCGGCGAATTTCAGGCGCGCCGCATGAACGCGCGTTTCCGCAACGAGGGTGAGAAGGAGCTGCGTTTCGTTCACACGCTCAACGGCTCTGGTATTGCAGTTGGACGTGCGTTGATTGCTGTCATGGAAAACTACCAGAATGAAGATGGAACAATTCGGGTTCCCGATGTCCTCAAGCCTTATATGGGCGGTATTGAGGTCATAGGCGCCTGACGGCTTGGAGACGATATGCGCATATTGCTGACCAATGACGATGGCATTCACGCTCCCGGCCTTGCGGTTCTGGAGCGGATTGCGCGCACCCTTTCCGACGACGTGTGGATTGTAGCGCCGGAGACCGATCAGAGTGGGCTTGCGCATTCCTTGACGCTTTCAGATCCGCTGCGTGTACGCAAGGTGTCGGACAAGCATTATGCATTGCGCGGCACGCCAACGGATTGCGTGATTATGGGCGTGAAAGAAATAATGGACACGCCGCCGGATCTGGTCCTTTCAGGCGTGAATGCAGGTGGAAATCTGGCTGACGACGTGACTTATTCCGGAACGGTGGCTGGCGCCATGGAAGGTACGCTGCAAGGCATTCGATCCATCGCGCTTTCCCAGGCCTATCATTTTGATGGTGAGAGGCGGGTGCCGTGGGATGTGGCCGAAACCCATGCGCCCGCACTGATTAAAAAGCTGATTGCCGCGGAAGTACCAGCCGGGACGCTTCTCAATGTCAATTTCCCCAACTGCGACAAGAGCGAGGTTGGTGGCATTGATGTCACGGGACAGGGTAAGCTGGAATTCGGGCTGCTGGTTGAAGAACGTAGAGATGGGCGCGGCTTTCCCTATTACTGGCTGAAATTCGACGCGCGCAAAGGTGATTTCCGTGAGGGCACAGACATTCAGGCCATTCGGAATAACCGGATTTCGGTGACGCCGCTGAAGCTTGATCTTACGGATTATTCCACGCTGGAGAGCCTTGGTACGGCTTTGGCGGAGGCGTGAGGTTTGAACGCTGAGGCAGACGTTAGGGAGGGATTTGCCGCATTGGTTATGCGCCTGCGGGCAGAGGGCGTCTCGAACCTTCCGTTATTGAAGGCCGTTGAAGCGACGCCGCGCGACCTCTTTGTTTCCGCTGAATATGCCGAGGCGGCATGGGGCAATAACACATTGCCTACCGAATGCGGCGCTTTTCTTGAGGGTATCGATCTAGTGGTCAAGCTTCTTGATCGGCTTGATCTCAGGCAAGGTCAGCGGGTTCTGGATGTGGGTACTGGCAGTGGATACATGGCGGCTCTTATGGGGCGGCTCTGCGAACGTGTCGTCAGTATCGACCGCTACAAAACCCTAGCAGAGCTTGCTCATCGGCGGTTTGTCCGGCTGGGTTTAAGCAATATCGTGACGCGCCAAGCAGATGGATGTCAAAAACTTTCCGATGAGGGAACATTTGACCGCATTCTGGTGACAGCCGCATTTGAAAGCGTACCGCGCATGTATGCCGAGCATCTGGTTTCTGACGGAATTATGCTTGCGCCGCTTGTTCAAGAAGACGGACGGTCTGTCATGGCGAAATTTGTAAAGATCGGCAGTCGCTTTGAAAAAGAGGACATGTTCGAGGTTCCCTATCTGCCACTCGTACCCGGTTTGGCAGCCTCGCTCTGAGCGGTTTTATGGTTATCAAATTACAAAAATAGTTATCGCCCGGTGGTGATCTTAACCCGCCGGTAACACTAACACGTTTTAATAAAACGCATGGCAGTTCTTCGTAATCAGTAGGTTGGTCATGCGTAAAGATGCGTCCCGGGCTTTTCAGAAGTCCGCAATTCGAACAATCGCAGCGGTCTTGTTGGCAGGTGTGGCATCCGGTTGCAGTTCGGATGTATCCCGCTTTGCCGGTTATCTTTCCAGCTCCGACAATATCACCACCGCGTCTATCGGGCAGAAAACCGCTCCGGCGGATATTCGCAGGCCGGCGCCTCCGCAAGCCGTGACGAATGGCGTTCAAAGCTCTGTCGTGGCTTCGTCTTCCGGGCTGAGTGATCCGCTGAACCAGCCGATGCCCGCTGCGTCCGGCTCTACGGGCAATATCTATGATCCCGTCCGTACCGGTTCGGTTGTCAGTCGCCAGCAACTTTCATCGCCGACGACCACGGCCTCCATCAGGCAACCGTTGCCTGCAGAACGTCCGATTTCGCAGCCGTCTGCCACGGTTGTGATGCCTGACCCCGTCATGACTGGTTCAACGCCATCAAAGCACGTGCTGAAAGCGCCGTCAGCTTCGGATGAAAAACGCAAGGTCGCTTTGAATGCGCCTATGCCCAAGCCGAAAAAAGCGCCAGTACGCAACGATGCTGTTATTCCCAAGGCTCCCAACATTCGAACCAGCGAAAGTGCCGACAAGGGGACCTCATCCTTTAACGGTAAGGTCTATAAGGTTCAGGCGGGCGACAGTCTTGGTCGGATTGCCGCAAATCACAACACGTCTGTTGCTGCGCTGCGCGAGGCCAATGGTCTGAATAGCGACAATATTCGCATTGGCCAGATGCTCAAGGTGCCGGGAAGCGCGCCTGCAAAGGTGAAAACGGTTTCGACGGACAAGCCGGTCGACAAAGTTACGACAGCATCGACGCCGAAGGAATATACGCCACCTGTAAAGAAGGTCTCTGTCGAGCAGGCAGAGAAGGAGACCAAAGTTGCCGCTGTAGCGCCCAAGACAACCGGGATCGACAAATATCGCTGGCCGGCATTGGGTGCGATTATCGCCGGTTACGGCACCGATGTGGATGGTGAGCGCAATGATGGCATCGACATCTCGTTGCCGGAAGGCTCAGAGGTCAAGGCGGCTGAAAATGGTGTCGTCATCTATTCAGGCGATGGCCTCAAGAAGCTCGGGAACACAGTCCTGGTCCGGCATGCTGATGGCAAAGTGACCGTGTATGCCCATTTGAAGACACTCAAAGTTCAGCGCGGCGACAATGTACGTCGCGGTCAAGAGATAGCCAGTTCAGGCATGACCGGCAGTGCTTCACGTCCGAAGTTGCATTTCGAAGTGCGCAAGGATTCCGTGCCTGTCAATCCAATGACATTCCTCGAATAGGTATTGCGTTTCAGGGAATGAAGCGGAAAACCCGGTCTTTCGGCCGGGTTTTTTGCTATTCTGACAGGCTCGTGCCGAGTTGGCCGGCGACGTTTTGAATATATTGCCAGGCGACGCGCCCGGAGCGGGCGCCGCGCGTAACGGACCATTCGAGCGCGTCGCGGTGAATGGTCTCCGTCGGCATGTCGAGTTTGAAATAAGCCGCATACCCATCAATCATGGCGAGATATTCATCTTGGCTGCATTTATGGAAGCCGAGCCACAGGCCGAAGCGATCGGAAAGCGATACTTTTTCTTCAACCGCCTCTGATGGGTTGATGGCGGTCGACTGCTCGTTTTCCATCATGTCGCGGGGCAATAGGTGACGACGGTTGGAGGTTGCATAAAAGATGGCGTTTGCCGGTCGTCCCTCAATACCGCCGTCCAAAGCTGCTTTCAGGGATTTGTACGATGTGTCATCGTGGTCGAATGACAAATCGTCGCAGAAGAGGATAACGTTGACTGTCGATGCGGCTACGATTTCCATGAGGCGGGGCAAGCTGGCAATATCTTCGCGATGGATCTCGACGAGCTTGAGCGGGGTAGGGGCGTTGGGAGCGAGGTTGGCGTGAACGGCCTTGACCAGCGACGATTTTCCCATGCCGCGTGCGCCCCATAAAAGGACGTTGTTGGCGGCGTATCCTTGAGAAAATCGCCGGGTATTTTCCAACAGAATGTCACGTACCCGATCAACGCCTTTTATCAGGCTGAGGTCAACGCGATTGGGCTTTGAGACCGGTTGTAACTCCAGTCGTGACGGCGACCAGACAAAACAGTCGGCATCATTCCAGTTGTTTTCAGCCGGAGCAGGACCAGCCAGGCGCTCGATTGCGGCGCGCAGCAACCGGATTTCACTTAGAATCGTATCGACGTTGACCGTTTCCATCTGGTCTCTCCTGATCCATTTAAGGCCTGTATTGCCTGTTTTCTGACCAATCTTGGATCGCCTAACATGGGCCTGGGTATCGGAAAAGGTCAAAGTCGTCTGATTTCGTTCGCTCTTGCATTCAATCTGTTGCATTCGGGGCATGGCGCACTATATTCCGCCTCACTTACGGCGGCTTGGGGGCTGCCGATTTCAAGGTTCTAAGGAGTTCTCATGTTCATTACCGAAGCTTTCGCACAGACTGCGGGTGGAGCAGGTGCAGGTGACGCACTTGGTACGTTTGGCGCGATTGTGCCTTTCATCCTGATTTTTGTGGTGATGTATTTCTTGATCATTCGCCCACAGCGCACCCAAATGAAAAAACGCGAAGAGATGCTGAAGGCTGTTCGCAGGGGTGATCAGGTTGTGCTCGGCGGCGGGATCTGCGGCAAGGTCACGAAAGTAATTGATGATGGCGAGTTGGAAGTGGAAATTGCCGAAGGCATCAAAGTACGCGCCATGCGCTCGCTGCTTGCAGACGTTCGTGTCAAAGGCGAACCCGTAAAAGAATAATCCGCAATGCAAAGCTCGCCAAATGGCGGGCTTTTTGCTATGCGCCGGATCGACTGTTTGAAAACCGCTCTGTGTTTCGGAGCGGTTTTTGTAAAAAACGATTGAGAGACCGATGCTTTATTTCGCCCGCTGGAAATCCATTCTGATCTGGCTCACCGTCGCCGTTGGTGTCGTGCTGGCGCTACCCAATGCGCTTAACAGCGACATACTCGCCAAGTTGCCCGACTGGGCGCCGAAGAGCAAGATTACGCTCGGTCTCGACCTGCAGGGCGGTTCTCACATCATGCTGCAGGTGGAGAAGGCCGATATTATCAAGGAGCGTCTGCAAACCACGATTGACGATATCCGTGCGGGGCTTCGGGGCGCGGGTATCGGATATACCGGTCTTTCAGGCACTGGTCAGGATATCCAGGTTCGTATTCGTGATGTCTCGCAAATTGATGCCGCCAAGGAAGCCCTCGCCGATATCACGGCCCAGGTTTCATCCGGAGGCTTGACTGGCGGCGCCATTACTGAGGCGACGCTGGAAGATGCGGGTGATGGACTGCTCAAATTCCACATTACCGATCAAGGCATCAATTACCGTGTTTCGTCTGCTGTCACGCAATCAATCGAGGTTGTTCGCCGCCGCGTGGACGAACTGGGAACAACAGAGCCGATTATTCAACGGCAGGGTGAGGACAGGATTATCGTTCAGGTTCCCGGGCTGAGTGATCCTGAACGTTTGAAAGGGCTTTTGAACCAGACGGCGAAACTGTCCTTCCATTTGGTCGATATGACCATGTCGGCGCAGGATGCATTGAACAGCCGTCCACCAGCCGGTTCGGAAGTGCTTTATTCTACGGATGATCCCGCCATACCCTATCTCGTGGAAAAGCGCGCGCTGGTATCCGGCGAAAACCTGGTTGACGCGCAGGCGAGCTTTAATTCGCAGACGAATGAACCGATTGTTTCCTTCCGTTTCGATTCCAAGGGATCGACGCGTTTTGCGCAGGCGACGAGCGAGAATGTGGGTCGTCCCTTTGCGATTGTTCTTGACGATCAGGTGCTTTCCGCCCCCGTTATTCGGGAACCTATTCTCGGTGGTTCCGGACAGATTTCCGGTAGTTTCACCGTCGATTCGGCTAACGACCTTGCTGTGCTGCTTCGCGCGGGCGCCTTGCCGGCGACTTTGACGATTGTCGAGGAGCGTACCGTGGGGCCTGGACTTGGCGCGGATTCCATTCGTGCTGGCGTGACGGCGGGCATCATTGGCGCTGTCCTTGTCGTCGTCTTCATGATTGTTGCCTACGGCTATCTGGGCGTCGTTGCGAATATTGCTGTGACGCTCAACGTGGTCCTCATCCTGGCGGTTCTGACAACACTTGGCAGCACGCTGACATTGCCGGGCATTGCAGGTATCGTGCTGACCATTGGTATGGCTGTGGATGCGAACGTTCTGATTTACGAACGTATTCGCGAGGAATCACGCAGTGGTCGCCCACTTATCCAGGCGATTGACTCCGGATTTAGCCGAGCATTCGCAACAATCCTGGATGCCAACGTCACAACATTGATTGCGGCTGTTATCCTGTTTTTCCTAGGCTCAGGCCCCGTTCGCGGATTTGCCGTTACGCTGAGCG
The DNA here is from genome assembly GCA_050306195.1 of Ensifer sp. Classification (GTDB taxonomy): domain Bacteria; phylum Pseudomonadota; class Alphaproteobacteria; order Rhizobiales; family Rhizobiaceae; genus Ensifer_A. The sequence continues at coordinate 11,410 of JBNLGT010000022.1, forward strand.
TTGGTATTGTCACCACGCTGTTTACGGCCTTCACGCTGACGCGTTGGATGGTCGCTATGTGGGTGCATCGTAACCGCCCGAAGGTCCTTCCCAAGGGAATCAGGACAGGGTTCTTTGATGCATCGAATATCCGTTTCATGCGAATTCGCGGTTACACGTTTGCCTTGTCAGCAATGCTTGCGCTGGCTTCCGTTGCCGGATTTGGCACGATTGGTATGAACCTCGGTATCGACTTCAAGGGCGGATCGATTTTTGAGGTGAAGGCGATTGAAGGCACTGCTGACCTGCAGGACATTCGAACGCGTCTGAGCGAGCTTAACCTGGGCGAAGTGCAGGTTCAGGGCTTTGGTGGTCCAGATGAGGTTCTCATTCGCGTTCAGGCGCAGGAGGGCGGCGACAATGCCGAACAGTCTGCGGTGAATTTGGTGCGTTCGGAACTTGAGGATCAATATGACTTCCGTCGCGTTGAAGTGGTTGGTCCTTCGGTTTCTTCCGAGCTTGCGATTGCGGGAAGCATCGGGGTTGCAACGGCGCTGTTCGCCATTCTGATTTATATCTGGCTGCGTTTCGAGTGGCAGTTTGCTGTTGGCGCGATTATTGCCACGGTTCATGACGTGCTGCTGACAATTGGTATGTTCGTGTTTACTGGGACTGAATTCAACCTCTCCAGTATCGCCGCCGTTTTGACCATTGTCGGTTACTCGTTGAACGATACTGTGGTTGTGTACGACCGCGTGCGTGAAAACCTGCGGAAGTTCAAGAAAATGCCGCTTCCGCTACTGCTCGATACATCCGTCAACCAGATGATGTCTCGAACCGTTTTGACATCCGCAACGACGGCTGTTGCCATTGCGGCGCTGGTCATATTTGGCGGTGAGGTCATTCGTTCGTTCACGGTTGCGATGCTCTTCGGTGTCGTGGTCGGTACGTTCTCCTCGATCTACATTGCGGCGCCCGTACTCATCCTGTTCAAGCTGCGACCTGAAAGCTTTGGCAAGAAGGACGAAAATGTGACGGATGCGGAAACCAGCAATGGCTGATCCGCGGCAGGCGCATTTTCCGGGCCTTGCGGAGATCGATGCCTATGGTGACGGCGGATTTCGGTTTGCCGATATGTCTCACCGCGGTTCGATCCTGTGCCTGCCGTCCGGCATATATGGCTGGGACGTGAAGGATGTCGATGATTTTACGGCGGACGCGTTTCGGCGGGTTTTCGACGACGCGGATCAGATCGAATTCCTGCTGGTGGGAACCGGGCGGGAGTTGCGGCTTATCAAGCCTGAGCTGAAAGCCCAGTTCCGTGCCGCAGGCATGAGTTCTGATCCCATGAGTACCGGTGCAGCAATACGCACTTATAATATCATGCTATCGGAAAATCGGCCCGTTGCAGCGGCGTTGTTGGCCGTTTAAGGCATTTTCCCGGCCTGAGTGAGAGGCAAGAAGCTTTGACTGCGCTGAATGATGCATATGCCTACTGCCTTGGCGCATTGAAGCAAGCAAGTCGCGATCACTATCTTGCCTGTCTATTGATGCCGGAAATCGTTCGCGGTCATATGGCTGCGCTCTATCTGTTCGATGTTGAGACGGCTCGCATCCGCGATCTTATCCGCGAACCTATGCCGGGAGAAATCCGGCTTCAGTGGTGGCGCGACGTCCTGCAGGGATCTGCTGACGGGGCGGAGAGTGGGCCGTTGGCTCACGCCTTGAAAAACACAATCTCAAAACATGCCTTGCCATTGGAGCCATTCATGGCTTTGCTGGATGCCCGGATCTTTGATCTTTATGACGACCCGATGGGGAGCATCCAGGATTTCGAGCTTTATGCGGGGGAGACCGTATCCTCTGTTATCCAGTTGGGCCTCATAATCTGCGACAAGGAAAAGGCTCGAGACAATGCTGTGGCGGCCGGTCATGCGGGTGTTGCGCTGGCTGTTGGGCGTATTATTCGCAACTTCAGCCAGTTTCGGGCGCGTGGGCAGACCTATGTGCCAAAGCAGATGTTGAATGCTGCTGGTTTGACGCCGGAGGAGTTCCTGTCGCCGAATTGTGATAAAGTCCAGCTGGCTTCGGCGGTTGAAATTTTTTCCGGTTTTGGTGCAGAACATCTTGAGAAGGCCAGGCGCAGTTATGTCCGTTCCGCGGCTAGTCATTGGCCTTTTCTGCTTGCTGGATTGTCGGCGAATAATTTTAGGATTGCTGCAAGGATGAGAGGGCACCTGGCCCAAAGCGCGCCGATTGAATCTGGACCGTTGACGCGTCAGTGGCGGCTTTGGCGGATGGCGGTTTCAAAGTCTTTTTGACCTGACAGCCGGAGCGTAAAATTCGCGCAAGGCATGGCTGATAAACTGACAGTTCATTGAGTGAGGCATTGCGATTTGACTTGGGCAACAATCAATCTGACTATTTTTATAGGCAGCCTGACATTCCTCTCGCTTTATGTCTTTAGCAAGTTGAATTTGCTGCAGAGCGAAGGCGATGAGCTCGGCGCCGCCATCATGGCATTTGGCAAGGCCTTCCCGGGCGAGCCGATCCGTGAGGCGCAGTCCACGATAGATTCGAGCGCGGTGTTCCTGAGGCTATCGGACGGAAAAGCCGGTTGCGTACAGTCCTTCAAAAGGCATGTTGTATGCCGGATTTTGCGACCAAACAGCGTGCGTATTCACCCCAGCGATAATGCGGCGGCCCTTCATGTTGAATTTGGAGACAGCCGGCTGGAGGACGGGGACTTCAGATTCAGGAATGCGCAGCAGGCCGCCGAAGTGTCGCTATGGCTGTTGGGGAGTATAGCCGCCGACCAAGCGTCGCGCTCCGATCCAGTTTGAATTAATTGGACTGTTGTTCAAGCCACGCGCGGCAGGACGCCAATGCGCGGGCGCTGACGGCCTTCTTCTTTGCAATCGCCTTGTCTTTGCCACGGAAACGTTTGACACCCTCAGGCTTTACGATTGTCCCTGGCTCAAGCTCGGGAAACAGACCGAAATTGATGTTCATCGGTTGAAAGGACCGTTTTCCAGGCTCGTCGTCGGACACAAGGTGACCGCCCGTAATGTGGTTGAGCAGCGCACCGAAGGCTGTGTCAGCAGGGGGGAACGGCAATGGTTTTCCCAAGCGTTCAGCGGCGGCGAAACGTCCGGCCAGAAGGCCGATGCTTGCGCTTTCCACATAGCCCTCGCATCCGGTGATTTGACCCGCAAAGCGCAGTCCTGGTCTTCCTTTTAGGGTCAGCGACGTGTCGAGAAGAATGGGCGAATTCAGATAGGTATTTCGGTGCAAACCGCCGAGGCGCGCAAATTCCGCATTTTCCAAGCCGGGAATCATGCGGAAAATTTCAGCTTGCGCGCCGTAGCGCAGTTTGGTCTGAAAGCCGACAATATTGTATAGCGTGCCGAGTGCATTATCCTGACGCAGCTGCACGACGGCATGAGGCTTTTCTTCTGGCTTATGGGCATTGGTGAGGCCCATCGGCTTCATCGGTCCATGGCGCAGCGTTTCGCGACCGCGTTCAGCCATAATTTCAATCGGCAGGCAGCCATCGAAATAGGGCGTACCCTCCCACTCATGGAAGCCTGTCTTGTCCCCCGCAATTAACGCGTCGATGAAGGCGTTATATTGCTCCTCGTTCATGGGACAGTTGATATAGTCTTTGCCGGTACCGCCAGGGCCAACCTTGTCGTACCGCGATTGATACCAGCAAATATCCATGTCGATGGAATCGCGGTGAACAATGGGGGCAATTGCGTCAAAAAAGGCGAGCGATTCGGTCCCTGTTGCCTCCCGGATAGCCTCCGCAAGCGAGGGCGCGGTGAGCGGTCCAGTTGCGATAATCGCCTGATCCCACTCTTCAGGTGGCAGGCCGGTAATTTCTTCGCGTTCGATGGTGATCAGCGGTTCGGTGGAAATCGCCTTTGTAACGGCTTCTGAAAACCCGTCGCGGTCTACCGCCAGCGCGCCGCCTGCGGGGACCTGATGACGATCTGCGCAAGCCATGATCAACGACCCGGCCAGGCGCATTTCGGCGTGGATGACACCAACGGCATTGGTTTCAGCATCGTCAGAGCGGAAGGAGTTGGAACAGACAAGTTCCGCCAGTCCATCCGTCTTGTGCGCGTCTGTTCCGCGAACGCCGCGCATTTCGTGCAAAATGACGGGAATTCCAGCGCGCGCGGCCTGCCATGCGGCTTCGCTGCCGGCCAATCCGCCGCCGATGATGTGAATAGGAGCTGGGTCAGTTTCTGTCATGGCGGCGTCCATATCATGCGCCATGGAAGCTGCCAATATGGACTGCGTCTGCAATGGGGCAAATCACGGGGCAGAATTTCGCTAGGCCCCAAAAGCAAAACGGCGCCACCGGCGCCGTCAGACATTCTGTATTTCAAATGCTGCTTATCGGAAAGACCGTGCGGCAATGGACTGAATTTCAAAGCGGTTCAGGCCGATGTCGCTGAGCCGGTCGTTAGGAAGCTTGTTAAGCGCCTTGACCGTGCGGCGATAGGACAGCCAGCTTTTTGTGTAGCGGATCGGGTTCATATCGGTTTCCTCGAAAACAGGGAGTTCGTATCCCTTTCTATAAAGCGGAATATACGCCCAGTTCCGTCGTTTTTGCAGTGCAAAATTTGTGCATCTGATATGCATTTGTGCAAATGCTCGCACATTTTCTTGGCGTTGTTTGGCTATGGCTAAATCGTAAGCTCGAGCCGCGATAGGGGGCCAAAAAGAAAACGCCCCGAGACGTAAATCTCAAGGGCGTTTACTGAATTTCGCTGATCTTGGGATCTTAGCGAACGGCCTGACGAGCAACCGTATTGATGTCAGAACGTGCGATACCAAGATCTGCAAGTTCACGGTTGGACATGCGGTTCAGTTCGTTGATCGTCTGACGGTACTTGCGCCAGTTGTTGTAAGAACGGGTAAGGTTCATCTCGGTTTCCTTTCGTACATCATTAGAAGGCTTGCTGGATGGGAGGTCACTGCCTTCGCTCTTGTTGTCCGTAATATATGCTGCATTGCAAAAACTTGAAGCGCAAATTACTCAAATCACTTATGCGCTACTTGCATGGCTCCATCTTAACCAAATGTAAATAAAGGGGATTTTGACTTAAATGTGGCGAGCCTATTCATCGGTTCCGCGCAGTCTTTACAGGCTTTACTCGGTATGTTCCGCCGTTGCTGTGGGGGGGGCTGCGGAGAGCAAACCGGCGTCTGGTTTGCGCAAGATGAGGTCTTGATCGTGCCGGGTAAATTTCGGAATCGCGATAGAATCAGGCTTCAGGCGCGGCGGCAACTACCCCTTGAAGGAGGCGATCCCTGTATTTCGAACTGTGGGATACTGCTGAAAATGATAACGCCCACCGGGGGAGGATATCCGGTGGGCGTCATATAATCGACTGGCAATTGGGAGGAGGAGTATTGCCAGCCATATACGAAGTGAACTGGGAGGAGGAGTGTCCACTTCGAATTCTTTTCCGGTTTCCCGGGGCACTTGAAGCAAGCTTCCGGTGGTTCGCCATCTCCACCCTCGGGCGTCTCGCCCTCTGTTGTTACTGCTTATAGCGAATAATATGATTATTGTGCAGTGCAAAATCGTAATAGGAGATATGCGCTAATTGCATACCAGCTTCTTAGGTAAGAATATGCGCACCAAAACTTTAACGTAATCTTTAAATGTCCTAGTGGAATTAGGGATGCTTCGTGGCCCGTATTCTTTCGTGTAATCATTCGCTGATCTGACACTTTGGGCTTGCGTGTCACTGCGCCGGTGGTATAGAGGCGCACAAATTCGTTTCCACTTTGCGGAGCGAATGCGGGTATGGTGAAATTGGTAGACACGCCAGATTTAGGTTCTGGTGCCGCAAGGCGTGGGAGTTCAAGTCTCTCTACCCGCACCACTGTTTCTCCCGGTTTTCTGCTGTTCTTGTTCGATGGCGCTCGATCGCCATTTGGCTTTGCAGAGAACCTTTAAAGTAGCGCAAAGGGCTCATTTTGGTTCTGCTTGCAGGTCTATAGGGCTGTTCTGCCGGGTACGTGGTACGCTGTGTGTTTGGGAATATTGACGACTTTTCGGGCTGCAAGACGCATTTTGCTTGCAAAACTGGGCAGGAATTGCATAAAGCACCCGGCAAATGAAGACTGGCGTATCTTGTTCCGGCTCGGCCTGATGAACCGTAGAGCGCCGCTTGAAAAACGAAGGTTTGAAAATGCAGGTTACAGAAACGCTCGCTGAAGGGCTGAAGCGCGAAATCAAGGTCGTTATTCCGGCCAAGGATATGGAAGCTCAGATGAATGAGCGTCTGGAAGGTGTTAAAGACCGCGTCCAGATTAAAGGCTTTCGTCCTGGCAAGGTGCCGTTCTCTCACCTGAAAAAGCTTTATGGCAAGTCTGTCATGGCTGAACTGGTCAACGAGATCGTTCGCGACAGACCCAGCAGCATTCTTTCCGAGCGCGGTGAAAAGTCTGCAACGCAGCCGGAAATTTCCATGACGGAAGACGAGGCGGAAGCAGAAAAGATTCTGACGGCGCAGGCCGACTTGGAATTCTCCATCGCTTACGAAGTCATTCCGCCGATCGACCTGAAGGATAATGCAGGCATCAAGGTGGTTCGCGAAAACGTCGACATTCCGGCTGAGGAAGTTGACGCGCAGGTTATGCAGATTGCTGACAGCGCGCGCAGCTATGAAACCAAGAAGGGCAAAGCCGCTGAAGGTGACCGCGTAACAATGGATTACCTCGGCAAGGTCGACGGTGTTGCATTTGAAGGTGGTCAGGCTGAAGACGCAGAGCTCGTTCTGGGGTCCGGCCGTTTCATTCCGGGCTTTGAAGATCAGCTCGTTGGTGTGAAGGCTGGCGACGAGACGGTTATCACCGTTACGTTCCCTGCCGACTACAATGCTGCGGAACTGGCCGGCAAAGAAGCCACCTTTGACATTAAGGTCAAGGAAGTCGCCAAGCCGGGCGACGTGGAAATCAACGACGAACTTGCTTCCAAGTTGGGTGTCGAATCGGCTGATCGCCTGCGTGAAATCGTTCGCGAGCAGATATCCAGCCAGTACACGTCCGTTGCACGTCAGAAGCTGAAGCGTCAGATTCTCGACCAGCTGGATGAAATGTACCAGTTCGAAACGCCGCAGCAGCTTGTAGATGCGGAATTCAACAATATCTGGTTCCAGATCAACGAAGACCTGCGCAACAGTGGTAAGACCTTCGAAGACGAGGACACCACGGAAGAAGCTGCCCGCGAGGAATATACCAAGCTTGCACAGCGCCGTGTCCGTCTTGGTCTTGTTCTTTCTGAAATTGGCGAGAAGGCTGGTGTTGAAGTTTCGGACGAAGAACTGCAGCAGCAGCTTTATGCTCAACTGCGCCAGTATCCCGGTCAGGAAAAGGAAATTCTTGAATATTTCCAGAAGACGCCGGGCGCTGCCGCATCGCTGCGCGCGCCTCTCTTTGAAGAGAAGGTCATTGACCATCTGTTGGGCGAAATCTCCGTAACGGACAAGACCGTTTCAAAGGAAGAGCTTCTGGCTGACGACGAGGACGATGCCGCTTCGAAGAAAGAAACGAAGAAGGCTGCACCGAAGAAGAAAGCTGCCCCGAAAAAGGCCGCCGCTTCTGATGAAGCCGAAGGCGAAGAAGCGAAAGCCGCACCAAAGAAAAAGGCTGCTCCTAAGAAGAAAGCCGCTGACAAGGACGCTGAATAAATTTTCTTGAGCAGATCAATTGAAAAGGGCCGCCTTGTGTGGCCCTTTTTGTTTTCCGGCTTTCATTATCAGCGATGTTTGAAGTCCGGTTTGCGTTTTTCGGTAAACGCCGCCATGCCTTCTTTCTGATCTTCCGTGGCAAAGAGCGGATAGAAAACACGTTGCTCGTAGTGCAACCCTTCAGCCAGTGTGGTTTCGAAAGCGCGGCTGACCGCTTCCTTTGCAACCTGCACAGAGGGCTTGGAATAGCTGGCGATGGCCTCTGCTGCTTCAAGTGCGGTTTCAAGCAGCTTTTCTGACGGAACAACGCGCGCCACAAGGCCTGCGCTTTCAGCCTCTGCTGCATCCATCATGCGGCCTGTGAGAACCAGGTCCATGGCCTTGGCCTTGCCGACAGCGCGCGTCAGGCGCTGCGTGCCGCCAAGACCTGGTATGACGCCGAGTTTGATTTCCGGCTGCCCGAATTTGGCGGTGTCGGAGGCGATGATGAAATCGCAGATCATAGCCAGTTCGCAGCCACCGCCGAGTGCGAAGCCGCTGACGGCTGCGATGATTGGAATACGAGCTGTTGCGATGGCGTTATATGGTCCAAAATGGTCGGATGTCAGCATCTCGATATAGTTTTTGGACGCCATTTCCTTGATGTCGGCTCCTGCTGCAAAGGCTTTTTCCGATCCTGTTAGCACGATGCAACCGACGCTATCGTCAACTGCGAGCGCATTGACATGGTCGAGCAACGTGTTGAGCAGCTCGGAATTCAAGGCGTTGAGCGCCTGTGGGCGGTTCAGCGTCAGTAATGCGACGCGGCCCCGTCGTTCAAGCAAAACAGTATCGCTCATTTATCACTCCCTTTTTTGAATTCGTTCAACTGGTTCCTGTGTCAGGAAAAATGCCATTCCTGCTCGCCGAGAGGGGCAAACATGGCTTTAACTTTCGCGAGGTCAACCTCTTCAAGGCGGTCTGGCGACCATTTCGGGTCGCGATCCTTGTCGACAATGACTGCGCGTACGCCCTCATAGTAGTCTTCGTGGTTCAGAACCCTGTGTGAGAATCGATATTCCATCTTCAGGCAATTCTCGAGATCTTTGTTGGCCGCCTGTTCCAGCGCGTAGAATGTAGACGCCAGCGAAAAGGGGCTGTTATGTCTGAGGGACTTGGCTGTCTTTAAGGCCCACTCATTGCCTTCAGCTGCGAGTGCTTCAGCCTTTTCAACGCATTCCAACATTGTTGCGCCTGAGAAAACTGCATCTATCTGCTTCTGGTTGGTCTGTAAGCTGCTTTCAGGTGGGGTCACAGATAGCGACGACAATATTGCGTCGGGTTCTTCGCCCGTTGCAAGCCTCTCGCAGAGCATCGGGATATCTTTTGATTCGATATAGGCGTCGCCAAACCCGGCATGAATTGCATCGGCCGCCGTCATACGGGTTGATGTTGTGCCGAGATAAAGCCCGATCTTGCCGGGTGCGCGGGAAAGCAGATATGTGCCGCCAACATCCGGCAGGAAGCCAATTGCAGCTTCGGGCATGGCGATCATGGCGCGTTCCGTCACGATGCGGTGGGAGGCGTGACCGGCTAGTCCGACGCCACCGCCCATCGTGATGCCGTCCATCAGTGTGAGAATCGGCTTTGGGTAGCGGGAAATCAGCAGGTTTACGCAATATTCGTCGCGCCAGAATTGCCTACCCGGCGCGGGGTTAACCCGTCCCGTATCATACATGAAGCGTATGTCGCCGCCGGCGCATAACGCCTTTTCGCCTTCTCCATCCAGGATGATGCAGGTCACGTTGTCGTCGTTTGCCCAGCTGTCCAGCGCCGAGCGGATGCCACTGACCATCTCGTGATTCAGCGCATTCAGAGCCTTGGGCCGGTTCAGCCTTATCCTGCCTGCTGTGCCCTCCCGCCAGCAGACAAGTACGTTTTCCTGGTTTTGTTTTTCGACCATTGTCAACGACTTCTCCTTCCTGAATGCCGGTCCAATGACTAGCGAATGATGTTATCTCAGAAAAGACCGCGTCGTGATATTCTCCAGCTCCGTGCAAAAGCTTTGTCGTATTCTCGTTGCGGGTGAAAATGCCCGGAACAATCTGGCGTTGATTTAACGCTCTGCTAACCATGTTTCCGGGATTATGTGACAGGTATGGATTCGGCGCGGGGTGTCATGGTCAGGTACTGGTTTCGAATTGTTGTGTTGCTTTGGGTTGCAGCGGCTTTGTCGGCCTGCGCGGGTAAACATACACGCCAGAATGCCTATACGCAGGGCAATGTATTTGAAGTTACGAGCAGCAGCGTCAGCCTTTCGAATGGCGTTGATCCCCGACTGAAGGATGCGCTTGAGCGGCGTCTTGACGCGTCGATCTCGGTCAGCCACCGCGGCGCGCCAATGCAGCAGGTTAGTCTCGAAGTTAGTATATTGAACGTCGTTACAGGGGACATTGAGAACGATGCGCGGGTTCAAGTGGTTGCCCGCCGGGCGCAATCTGGCGAACCGCTTTATCTGAATGAATTTAAGGCCATAAGCTATTCCCCCGACGGGGTGCCTGCCTATGTTGGACTTGCCGACGCGATAGCGTCACGCATTCGGGTGGAATTTGCTTTGGCAACTCCGTCAGACAAGGACATTGCAGAACGCCCGCGAATATCGACTATCCTTTCAAGCGAGAACCGCGCAAGTACGCCCATGGCTATGGTTCAGCCTTCGCCACGCGCGGGCGGTGATGCACTACTGAATGCGAACACACAATTTGGCGTAAATGGCGAAATCGATATGCATGAAAAATCGACCGAAGGCGCGGAACCGCCAATTTCGGCGAGCATTGATGGGGACGAGCCCTGTGTTGTCACGGCTGACAACGATTGTACCTCGGCGTTGCTCAGGCATTGATCTGGCGGACCCCGTCGGGAAAAAATAAAATTCTATTTAAGTGGAAGGCAGTTTCTTGAAACTTTCTCCTTATCGTCGGCAGCCGGTGATTGGGAGACAGGCATGCCTCAAGAGGCAATCGCGCTTATTATCATTAATCTGGGACTCATCTGGTTGCTGATGGCGGCCCCATTGGGCAGGCGAACCATTCGCGTCCGTAAGCATTTTGATGCTCCCCTTGAACGGGTTTGGAGTGCTATCAATCCACTGGGACGAAATGCATCCTGGCACCCTTCCGTCATCAACAGTACACCGCTTGCCGGAAATCAGGTCAGGCATACGCATTCAAACCTTGACCGACATGGGCAGCCCATAGAGTTGACCTATGAGGTTGATGCAAATGATGCGACTACGAGCTATTCGGCGCGGGTGGTCGAAGACACGGCGCTGGATCCTGACTTTTGGAGAAATTACAAGGAAAGCTGCACCCTGAGCGCTGATTCCGATGGAACGGATATGGTGCTTGAGCGCACGGACAACTATCGGGGATTAGCGTTTTACATCTTTCGTTATTTCAGCCTCAGGCGTGAAACCAAAGCATTGGGAAACTGGCTGAATGGGCGAAGTGTGTCGCTTGGCGGGGTGTTTGAGCGGCCTTCGATGCAGGTTTTCCTGGCCGTCGTATCGACGCTCTTGCTTTGGCCTTTCTTGGGCATGAACCTGCATGGCCTGGTGCTCTCAACCATGCTGACCGTTGTCATCGTCATGCATGAGCTTGGACACTTAATCGCCTATCGCGCCTTTGGGCATAAGCGGGTGAGAATGATTTTTATCCCGTTGCTTGGCGGGCTCGCCATGGGCGGAAGGCCCTATAATTCGCGCTTTGAAATTGCCGTTTGCGCTATCATGGGCGCTGGGCTGTCTGGTTTTGTCGTACCTATTGTGGTTAGCGTCAGCCGGGGGGCTGGCAATGGTCATCTTCCCGCGCTGCTGAGAGAACCTGCGCTCCTGTTCCTACTGATTTTGGGTGCGTTCAATTTGCTCAATCTGTTGCCCATGCGCCGCTTTGACGGCGGGCAGGCCATCCGTCAGGTATTCCGCTCGCAGACTACGCAGATGGTGGGCAGTTTTCTGATTGCCGCTGCAATCCTGGCAACTGGTTGGGAGGTCGGTGTATCTGGCAGCGCTCTGGTCATCGCCGTCGCGGTCTTCGCCATTCTGAGCTTTGTTGGCCACGGTGATGTCAAGCCGCGTCATGTGATGTTGGAGATGAGTGATCCAGAACGGCTTATGGCGGGGTTAGGTCTTTATGCTGCGGTCTTGATCCATGCGTATGCAATCATTGTTGCCTGCGAAGGACTGTTTGGCGTCTGATCACACCGCGGCCGTGGGACCGAACACGTCCTCGAAAGCTTGGCGCAGGCGGATGTCGACGTCTGCTATCGAAACCAGCAAGCCGAGATCCACCAGACTGGTGACGCCGTAGGCGGATATCCCACATGGTACGATGCCGCCGAAATGGTCGAGATCGGGGTCAACATTGATGGAAAGCCCGTGGAATGTGACCCATTTGCGAATTCGGATACCGAGAGCCGCTATTTTGTCCTCGGCCATGGAACCATCCGGCAAGGTGGGTCTTTCCGGGCGCTGAACCCAAACGCCGACACGGTCCTCGCGCCGTTCTCCCTTGATATTCATGGCCTCCAGCGTTCGGATGATGACCTCTTCAAGGGCAGCGACATAGGCGCGCACGTCTTGACGCCGCCGTTTAAGATCGAGCATGACATAAGCAACCCGTTGGCCAGGGCCATGGTAGGTATATTCGCCACCACGTCCCGTTTGAAACACTGGGAAACGGTCAGGCTGAACAAGGTCAACCGGGTTGGCGCTGGTTCCGGCCGTATAAAGCGGCGGGTGCTCCAGAAGCCAGACAAGCTCGTCAGTCTCGCCAGCGGCTATTTTTGCTACTTCCGCTTCCATGGTGGCCACGGCCTCTTCATACGGCACCAGTCCGTCGGATATACGCCATCGCACCGGCGGAGCGCCGCCTGCTGGCAGCATCGTTATGTTGAGGTCTTCACGAAACATGAAGCTTTCCTACTCTCAAGTGGTCAAGCTGCCAAGCCATGCGGAGGGCTGGTCATTTGAACGAGCGTCGTTGATTGTCGGCATAGGTGGAGAGAACCATGCCGAAATTCAATTTTATGGCAACAAAAAACCAGCGGCCTTGCGGACGCTGGTTTTGATGACACTTGCGGATGGCTGCGCTTTCAGCGGATCCGCTTGGCTGTTGGTTCGGGAACCAACTCGCCATTGAGGCGCCGGTCGAGGTAGTCTTCACACTCGGCTAGAAGAGTTTCCACCTGGCCTTGGAAGAAGTGATTGGCGTCCGGCACAGTTTTGTGCGTGATCAGGATGCCTTTCTGTGTCTTCAATTTTTCCACAAGCCCTTGAACATCTTTCTCCGGCGCAACCCTGTCGGCGTCGCCATTGATGATAAGGCCGGAGGACGGGCAGGGGGCGAGGAAGGAAAAGTCATAGGTATTGGGCTGTGGGGCAATCGACATGAAGCCTTCAATTTCAGGACGGCGCATAAGAAGCTGCATGCCGATCCAGGCGCCGAAGGAATAACCGGCGACCCAACAATTCTTCGAATCCGGGTGCATGGACTGAACCCAGTCAAGCGCCGAAGCCGCGTCGGAAAGTTCACCGGTACCGTGGTCGAATTCGCCCTGGCTGCGGCCAATACCGCGAAAGTTGAAGCGAAGCGTCGTAAACCCGCGCTTCTGGAACATGTAGAAGAGCTGGTAGACAATCTGGTTGTTCATCGTGCCACCAAACTGCGGGTGCGGGTGCAGGATGATAGCGATAGGTGCGTTTTTCTCTTTGGAAGGCTGATAGCGGCCTTCCAGCCTGCCTGCCGGGCCGTTGAAAATCACTTCGGGCATATTTACTCCGGTCGTTGGCTGTTTCTAGTCTTGACGAAAGGAGTCAGCTTTTCTAGAAACAGTTTAGAACTGTTCGAAAGAAGGCGCAGAAAGCGCTGGTTCCTTTTGGCAAGTCTCTTACGGCAAACGCGCCTGAAATTTCAAGAAAAATACGCCCGGCTGATCGATTGCCGGGTAGAACGGCCAAGCCACTGATGAAGACAAGAGCCTATCTCGACTGGAATGCGACGGCGCCGCTTCTGCCTGAAGCGCGTGATGCGATGCTTGCAGCCATGGAGTTGCCGGGCAATGCTTCCTCGGTTCACAGCGAAGGCCGGGCCGCGCGCGCCGTCATTGACAGGGCGCGTGAACAGGTTGGTGCGCTTGTGGGGGCGAAGCCCGCGCATGTCACCTTTTTTTCTGGCGCAACAGAGGCGGCGAATGCCGTGTTGAGTCCACGTTTCAAGATGGGCAAGGCGGCGCTTGGGGTTTCCAAGCTTTACGTTAGCGCTGTTGAGCATCCTGCCGTTCTGGAAGGCGGGCGCTTTAACAAGGCTGATGTGGTGCAAATACCGGTCGACGGTGATGGTCTGTTAGATATTGACGTCCTTGCAGGCCTTCTGCGTGAGCATGACCGGGCTGGCGGCATGGCGATGGTTGCGGTTCAGGCCGCCAATAACGAAAGCGGTGTTATACAGCCGATCCAGACCATTGCGGCGCTGGTGCATGAACATGGTGGTCTTTTCGTGTGCGACGCGGTTCAGTGTGTGGGACGTGTGGCACTCGACATTGAAGTGATCGAAGCCGATTTCCTGATCGTTTCCGGGCACAAGATTGGCGGACCAAAAGGCGTCGGCGCCTTGATCTCGCGCGGTGAGGTCATGATGCCTGAACCTCTGATTCGGGGCGGTGGGCAGGAGAAGGGTCACCGGGCGGGGACCGAAAATCTGGCGGCGATCGCTGGTTTTGGTGCAGCGGCTGAATTTCAGCGGAATGGGTTCGAGCAGCGTGTTGACCGGCTGCGGTTGCTGCGCGATCATTTGGAGACCGAGTTGAAGACCATTGCACCGGATCTTGAAATTCACGGCGCTGGTGTCGATCGCATTGCAAATACGTGCTTTTTTTCTGTGCCCGGTCTCAAATCCGAGACAGGGCAGATTGCATTTGACCTTGAAGGGATTGCGCTTTCCTCCGGTTCGGCCTGTTCTTCGGGCAAGGTCGGCGAAAGTCATGTATTGAAAGCCATGGGCAAGGATGCTGGCCTTGGCGCGTTGCGTATTTCGCTGGGTGTTTCGACGACAGACGACGATATTGAAAGAGGAATTGCCGCCTTTTCAAAAATCAACGCGCGGCGTCAGGCAGCCATGAATACCGGTGCGGCGGCATGAAGATTGGGATAAATTGAGGAAAAGCAATTTTCCTTGGCTCTGACTGATGCAATTGGTTATGGCCAGACCTAGATAGACAACGTTAACAAGCTGCCGGCCCTTGATCCGGCGAGATTGGAGAACGAAATGGTAGCGGTCCAGGAGACCATCGATCAGGTGCGCCAGATCGATGTGGATCAATACAAATATGGTTTTGAGACCATGATTGAAACCGACAAGGCGCCCAAGGGCCTGTCGGAAGACATTATCCGTTTCATTTCCGCCAAGAAGCGGGAACCGGAATGGATGCTGGAATGGCGTCTGGAAGCCTATCGCCGTTGGCTGACAATGGAAGAGCCAACCTGGGCGCGGGTTGATTATCCCAAGATCGATTTCAACGACATTTATTATTATTCTGCGCCGAAGTCGGCAGAGGGTCCGAAGTCGCTGGACGAAGTCGATCCAGAACTGTTGGCAACCTACGAAAAACTTGGCATTCCGCTGCGTGAGCAGGAAATGCTGGCAGGCGTTCAGAAATCGAAGATTGCGGTGGATGCCGTCTTCGATTCGGTGTCGGTGGTGACGACCTTCAAGGAAGAGCTGAAGAAGGCGGGCGTCATCTTTATGTCGATTTCGGAAGCCATCCGTGAGCATCCGGAACTGGTGCAAAAATATCTGGGCTCGGTGGTGCCGACCACGGATAATTATTACGCCACATTGAATTGTGCGGTCTTTACCGATGGTTCGTTTGTCTATGTGCCCAAGGGTGTGCGCTGCCCGATGGAGCTTTCCACCTATTTCCGAATCAATGAGAAAAACACCGGCCAGTTCGAGCGTACGCTGATTATCGCGGAAGAAGGGGCTTATGTCTACTATCTGGAAGGCTGCACAGCGCCGCAGCGTGACGAAAATCAGCTTCACGCGGCCGTGGTTGAACTTGTTGCGCTGGATGATGCGGAAATCAAATATTCAACGGTGCAGAACTGGTATCCGGGTGACAAGGACGGCAAGGGCGGGATTTATAATTTCGTGACCAAGCGCGGTGACTGCCGCGGCAAAAATTCCAAGATTTCCTGGACGCAGGTGGAAACCGGCTCGGCGATCACCTGGAAATATCCGTCCTGCATTCTGCGCGGCGATGGCTCGCGCGGAGAGTTTTATTCTATCGCTGTTTCAAACGGGCATCAGCAGGTCGATTCCGGCACTAAGATGATCCATCTCGGCAAGAATACGTCGAGCCGCATCATTTCGAAGGGGATTTCTGCAGGCTTCTCCCAGAACACCTATCGCGGTCAGGTTTCGGTCAACCGCCGTGCAGATAATGCGCGCAACTTTACCCAGTGCGATTCTCTGCTGATTGGCGATAAATGCGGCGCGCATACCGTGCCCTATATCGAAGCGAAGAATGCGTCGGCCCAGCTGGAGCATGAAGCGACAACATCGAAAATTTCCGAAGATCAGCTGTTCTACTGCATGCAACGTGGCGTGCCGGAAGAGGCGGCGATTGCGCTGATCGTCAATGGTTTCGTGAAGGACGTGATCCAGGAATTGCCAATGGAGTTTGCGGTTGAAGCGCAAAAGCTGATCGGCATTTCACTGGAAGGTTCGGTTGGTTGATCTCATTTGCGGCGCCTGAATGGCGACGGACAAAATTACAAGGACATTGAAATGCTTGAAATCAAAAACCTTCACGCCCGGATTGCCGAGGACGGAACGGAAATCATTCGTGGGCTGAACCTGACGGTCAAGGCCGGGGAAGTGGCCGCCATCATGGGGCCGAATGGCTCGGGCAAGTCGACGCTTTCCTATGTGCTTTCGGGGCGCGAAGATTACGAAGTTACCGAAGGTGATATTCTTTACAACGGTGAAAGCATTCTGGAGCTTGATCCGGCGGAGCGCGCTGCCAAGGGGCTTTTCCTGGCGTTTCAGTATCCGGTGGAAATTCCCGGTGTCGCCACGATGCAGTTTTTGAAAGTGGCGATGAACGAGCAGCGCAAAGCGCGTGGCGAGCCTGAGCTTTCGACGCCAGACTTCATGCGCAAGGTCAAGGATGCGGCGGCGGCCCTGAAAGTGGCTCCCGAAATGCTGCGCCGCCCGCTGAATGTCGGGTTCTCCGGTGGAGAAAAGAAGCGTGTTGAAATTTTGCAGATGTCGCTTCTTGAGCCGAAACTTTGCGTTCTGGACGAGACGGACTCCGGTCTTGATATTGATGCGCTGCGGATTGTTTCAGAAGGCGTGAACGCACTGCGTTCGCCTGATCGCGCCATGATCGTGATTACTCATTACCAGCGTCTTCTCGACCATATCCAGCCGGATAGTGTGCATGTTCTTTACAAGGGGCAGGTCATCAAGTCTGGCGACGCGGAGCTAGCCAAAGAACTTGAGGCCAATGGCTACGAAGACGTGATCAAGAGCGCTGCCTGAAGGACGATGATATGACTGCTCAGACGGCGATCAAGCTTACGCAGGCCGAAAGCGCGCTGGTGGATGCCTACACAAACAGTATTGGTAGCCTTCCAGGCGATGAAAATGTGCTGATGGCGCGAGATCGGGCCATCTATGACCTCAGAACAAAAGGTTTGCCCACGCGCCGGGTTGAAGCTTGGCATTACACCGATTTGCGTTCGTTGTTGCGCGAGGTGCCGGTGGCTCACGCCGCAGGCGAGGCGGCTGCGCTTGAACCATTGCTTTCGGGTTCAAAGGTTTTGACGGTTTCTTCGGCGGCAAGCGTGTCGAAAGAGATTTCCGGCGCGATCGTCCATAAATTTGAGGACGCGCTTCTCAACGGGTCCGCCGCTGATGCCTTGTCACCCATTGGTGACGATGACGCCGTGGGACGTATTAACAGTGGTTTTGTCACGACGGGATTTAACATCGCGTTTGAACCGGGCGCAGAAGTTTCCAAGGCGGTCGAGCTGCAGGTGTTGTCTGGTGCGGGCCATTTGCACGGTCGTTTCAACGTTACCTTTGGCGCGGGTTCCAAGGTTCGGATTGTGGAGCGGCATGCCGGTCTGGATGGTGAGGCGTCTTTCACGTCAACGGTCAGTGACATCGTGCTTGAAGACGGCGCGGAGGTGGAGTGGATCATTCTTCAGCAGGAAGAAGATGTTTCCACCTATCTCGGCCAGCTTAAGTTCTCGCTGGGCGAAAATGCTAAACTGAGCCTGTTTATCGTGAATGCTGGCGGCAAGCTCGTACGGCAGGAAATCCATGGCGTTACAAAGGCGCCGGGCTCTGATTTTCAAATGCGGGTCATAAACCTTCTGGATGGCGATAGCCATACGGACGTAACGATGGTGCTTGATCACAGTGTTCCCGAGACAACGTCGACGGAAGTTGTGCGCAACATTGTTTTTGATCGCGCGCGTGGTGTGTTTCAGGGTCAGATCCGTGTTGCGCCGGATGCGCAGAAAACCGATGCGCGGATGGCCTGTAATTCGCTTCTTCTTTCTGATGACGCCGATTTTTCAGCGAAACCAGAGCTGGAAATTTTTGCTGACGATGTGCAATGCGCCCATGGTGCAACGGTTACCGATATTGATCACAAGCAGCTTTACTATCTCATGAGCCGCGGCATTCGTGAAGCCAAAGCGCGCGGTCTTCTGGTTCAGGCCTTTGTGGCGGAACTGGTGGAGGAAATGGAAGATGAAGCTCTGGTTGAGGCACTGGAATCCGTGATCGCCAATTGGCTGGAATCGCGTGAGGCTTGACCTTGGAGGCTCGTGCAATGGCATATGATGTAGAGGCGATCCGCCGGGATTTTCCCATTCTTTCAAGGGAAGTTTACGGAAAGCCGCTGGTTTACCTCGATAACGGAGCCTCCGCGCAGAAGCCGCGCGCCGTTATCGACGCAGTGACGCACGCCTATGAGAACGAATATGCCAATGTTCACCGTGGTTTGCACTTCCTTTCAAATGCCGCCACGGATGCCTATGAAGCAGCGCGCGAAACAGTGCGCGCTTTTCTCAATGCTGGCTCTGTGGACGAAATCATCTTCACCAAAGGGTCAACCGAAGGCATTAATACGGTTGCCTATGGTTGGGGCATGGACAACATTGAAGAGGGTGACGAGATTGTCCTCTCCATTATGGAACATCATTCCAATATAGTGCCCTGGCATTTCATTCGTGAGAAAAAGGGCGCGAAATTGGTCTGGGCTCCGGTGGACGACGTGGGGGCGTTTCATCTTGATGACTTCGAAAAATGCCTGACTGAGCGGACCAAGCTTATTGCGATCACACACATGTCCAACGCCCTCGGCACTGTCGTGCCGGTAAAGGATGTTTGCCGTATTGCACGGGAGCGTGGAATTCCCGTCCTTGTTGACGGCAGTCAGGGCGCAGTCCACATGCCGGTTGATGTGCGTGATATCGGCTGCGACTGGTATGTGATGACCGGCCACAAACTTTATGGTCCGTCCGGCATTGGTGTTCTTTATGGCAAGACCGACCGCTTGAAGTCGATGCGCCCCTTTGAGGGTGGTGGCGAAATGATTGTTGATGTTACGGAGGATAACGTAACCTACAACGATCCGCCGCACCGCTTTGAAGCGGGCACACCGCCGATTGTGCAGGCGATTGGGCTGGGTGCAGCGCTGAAATATATGGAAGGTGTTGGCCGGGCCGCGATTGCCGAGCATGAAGCGGGCCTTGCCGCTTATGCCGCCGAACGTCTCCGCTCGGTGAATTCTCTGCGGATCATCGGAGAAGCGCCGGGTAAAGGCGGCATTTTTTCGTTCGAGCTTCAGGGTATTCATGCCCACGACGTTTCTATGGTCATTGACCGGCGGGGTGTTGCGGTGCGCGCCGGTACCCATTGCGCCCAACCGCTCTTGAATCGTTTCGGCGTTACATCCACATGCAGGGCATCCTTTGGGATGTATAATACGCGTGCGGAGGTTGATACGCTGGTTGATGCGCTTGAATATGCACGTAACTTTTTTGGGTAATTGAGGTCCGATATGAGTGAAGAAACTCAGGAAAAAATGGATGTTCGCGATAGCGTCGTGAATTCGACCATTCCCGCCGATGAACTGGCGCGGCTTTCCGACGACATTATCGCGGCCTTAAAAACCGTATATGATCCTGAAATTCCTGCGGACATTTTTGAGCTTGGTTTGATCTACAAAATCGATGTGGAGGACGATAGGCTCGTGAAGATCGACATGACCCTGACGGCTCCCGGTTGCCCGGTGGCGGGTGAGATGCCTGGTTGGGTGGAAAACGCCGTTGGCGCCGTTGAAGGTGTTTCGGGCGTTGAGGTGGCTATGGTCTTTGATCCGCCATGGACGCCTGACCGGATGTCCGAAGAAGCGCAGGTAGCGATTGGCTGGTATTGAAGCCTTAATATAACGCGCCTAGAATTATGCATATGACGTTCGGGCCTTTAACCCGGAATGGCAAGGAGCAGAAAATGGCATTTGAAGTCATCACATTGACACAGGCTGCGGCCGACCGCGTGAAGGCAATTGTTGGCAATGCCGGCGGAGATGCTAAGGGCATACGCGTGTCCATCAAAAAAGGCGGGTGCGCGGGAATGGAATATTCCGTTGACCTCGTTACGGAGCCGGTGAAAGGCGACGACTATGTGGAACGTGAAGGCGCAAGTGTCTGGGTTGACCCGGCTGCTGTTCTTTATCTGCTCGGTACGCAAATGGATTTCGAGGTGACCAAACTTCGTTCAGGCTTTGTATTCAACAACCCGAACCAGACTTCGGCCTGTGGATGCGGCGAATCCGTTGAGTTGCAAGCTGCCGATCTTGCCGCGCTTGCGGGTGTTGAACGGCATATTTCCTAATCCTGCCGTAATTCCACACAATCCCGGTATTCGCCCCTGAAATGGCGAGCTCTCGTACTTGGCCTTTTTCAAAGGGCGGAATATGCTCCCGCGGAATTTTCCAGGGGTCGTTATGGAATCGTGCATTTCAGATCAGTTTTTTGACGCGTTGGCGCGGCCTGCCCTCGTCACAGACTGTGATGGTGCTGTTCTAAGGGCCAATAAAGCGTTCCTCGCCCAGTTCGGTGTTGGGGCCGATCAGATTGTTGGTCATTCGTTTCTGGACATCATAAAGCCGGTTGGAAACTGGAAGGCTTCAGGCCCAGAGGGGCGGCATGTTCCTTTCCAAACTTGTGACGATGCAATTCACTCGGTCTCGGGACGGCTGCAAATCAATCGGTATACAGCTGGTCAGCAGGAAGGCTTTTTTGTGTTTGCCGATTTGCAAACTGCCTTTGGTGATCAAGACCTTCCTGGTGCGTTGTCCTATCTTATAGAACACTTTCCAGGCCCCATTTTGGTGTGGGACAAGAGTGCGCGCCTGCTGAAATATAACGCCGCCGCCGTGCAGTATTATAAGGCGATTGAGGACATCTTTTATCTTGGGCAGGATCGCCAGACGCTATTGCGCGCAGCGTTGAAGGCGGGGGCGTTTGGCGTGAATATTGAGAAACTCAGACATTCCGTCGACGAAGTATTGGACCTGCAATATGTGGCAGGCGTACACAAAGGGCCGATTACCAACGAGCTCGAGACCGCGGAAGGAAAGCGGTACCGGGTAACGGCGTATTTTTCGCCTGAGGGATGGGGTGCATCGATCTACGAAGACATTACGGAACTTAGAAAGGTGCAGTCAGAGCTGAGCAGCCGCACGCGAGAATTTGAAACCATTTTGGAAAATGTTCCAGATTTTGTTGTTGTTGCTGATCGTGATTACAAGATTACCTATGTCAATCCTTCCTTTGCGGAGCTTTTGGGCGTCAAGGCTGAGGCGTTTTATGGCGAAAGCTGTTTGCGGGGGGGGCTTAATTCCGTTGGGCGGGAGCCGATTGAGGCTTTGATTTCGGCAGCGACGCCTCAGGATCCGTCTCTAGAATTCGATGAGTGGATGTCGGTCGCGTCGGGAAAAAATATCTGGGTTCGCTGGCGTGCCAAAGTGCAATTTGATGGCGGTAAGCGTATCGGCCTGATCAAGGTTGGGCGTGATGTGACTCTGGAGCACGAAAGGGAATTGAATCTTCGGCAGCAGGGTGAGGAGCTGCGCAAGAAAAACGAGTCATTGGAACAATTTGCGGCGGTCGTATCACATGATTTGAAAGCCCCGCTGCGGCATATAGCGATTTTCGCTGACATGCTGATCGAGGACGCGTCGAAGGGCAAATATGCTGAGTTGATGAACTATGCAAAGCATGTCCAAAATTCGGCAATCCGCATGGACAGAGTGATCAGGCGCTTGCTCGAATATTCACAACTTGCCTATAAGTCCCTGTCACTTCAGCACGTCAATCTCTCGGATTTGGTTATTCAGGCAGTTCAAAACCTGGAAACCCAGATTGAAAATGCCCGCGCGGAGATACTGGCTTCTGACCTGCCGGATTATTACGGAGATCCGGATCTGCTGCGCCAAGTGTTTCAGAACCTGATTGGCAACGCGGTCAAATACCGGCGCCCGGGTGGTAGGCCTCGCGTCCGAATTTACATGATGATGCAGGGACCTAGCCTCGAACTTTGTGTCGAAGACAACGGAATTGGAGTTGATTCAAAATACGCTGACAGCATCTTCACCGCCTTCCGCCGTCTCCACAAGGATGAAAGCGTCTATGATGGGTTCGGAATTGGTCTGGCGCTTTGCAAGCAGATTGTTGAGAGCCATCAGGGCGCAATTTGGCTTGATACGACCTACAATGCCGGATCGCGGTTCGTGATCAGGTTACCGATGCAGGAAAAACAGGTGTAGTTTGCGGGGAAGAGAAGTCTTCAGAGTTATGGTTGTTGAGGACGATCCGTTGGATTTCGGGTTTCTTCAGACCGCGTTTGAAAGCATCTCGGTTCCCGTTGAGCTCTTTAACTGGCCGACTGTGGAAGGTGCGATTGAGGCGATACTCGACAAGTCCTGCGATATTGCCATAGTTGATATCAGTCTTCATGGAGGCAGCGGCATAGAGCTGGTTCGCGAAATTCGCGCGAATGAGAAGCTAGCCCTAATGCCGGTCATTGCCCTGTCGTCTTCCATCAATCCATGCGATGTGGTCGGATGTTATAGAGAGGGCGCCAACGCCTATCTGGAAAAACCGCTTTCGATGGAGAAATATCGCAATTTCGTGCAAGCTTTCAGCCGATTCTGGCTGCAGGCGGCTGTGCTGCCGGGGCAATAATCATTGACCCTTGATATAAGACTGATATCTGCTCAGGGATTATTCGCTGCTGCCTGTTGTGACAACAGGTTCAGGCGTTGACGCCACAGCAGGCTCTGGCATTGCGGCGGACTGGGGACCAACAGGGGCGCTGGCGTTTTCAACCGAGCTATCCGGTCCCTCGTAGGACGCATATTCGGCCACAGCTTGTTCTACACTCACTGCACGGTATTCTTCTGCAGGATGAGATGTCAGGAACGCGAGTTGGAGAGATGGTGGACGCACCACGTTCAGCAGCCCGCGATCAAACGCGCTGGCGCTTTCAACCGCACGAGCGTGCCACTCCGAAATCGCCATTTCCATGGGCGAATATTTCGGGCTGCGAGGCTTGTAGGCCTCGCTAGCATAGGCGGCGGTCGCCTGCGAAACTGTTACTACCTGGGTCATTTGACTAATTACCCGGTTCAAACATTGGTACAGAATGCACTGTATAGGAAAAATATATACCCGGAGTGAAATATAAATCTTGTATTTTATTAAAAGTCTCTATGAATACTTTGGGGCAATCCCGATGTTTTTGGGGGTTGGTTTCAACTTACTGCAAGTGGTGCTTGATATTGATGACTGTTGATAAGAACTCAATGGTGCTTGATCATATTGTCTTGTCTGTTCTTTCTACAGAGCTGGCGCGAGGCAGGCTGAACGCACTTGGCTTTCAGGTGGCAAATGACGCGCAACATCCGTTTGGGACGCAAAATGCCTGCGTCTTTTTCGCTGACGATACTTATCTGGAGCCGTTGGCGATCGGCGATGCGGCGCTTTATGAACAAGCGCTCGCCGGTGGGAACACATTTGTAAAACTGTTCCAGCAATTCAGGATTCGTGCCGAAAAAGAAGGGCTGGCGGGCATTGCCCTGAAAAGTCTGAATGCTGCAGGTGACCATTTGCGGTTCACCGAGTTCGGTATCTCTGGTGGTGACATGCTGCGGTTTTCGCGGCCGATAACATCGGACAATATGCCTGAGCGGCTTGCCAGCTTTGAACTCGCTTTTTCTCAAGTGGCGTCTCTGCCTGATTTTTATGTTTTTACCTGCCAGCGCATCAATGCTGGTGCATTGTCCACCGACGTTTTAAGAGCACATGAAAATGGCGTGACCGGCCTTGCTGGCGTTATATTATGTGCTGATCAGAATACCCATGGCTATTTCGACAAGGTCTTTGGGGCGCGTGGCGAGGACTATGCCATGGGTAAAGCATTTTTGCGTATTACAGACAGACAAACGTTTGAACGGGAATTTGCGTCAAAGCAGGTTCGAAACGGTGTTTTTTGCGGCAAGGCTGTTGCCTTTACTGTCGCCGACCTTACAAGAACCGCTAGGTTTTTTGACACGGCTGGCGTCGACTATTCCATGGTCGGGCGTCGGATCGTGGTTTCTCCGGAGCCCGGGCAGGGCGCAATTTTCGTGTTTGAGGATGAATCCGCATGACTGAGATAGGGACGAACGGCACAGTTGTCGCAGGTGAAGGCGCTGCCGCCGTTACATTTTCCAATAGTGCAAGGCTTTCGCTGATTGCCGGTCCCTGCCAGATGGAAAGCCGGGGCCACGCCTTTGACATGGCCGGCGCTCTTTCTGAAGTCTGCGCAAAGGCGGGGATTGGTCTGGTCTACAAATCCTCATTTGACAAAGCGAACCGCACCTCGCTTTCAGCGCAACGCGGGATCGGGCTCGAGACTGCAATGGAGGTTTTTGCCGACCTGAAGGCGGAATTTGGTTTTCCTGTCCTGACCGACATTCATACCGAGGAACAGTGTGGTCTGGTTGCGCCCGTGGTGGACATTCTCCAGATTCCGGCATTCCTGTGCCGTCAGACGGACCTGCTGGTTGCTGCCGCCAAAACAGGACGTGTCATCAACGTCAAGAAGGGGCAGTTCCTCGCACCTTGGGACATGAAAAACGTGCTTGCCAAGCTGAACAATAGCGGAAATGCCAATGTGCTGTTGTGCGAGCGTGGAGCATCGTTTGGCTACAACACGCTTGTTTCCGACATGCGCTCGCTGCCGATCATGGCGGCGATGGGGGCTCCGGTGATTTTTGACGCCACCCATTCTGTGCAGCAGCCCGGTGGGCAGGGTGGGTCTACAGGCGGGCAGCGGGAGTTTGTCGAGACGCTGGCGCGCGCCGCTGTTGCTGTGGGCGTTGCGGGCGTATTCATCGAAACGCATGAAGATCCGGACAATGCGCCTTCAGATGGACCGAATATGGTGCCGCTGAAAGAAATGCCCCGGCTTCTGGACAAGCTTCTGGCGTTTGATTCTGTGGCCAAAGGCTAATTTGAGGCGAGGGCCTGAATGGTGGCCTTCACCCAAAGTGCCTTAATCGGACGAGCTTATTGCGGGACCAGCACTGAAACGGCGAAATGCGCGTTTTCGTCGGTCCAGAACGCATCCACGCGCCAGCCTGTTTCCAACGCAAGCTTCTCTATAACTGGCTGCGTAAATTTGTGGCTGTTTTCCGTGTGAAGGCTCTCGCCTTTTGCAAATGTAAAATCACGCATTCCGATGCGGATTGTCTGACGCCGCGTCGCAACAAGATGCATCTCAATGCGCGACATTTGCTCATTCCAACGGGCTTCGTGGGCAAATGCTTCCAGATCAAAGTCAGCCAGAGCCTCACTGTTG
>JBNLGT010000023.1:0-33359 GCA_050306195.1 Ensifer sp.
AGCGCGTTGGCCGCTTCGCGCATTTCGGCGCGCAGTTCAGGTGGTTCAAGAACCTCTATTTCGGCGCCCAGCCGCAGGTAGTGATAAGCGGCCTGACGCAGCGAACCGGCAGGCAGGCTGACTATGCGCCAGCCGCTTTCAGGATCCGGCGAGGAGGCCTCCATACGGTCACGAACATAGGTCGGGCTCATGCCGGTGAGAATGTGAAAGCCGGTCTTCGAAACGCGGACTTTCGTGTTCAAGGGATGGAGTTCTTCTTCCAGGCGCTGAGAATTTTCCTGCCAGTATCCGGCCAGGTCGAAGTCTTTCGGGCGCTCAAACTGGGTATGTGTGGCTTCCAGCGCGAGGATACGCGCCACCCTGTAGGTGCGTATCTGCTCATCGGTGAGGGACGCCATATACCAGGCCCCATTTTGCAAAATCAGTCCAAGGGGTGCTGTCGTCCGGCTTCGCTCCGTCTTCCAGCTTTGATAACGTATCTTCACGACGCGATTGCGCCAAACGGCGTCGGCAATCTGTTGAATGAAAACAGGTTCTTCCGGCTCCTCGAACCATGCCGAGGCGTCAAGATGAAACCGGTCCTGCATCTTTTGTGCGCTTTCGCGCAAGGATTCCGGTAGCGCTACCGTCAGTTTTTTCTGGGCCGCGGTCATGATGGATCCGAGACCCAATATAGCGGCAGGGCCGGATAATCCAGAAAGGAAGAGAGATTCAGCCTCCTCCTGTGAAAGACCGTTCAGGCGAACACGGTAGCCTTCAAGCAGACGATAGCCGCCTTCTGCTCCCCTTTCGCTATAGACTGGGACTCCGGCGGCTGCGAGTTCGTCTATGTCTCGGTATATGGTCCGCAACGAGACATGATTTTCCTCAGCCAGCGTCGTTGCCGTGACAAGCCCCTTTGCCTGCAGGGTGGTGAGAATGTTGATGAGACGGGTTGCGCGCATGAAACAGATAAATATTGGACCTGCCTTTTTATATATGACAAATCCTGACAGGTATAGGTGTCTAGAGTCTCCCAATCGACAACGAACAATGGACGGATGAGGAATGACCGACGATCGAATAACGTTTTACTACATGCCCCACACGCGCGCGGGCGGCACACGCGCCATATTGGAGGCGCTGAACGCGCCCTATGACCTTCATGTCATGAATATGAACGCGGGCGAAAACAGGGGGCTCGAATTTCTGTCCGTAAACCCATTGGGAAAGGTGCCTGCTATCATGCACCGGGGTCGTGTTGTGACAGAACAGGTTGCGATTGCGATCTATCTTGGCGACCTGTTTCCGGAGGCAGGTCTTGCGCCCTTGCTGGATGATCCCGACCGGGGCGCTTATCTGCGCTGGCTTGTCTATTACGCGGCCTGCTTTGAACCTGCGCTGATGGACAAGGCGTCAGACCACGATCCGGGGCCGGTGTCGCGTTCTGTTTATGGCAGTTACAACATGATGCTCGACACGCTGGAGGATGCTCTGTCGAAAGGGCCTTATTTCCTCGGAGATCGCATGACTGTGGCTGATATTCTTTGGGGCATGGCGCTGCATTGGACGATGATGTTCAAGCTTGTGCCTGAGCGGCCGGTTTTTACCGCTTATAGGGATCGGATGATTGCTCTGCCTGCCTTTGATAAGGTGCTTGCCGAAGACGAGAAGCTGGCTGCGACGCAGGCGCAGGTCGCTAGCTGACGTTGCTCAGGCAAGTTTAAGCACAAGTGCGCCGCAGGCAATAACAAGTCCTGCGGCGTAACGCCATTTGGTGGCTTCCTCGCGGAATATGAATATTGAAATAAGCAGTGCGAAGAGAATGGAAGTTTCGCGCAGCGCGGCAACCATGGCGACAGGTGCTTTGGTCATGGCCCAGAGCGCCAGACTATATGCGACAACGGATCCGGCTCCGCCCACCAGAGCGCGCCACCAGTTCTTGCTTATATGGCTAAGAACTTCAGCCCGGCCACGTTTCAAGACCGCATAAATATAAAGCGGGATTGGCGGCAAGACCGTGATCCACAAGGTGTAGGACACCGGGTTATGCGCCATGCGTGCACCGTGCCCGTCGACGATTGTGTAGGTCGCGATCACACAGGCATTTGCCAGTGCATAGAGGGCTGCTCTTGGACCTCCGCGCCGGGCATCCAACGCCATGATCAGGACGCCGCCGCTGATGATGGCGATGCCAAGAAGCGCCCCGCCGTGCAGAGGTTCTCCAAGGAAGTATATGCCGACAAAAGCGACGAGCAGGGGGGCTGTGCCGCGCATGAGCGGATAAACCAGCGCTATGCCGCCATGATGATAGCCAGCGGCAATGAGCTGGTAATAGACGAAATGTATCAGTGTGGAAGCGATAACATAGGGCCAGATATGCCACCCCGGCGCCTCGACAAACGGGAGTGCGGCGATTGAAACGATCGAGGCTCCCAACGCAACAGCTGAGGAGTCGAGCATTTTGTTATCGCCATTTTTGACGATGGCGTTCCATGTCGCATGTAACAGTGCGGCGAGCAGAACGAGAGCGGCGACATCGAATTGCACTTTTGATTTATGCCTTGAATGCTAGTACCGCAGGCGCGGTTAAGCTGAACTTAGCTGATTTGAAGTCTCGGAAACAGAGCGAATATCTCTGCGGACGAGCACGTGCGACATAAGATTATTGATTAGTGACATCTAATATCAATTCAGACATAAATAGAACAAAAATAGAACATGACGTATTTTTATGATAGATTGGTCTGGTCTGAATCGAATCTCGCAAGTCATATTCCGATCCCCGGCATGCAGGGTCAATGCAGCGGGCAGGTGGGAGGACGTTGGTTGAATACGAGAGCCCCATGTTTTTCAACAATTGTGCGAATGGTTTGACGTTGAATGGGCTGGCACAGGTAAAAGGGACGGTTTGAAACAAATGAAAATGGATCGACGCATATCAATTGTTACTCTCGGTGTAGAAGACGTCGCACAGGCGACGGCGTTTTATGAAAAGCTCGGATGGGTTCGTTCCAAGGCATCGCAGGATGCAGTCACGTTCATTCAGCTTAAAGGGACGGTTCTTGGACTATTTGGACGCGGTTCGCTGGCGGAAGACGCTGGGGTTGAGAATACCCCGTCCGGTTTTTCAGGTGTAACATTGGCCCATAACCTGCCGTCTCAAGCAGACGTGGATGCGGTCTATGAATTTGCGCTCAGCTGTGGAGCGACCCCGGTCAAAAAACCGCAGAAGGTTTTTTGGGGTGGCTATTCGGGTTATTTCGCTGATCCGGACGGACATTTATGGGAAGTCGCCCACAATCCCTTTTTCGAAATGGATGAGAATGGTTATCTCGTGTTGCCCGAGTAGGGCGGCGAGGTTCAGCGGCACTGTGGCGGCGCAAGAAGGCTGTCGCATGGATCGGGTTCCCTGATGCAATGCAGCGCGTGGCAGCTGCCGTCTTTTGCAGGTAATGCCATCCGTTCAGCAACTTCGTGGGGCCCACATTCCAAGCCGTTGGCAACAAAGCGATCGTAAAGGGTGAGCCCTGCCGTCCTTTGGGCAGGGTACCTGAAAATGGCGTGCCCTTTCTGATTCAGGATGGCGTGAATTTGGTTGCATGTCAGAGACAGCGATTGATATCGAGATTGGGCTGCCGCTGGGGTTGTTCCGATGAATGCGGCAAATAAAATGACACAAAGTCGCATGCAGGTTCTCCGGTTTGCCGGGCAGATGTCCTTGAAAGCTTGGCCGTTGTATGTGGCACGATAAATGACTATCTCAGAGGCGTGACGAAAAGGCGGCAAGGCGTAATCACATTACGCGGTGGTGGCTATTCCTTTAATTTTGGGGACGAACGTGAATCACGATCATTATTCCGATGAATATATCGGCAGTATATTGAAGTCGGTCAAAACTATCGCACTGGTTGGCGCGTCCCCCAAGACGGAACGACCCAGTAATCGTGTCATGCAGTTCCTGTTGAGCAAAGGGTATCGTGTGATACCGGTTAATCCGGGATTGGCGGGGCGTGAAATCTGCGGC
Source organism: Ensifer sp. (assembly GCA_050306195.1). Taxonomy (GTDB): domain Bacteria; phylum Pseudomonadota; class Alphaproteobacteria; order Rhizobiales; family Rhizobiaceae; genus Ensifer_A. The sequence continues at coordinate 4,007 of JBNLGT010000023.1, forward strand.
CAGCCTGTTGTCGCATCTCTCAGTGATATTGATGAACCTGTGGATATGGTCGATGTTTTTCGCGCGGCGGACTATCTGGGGGGTATTATCGATGATGCGCTTGCAATGGACCCGCAACCTTCGGTCATTTGGGGGCAACTTGAGGTGCGCGATGATCGGGCCGCTGCCCGCGCCGAGGAGGCCGGGTTGAAAGTGGTTATGGACCGCTGTCCGGCAATTGAAATACCTAGATTGGGGCTTTAAAAACGGAAGCCGCCCGGGCGAAGGCGGCGTCTGACTTCATGGAATGTCTGCCTGCGCTCAAGACAGGAGCATTTCTGGCTCGGCCCGTAATGCGTTGAGCAATTCAGCGTTGCGGCAATAGCTGACATAATGTTCAGGAGCCGTTCCCGCTTTCAGGTCTGCACGGCAGCCGCTTTTGTTTGAGCAAGTCGCACAGGCCGCTTCCATCGACCGGAAAGCCGCATGGTCTCGGGCATCGACCGCCGCAGGGTCGATGTTCAACGCGCGCATCATGGATGGCATTTCATCTGCACCGTGCTGACCGGCCAGTGTAACAAGTAAAAGTTCGTCTGCTGTAATGCCGACATCTTCGGCCAGCTGCTGCAACGAGGCGTGGTCCAATTGCTTCAGTTCCGCCAATTCTTTGTGACGTGTCATCCACTCAGCCAGATAGCCACGTACCTTCTGGAACAGATCGAGCTCTTTTTCATGATCAGTCATCGTCGCCACAGTCATAGCCTTCCCTCATCAAGATGATGGTTCTCAAACCGTCTCTTGCGGCGGAAATTGCCGCCCGATGAGTGCGTGTGCCTTGATCCTGATCAAATGTTTGGTTTCAAAGTCTGCTTAGGCATTTTCGTGAAAATAGAGGTTGCATGGGGGCATTATAAGCGCTCAACTCGCAATGGAAGATAAGGACCGTCAAGGTTCGGCAAATCAAGGAGGAGGTTTTAACATGACTGAGTTGAAGGGGTTTGATACGAGGGCGGTTCATGCGGGCGCGCAACCAGACCCAACGACAGGTGCGCGCGCGACGCCTATCTATCAAACGACAAGTTTCGTATTCAACGACACTGATCATGCTGCAGCCTTGTTCGGTCTGCAGGAATTCGGCAATATTTACACCCGTATCATGAATCCGACGCAGGCGGTTCTTGAGGAGCGGGTTGCTGCTCTGGAAGGTGGCACTGCCGCACTGGCAACAGCGTCAGGACATGCCGCCCAGCTTTTGATCTTTCATACAATCATGCAGCCGGGGTGCAACTTTATTGCCGCCAAGCGCCTTTATGGGGGCTCAATCAACCAGTTTGGCCATGCGTTCAAGAGTTTCGACTGGCACGTTCGCTGGGCGGATGCTTCCGACACCGATGACATCGAGCGGCAGATCGACGACAAAACACGTGGGATTTTCATCGAGAGCCTGGCTAATCCCGGTGGCACTTTCGTTGATATCGCGGCTATTGCAGCCGTTGCAAACAAACATGGCCTGCCACTCATCGTCGACAATACGATGGCGACACCTTATCTGGTGCGTCCGCTTGAGCATGGCGCACATATTGTTGTCCATTCGCTGACGAAATTTATGGGTGGTCACGGCAATTCCATGGGCGGCATTCTTGTCGACGGCGGCAACTTCGACTGGTCCAAATCCGGCAACTATCCGATGCTTTCCGAACCGCGCCCAGAATATGGCGGGGTGGTGCTGCATCAGGCGCTGGGCAATATTGCTTTTGCCATTGCGGCACGGGTTCTGGGATTGCGCGATTTCGGGCCAGCTATCTCACCGTTTAACGCGTTTATGATCCAGACAGGCATCGAAACGCTGCCTTTGCGGATGCAGCGCCATTGTGATAACGCGCTGGCTGTCGCGAAATGGTTGAAAGCGCACGACAAAGTGGCTTGGGTTTCCTACTCTGCGCTACCCGATGACGATAATCATGCGCTTCAGCAAAGATACTCACCCAAAGGTGGTGGGGCTGTCTTCACCTTCGGTCTGAAGGGGGGCTATGAGGCAGGCAAGACATTTGTCGAAAGTCTGGAGCTATTCTCGCACCTTGCCAACATTGGTGATACGAAATCGCTTGTTATTCATCCGGCATCGACAACACACCGGCAACTTTCACCGGAGCAGCAGGTGGCTGCCGGGGCGGGGCCGGACGTTGTACGGCTTTCAATCGGTATTGAGGACGCAAGCGACATCATCGCTGATTTGGAGCAGGCTTTGGCAAAAGTTTAAAGCTGAAGGGGTGGTGCATTTTTGTGCGCCGCCCTGTATGCCTTGTGGTTCAACAGAGTTTCTATACCGTCTGGTTTGGCGATGTAACCAAAGGGGGGCGTTGTGAATCTGCAGGATGGCATAGCCAAGCCGGAGGACATTATAGCCTTCTGGTTTGAAGAGCTCACGCCGCAGGACTGGTTCATGAAGAATGAGAGCCTGGACCGTCAGATCGAACGGCGATTTGGCCAAACGCATCGATCACTTGCCCGAACCGTCGAGGCTCAATGGCATGAAAACGCCAATGCCCGACTTGCCGCTATTATCGTGCTCGATCAGTTTCCGCGCAATATTTTCCGCGACACACCTCATGCTTTTGCCACTGATCCGCTTGCCTTGCGTGAAGCCGAACTGGCGCTCGAAGCAGGTGCTGATATGGAGGTGGACGAGGGGAGGCGGATTTTCTTTTATATGCCGTTTGAGCATTCGGAAAATCTCGTTCATCAGGATAAGGCGGTTGAGTTATGCCTGGCGTTGGGAAATCAACAATATTTGGATTATGCCGAGGCGCATCGCGCTGTTATTTCACAATTCGGCCGGTTTCCGCATCGAAACAAAATTCTGGCGCGCCCATCAACGGCCGAAGAATTGAAATATCTGACGCAACCGGGTAGCGGATTTTAAGCGACTCTTGTGTTCCGTATCGGGGTATACATTTCCTATGAGATTGAGATTCGTTAATTGTGCTGTCAGCCTGGTATTCTTTTTGTTGGCCAGTCTGGCTCCTGTGTGGGCGCAAACGAACGGCGGTGGAGACGCCTTTGCGTCCAGTGTCGCAGAGACCGCGGATATTGCCCTGAAGGATGCAGCCGTTGCGTTGGCTGACCTTGCGAGCGGTGTTCGCGAAAACAGCAGTAATGAAGCGAAACTCGCTACTTACAGGGCCTCTCTTGAAGCCGAAAAGCGAAAAATCGCTGCGTCCCTGGAAACTCTGAAAACGCGACTTTCTGTCATTGAGGATCGTTTGAAAGCTCTGGGCAGTGCACCTGCCGAGGCTGATGTTCCCGAGGATAGTATCGTGGCGCGTGAGCGGCAGGCTCTTGAATTGGAGAAAGGGGCGATCAATGGCCTCGTCGGCAGAGCTGACGACCTAGCTGCGGAAGCGGCGCGATTAAGCAGCGAAGTGACAAGCGCCAGACAGGTTGTTTTCGCCAATACATTGATGAAGCGAACTGTCATCGACAGCTCAACCTGGACAAGCGCGCAGGCTGCTTTCAGTGATCAATGGTCGGCATTTGTGCGTACGGTCGGCAGCTGGATTAGCTTTACCTGGGAATATAAGCGTCCGCAGCTGCTGGCAGCGCTCTTTCTATCCTGTCTGACCGCCCTTATATTCGTGGGTATCGGCTACCGCATTTTGGGCCCATTTCTCGCTAGAGGGCGGGAAATTCTGGAGCCATCGTATATCAGCAGGCTCTCTGTCGCATTCTGGTCGACGGTTCTGCCATCGATGACCATGGCCGCGTTTGCAACAAGTATCTACATTTTCCTTGATGGTTTTAACATATTGCGCAGCGATATTGCGCCCGTGGTGGCTGCAGCATTACAGGTCGTTGTCATCCTGTTCTTTGTTATCAAGGTGACTAGGGCGGTCTTGGCTCCGGTTAAACCGAACTGGCGGTTGGTGCATGTGTCAGACCGCGGCGCCTGGGCGCTATCACTTTGCGTCCTGTTTCTGGTTCTTATTAACGGCGCAGATTATTTGGTCGGAGAGATATACACGGCGCTTGGCGCGCCTTTGGTTCTCACTGTGGCCAATAGTTTTATGGCGTCGTTGCTTGCCGGTTTCGTGTTTTTGTACATGGCCTTCATCAGCCCGCTACAAAAACCGGAAACGGGAGATACTGAGCGAGGGCGCGCCTGGCCCTCGTCGATCAGGTTGTTGCTAGCCGCAGCAGGGGTCTTTTTGTTCGCTGCTGCTGCTCTAGGCTATATCGGGTTGGCGCGTTTCGTTTCCACACAGATTGTGCTGACGGGCGCTGTCGTGGTGACGATGTGGATCGGTTTCGTTACCGGTCGGACTGTTTCGCAACCCGACGCTCTTGCTGACACGCGGGTCGGCCTAATTCTCAGGGAGCGCTTTGGTTTGAGCGATGTTGGGATTGATCAGGCCGGTTTGGCGGCGGGGCTGGGAATATATTTCCTGGTTCTGGCACTGGGAATTCCACTTATCTTGCTGCAATGGGGGTTTTACGCTCAGGATATCTGGATCTGGGTGCGGGCATTCACCACAAATATAGAGGTTGGCAGCATTCGCATTTCGCTGGTCAGTATTGCAGCGGGTGCTCTGCTCTTTGTTGTTGGTCTGTATTTCAGCCGTTGGCTGCTTCGGTGGATCGATGGCAACGTTCTGGCAAGATCGAACCTTGATTCAGGTGTTCGTAATTCTGTCAAAACCGGGCTGAACTATGTCGGTGCGGCCATTGCGCTGTTGGTGGGGGTGTCAGCCGCCGGTATTGATCTTTCGTCGCTGGCGCTGGTCGCAGGGGCTCTGTCGCTCGGAATTGGCTTCGGGTTGCAAAATATTGTTTCAAATTTCGTTTCCGGACTTATCCTGCTGGTGGAGCGCCCATTCAAGGTGGGGGACTGGGTGGTGACCGGATCAACGGAAGGCATCGTCAAGCATATTTCGGTGCGCGCCACTGAAATCGAAACATTCCAACACCAATCGATCATTGTTCCCAATTCTGAACTGATCAATGCATCTCTTGGCAACTGGACTCACCGGAACAAGCTGGGGCGTACCGACGTGACTGTGGGGGTGAGTTATGATGCTGATCCGCAGAAGGTTTTTGATCTTCTGCTGGAAATCGGCGAGAGCTATTCCAAAGCGCTCAAAAATCCTGAGCCATCGGTAGAATTCATCGGCTTTGGCGATTCGTCTCTGGATTTTAGCTTGCGTATTCATCTGGCCAACGTGCTTGATGGCTTCAATGCGCGAAACGATCTACGGCTTTTGATATTTGAACGCTTTCAGGCAGAGGGTATTGAAATTCCGTTCCCTCAGCGGGACATCAATATTCGCGTGCAGGAATTGGATAAGTTGCGACCTGTCGATCGTCCGAAAGCCCCCCGGAAAGCCAAAGAGCGTAAGCCTGTTCCGGAAAATATGGGCGGTCTTGATGGTGACACCGATCCCGGCGGAGACGATGGACGCTGATGGGGTGTGCGTCGCCGGTCGGTATGTCTTCGTCGTAGCAAAATTCAAATTTGTCGTAGACAGAATTTGGTCACGCCGAATCTGGCCTTAATATCAATCAGACATTTTTAAAATCGGATCAGCATACATGGCAGAGTTTCCTCAAAAGGCCCGTGTGGTCATTATTGGCGTTGGCGGCATTGTTGGCGCGTCGATAGCGCATCATCTGATTGAGCGTGGATGGGACGACATTGTCGGCATCGACAAGTCTGGTATTCCGACAGACATTGGTTCGACGGCGCATGCTTCGGACTTCTGCTACACGACGAGCCACGACTATCTTTCTGTCTGGACGACGCAATATTCGATCGACTTCTTTGAGAAGATGGGCCACTACGCGCGCATTGGCGGGCTGGAAGTTGTCCGCACTGGCGATGACGCCTGGATGGAAGAGGTCAAGCGCAAGATTTCCTCTGGCCGCGCCTTTGGCACCCGCGCTACGTTGATTGGTCCGGAAGAGGTCAAGGAAAAGTTCCCGCTGGTGGAAGAGGACATGGTCGCGGGAGCCCTTTGGGATCCCGATGCAGGCCTTGTTGTTCCCCGCTCACAGACGGTTGCGGGCAAGCTCATTGATGCCGGCGAGCGGAGCGGCAAGCTGTCGATCTTTGCCAATACGCCGGCGCAGTCATTGATTGTCGAGAATGGCCGCATCAAGGGTGTTGTGACCCACCGCGGCACGATCATGGCGGATCACGTCATCGTCTGTGCAGGTCTGTGGGGCCGCCTGATTGCGGAAATGGTCGGTGAAGACCTGCCGGTCATGCCGGTTGATCACCCACTGACATTCTTCGGCCCCTATAATGAGTTCGAAGGCACCGGCAAGGATATCGGCTGGCCGCTCATGCGCGACCAGGGCAACTCCGCCTATATGCGCGACACCGGCGACCCGAAGACGACGGAAGGCGGTCAGATCGAGTGGGGCTATTACGAAGCCAACGAGCCGCGCTTGTGCCATCCGCGCGACATTTTGGAAAAGGACGTCGCACGTCTTTCGCCTTCGCAGCGCGACCTCGAAATGGAGCAGATCCTCGAGCCGCTGGAACGCGCCATGGAGCTGACCCCCATTTTGGGAGAGCTTGGTTATAATGAAGGCCATTCCTTCAATGGCCTGTTGCAGGTTTCCGCCAGTGGCGGCCCGTCATGCGGCGAAAGCCAGAAGGTTCGCGGGCTCTGGTACTGTGTCGCCATTTGGGTGAAAGACGGCCCTGGCTACGGCAAGCTGATTGCTGACTGGATGACCGATGGCCGTACGGACATCGACCACAATTCGATCGATTATTCGCGCTTCTATCCGCATCAATTGACCGAGGAATATATCGCAAACCGCTCTTTCGAGGCGGCCCAGAAGATCTATTTCCCGGCCGTTCACCCGCGCGAGCCCTATGTCTCAAGCCGCAGTGTCAAGCGTTCTCCCTTCTACGAGCGCGAAGTCGAACTGGGCGGCTACTTCATGGAACTCGGTGGCTGGGAACGCGCCCACGGTTATGCCGCCAACGAACACCTGCTGGAGAAATACGGCGACAAGGTTCCGGTTCGTGAGAACGAATGGGACAACCGCCACTTCTGGCGCGTCTCCAATGCCGAGCATCTGCAGCTTACTGAAGACTGCGGCATCATCAACCTGTCGCACTTTTACATGTTCGATGTTGAAGGTCCCGATCATGTTGCCCTGATGGAATGGTTGTGTGCGGCCAAGATCGGCGGCGACAACAATATCGGCAAGGGTATCTATACCCACTTCCTCGATGATGAGGGTATGGTGCGCGCCGACCTGACCGTCATCCGCATGGCGGATCGCTGCCGTGTCATCGACGGCGCCGACGCCGGGCCACGCGACTTCCACTATGTCAAGCGTATGGCTGAAGACAAAGGCTTTGACGTTACAGTCACTGACGTCACCGAGAAATTCATCACCATCGGCATCTGGGGCCCCAACGCCCGTGAAACGCTGAAGAAGGTCGTTGCTGACCCGGCTGGTCTTGACGTGGAAAACTTCCCCTTTGCGGCCATCAAACCGGTCGAGATTGCCGGCAAGACGGTTTCTGCTTTCCGGCTCTCCTATGTCGGTGAGCAGGGTTGGGAGCTCCATATGAATTACGAGGACGGTCTTGCTGTCTGGGACGCTCTGCGCTCAACCGGGGTCACGCCGGTCGGTGTTGAAACCTATGCAAACTCCCGCCGCATGGAAAAGAGCCTGCGTCTGCAAAACGCTGACCTTCTGACCCAGTACAATCTGCTTGAGGCTGATCTTGCCCGTCCGAAGGTCAAGGAAGCCGATTTCCGCGGCAAGGCAAAGCATCTTGAATACAAGGCTCGTGAACATCAGCCGGCTATGCTTTGCACGCTGGTCATGACCGACAATGTCGACGCCAAGGGTGTCGCTCGCTATCCGGTTGGCATCATGCCGGTTGTGGACCCGGAAACCGGAGAGACGCTTGTCGACGAACTCGGTCGTCGTTCCTACACGACCTCGGTCGCTTATGGTCCGACGATTGGCAAGAATATCGCACTTGCCTATCTGCCTTGGTCCCATTGCCAGGTCGGCCGCAAGCTGAATGTTGAATACTTCAATGAAAGCTTCCCGGTCGAAGTGGTCGCCGTCGGTTACACACCGCTCTACGACCCCGAAAACCTCAAACCAAGAACCTGACAAAACCAAACAAACGAGTCTGGTAACGGGCGGCATACATGCCGCCCGTGTTGTTTTTGGGAAAGCCTTTAATTCAATAGCTGTGTCAACGCGCTTGGCAGCGGTGCCTAAATTTGCGTCACATTTTAACGAAGTCTCAATGTGACATGCGTAAGTCTATCCCTAGATTTGATAGTTTTAGGTGGGTCATGGACTTTCTCGGTATGTCCGGAATGCAATATTCTGGAGAATCCCTGAGTGGGGCGCGCGTGGTTCTGGGTGAGGACTCAAATGTTTTTACCAGGATGATCTCGCAAAATTTCAAGGAAAATCTTGGGATTGTGGTTGAGATTTGCCGTTCTTTCGAAGAACTCCAAGAGGCATACGATCGGGATGGGCCACCGATTACACTGGCGATTACCAACATAAATCTGCCCGGCGCGGAGGATGGGGAGGCCCTGAATTATCTGGTTGACCTGAGCGTGCCAATCATTGTGTTTACCGGCACTTTGAAGGAAGAGGCTCGAGAGGGGCTGCTGGCAAAGGAGATTGTCGACTACATTATCAAGGATAATGTTTTCGCGGTCGACATGCTGGCGGAATCGACATGCCGCTTCTTAACCAACCAGCGTCATCATGTTTTGATCGTCGATGATAGCCCGACTGCGCGCGCTCTACTGACGACGCGCCTGAAACGCTTCAATTTTCGTACCAGCGTCGCTGAAAGCGGCGCGAAGGCGATTGAAATTTTGAAAGCCAATCCGGACATCGGCCTTGTTATTACGGACTACAATATGCCCGATGTCGACGGATTTGAGCTTACAAGGCGCATTCGCGCCGTGCGTGGGTCGCATGAGTTGAGGGTCATCGGTGTTTCTTCATCGGACAATCGACATCTATCCGCCCGTTTTCTGAAGGCTGGCGGTAATGACTTTATGCTGCGACCGTTTATTGATGAAGAATTCTATTGTCGCGTTAATCAGAACTTGGACACACTGGTTCAGATTAATGACGCCTACAGGCGGATGAAGGGTATGAGGAAGCTTAGCGCCTAGGTGCGTTAGGGGATACGTTTCTATTATTTTCTGTCACTTTTTCGTGGAGGTTTGGCGGGCGCCAATTTCGAGCTTCGTTATGGAGCGGGGGTGAGCCGCCGTTTAAGAGCTGATCTGTAAGTTTTGCGACAATTGAAGGTCGACAACCTCTGGTTTTTTGTCGGCCCAAACGCCCGCTATTGATCGGCTTTTAAGCCAAATTTAAGTAACCAACACTTAGAGTTGGCCATTCGAGGGGATGGTATTGTGAGCCGATCGGTGATTAGAGAGGCCAAGCAGCGGCGTGGAGGTGAGCCAAGGCGGGAGCGCTTTAAAGTGCTCCTGGTCGAGGATTCTCGCATGTTTACAGTCGCCTTGTCTGACCAAATTGCCCAAAACGCAGCGGTTGTTGTCGAAACATGCTCTACCCTGGCCGAAATGGAGTCTGCGCTTGCCGCGCAGCCAAACGGCTATGCCGTCCTAGTCGTAGATCTTAACCTGAAAGACAGCCCTGGCACACAGGTTCTTGAGGCCGTCGCGGAAAGCCGTATACCGACAATTGTCTTCACCGGAAATTTTTCGGTCGACAAATATGATTTTCCACTTGGCGCCAATATTGCTGAATTCATATTGAAGGATAGCCCGAATGTTTTCGAGGATGTTGTCTCCTCGGTCAAACGTTTGTTGGGTAATGACGAGATTCGTGTTCTCGTCGTTAGTGAAACACCCGAGGTTCGGCATTTTGCATTAAGCTTGCTGCGTGGGCGGAGGTTTTTGACAAGCGAAGCCTGCAGCGCCTCGGAAGCTTTGTCGCTCATGAATGAACTCCCAGATATTGGCTTAGCGATTATCGACAATGCCTTACCTGATATGTCGGGAGAGGCGCTTGTACGCCAACTCCGGCAGGATTTCAGCGTCGAGCGCTTGCGCATTGTTGGAACCGCGGTGGGAGGTAGCCCCAGGTCATCAGCCAGCACTTTCCGGCGGGCGGGTGCAGACGACTACATCGTGCAACCATTTTCCGAAGACGAGTTCCACCAGCGGGTGGCGGCCAACATCGATACGCTTTCGCATTTTCGCAGGCTTCAGGCGATTGCCAGCCGTGACTTCCTGACGGACATGTATAACCGTCGGCATTTCTTCGAGCGCGGCCCCATACTCGTGAGACATTGTCTGGAGCAGGGCGAATCCGTCTGCGCCGCAGTTATGGATATCGACCATTTCAAAAAATTCAACGATACCTACGGCCATGAAACCGGGGACCTGGTGCTAAAGGCTGTTGCACGTAAGGTTCGTGAACTTGTGGGCGATGAATATCACCTTTCAGCGCGGCTGGGTGGTGAGGAATTTGCGCTCTTGTTTCGCAACATGAACTTGGAAGAAGCGACCGTTTTTTGTGACCGTCTGCGCGATGAAGTCGCCCGCACAAAAGTTCTGGCGGAAGAAGAAGAGCTTTCGGTGACAATTTCTATCGGGCTCGCCGAGATTACGGAAATTGAGACCTTCGACAATTACCTGCATGCCGCAGATCAATATCTTTACATGGCCAAGAATTCTGGACGTAATCGTGTTTTCTCCGATTATTCCATCGTCCAAATGTTTTCCGAGCGGCCATCGAGCAAAAGCGCCTGATCGGCTTCACTTCACACTACTTCTTATGACGCCACTTCGCTGCTTGCCACCCGGTTGGTGAGCGGTGGCAATTTGCGGTCGGCACGTTCCTGTTGCGGGGAGCGGTTGTAGACTTCCCGATAGCATTTGGAGAAGTGGGACGCGGAAACAAAGCCGCAGGCGACAGCGACTTCGACAACAGGAAGCGTTGATTGCGCGAGGAGGTGACGCGCCCGGTCAAGGCGAATTTCGAGATAGTATCGGGCGGGCGAACGACCCATTTCCTGACGGAAAAGGCGCTCGATCTGTCGTCTGGACAGTCCCGCATATCCGGCAATTTCCAGCAACGAGAGTGGTTCAGCCAGATTGGCCTCCATAAGCTCGATAATTGAAAGAACTTTGCTGTTTTGGACACCAAGCCGAGCGCGCAATGGCAGGCGCTGGCGGTCATTCTGATTGCGAACCCGGTCTGTCAGCGCTTGTTCGCAGACGCGATTTACAAGTGCTTCTCCGAAATCTTGATCCATGAGGTGCAGCATCATGTCTAGCGACGCTGTACCGCCGGCACAGGTGTAAATATTGCGGTCGACTTCATAGAGGTCGGCATAAACTTCTGTTTGTGGGTATTTTTCCTGGAAGCCCGGCAGGTTCTCCCAGTGAATGGTGCATCGCTTGCCATTCAGTAGGCCTGCCTGCGCCAGTACATAGGCGCCGGTGCACATGCTGCCCACCTTGACGCTTCGGTTATGGGCCTCACGCAGCCAGGCGTAGAGCGTCTTGTTGGAATAATGCTCCACGTCTGTTCCGGAGCAAACGACAACCATGCCGGGGCGTTTCTCGCCGACGAGGTTGCGGCGTTCGTCGGCAAGGGATGTGTCGGCCGCTATTTCCAAACCGCTAGAGGAGACAACCGGTTCGCCATCGCTTGATGCCAAACGCCATTCATAGCCCTTGTAGCCCAGCATGCGGTTGGCAATGCGTAGGGCGTCGATGGCGCCGGCAAATGGCAGAATCGTAAATTTTGGTACGAGAAAAAAGACAAACGTGCGTTTAGGCGCTGGCGATTGATTCATATGCGAAATCCGTTGCTCCGCTGGATGGCTAAGAAAATGGAATGCCGACCCGGATCAATGTCGCCTTTGGGCCGGTTTTCCGATGCGCGACATTGGCACGGAAGACAGCGCAGGTGAAGAGGGGGAGCAGGGCAAGAAACGAATATTTGTCATAATTGGAAACGGGGCAACGCATGTTTACCCCGTTACCGTGCAGGTTTTTTTCATTTCAGTTTAAACTTGTCATGTCGACGTTGGCTATAAAGCTCGGGATGGCCGATATCCTTTAATTGCCAATCCTCAAGTTCGGACAAGGCGCGCAGAGTTCTCTGCTGTCTACGCCGTGCCGCCATGTATTGGATTGCGCTTAAGAACGCCATTTTGAGCGCGATTACCCAGTTTGGAATCCGAGTGCCTGGCGACTCGAAATGGGCGCGCAACGGCGAACTCTCGTCGTCATATATCTTGTATCCAGCAATTGAGATCATTGGGTTTCTCCCTTCCTACTTGCGTCCTTTTCATTGGTGGCATTGATGAAAAAGGCAGTGGCCAGGTGCCTGAATAGACCGCCATTTCCTATTGGTTTCGGCGGCGGATTGTCGGCGTGATATATGGTCCTCATCAACTATCTCCTTGATTGCAAACGGCCGTTATGACCGCTGGAAATCAAGAATGAACACGGCTTCCACATCAATCAAACGAAATGATCTTACGTTTGGCGTCAGAAAAATTGATGTAAGCTCTTGACCCTTTGAAAAATAAAAGGTTCAATGAAATCGAACCATGAATTCTAGTCCATCAATTTTTCTTAAAGGAGGCGGTTGATGTCGCTTTCAGCCAGAATTCCCATCCTGGACATGGATGTTTTGAACACATTCACCGCGATCGCCGATACCGGTAATTTTTCGACCGCTGCGGAGCGTGTACTGAGAACGCCGTCAGCCGTTTCCATGCAGATCAAGAAACTGGAAGAGATACTCGGTGTGTCGCTTTTCAAGCGTGATGCCCGCGCAGTGACACTGACGCATCACGGCGAGGTGTTGCTGTCATATGCGCGCCGGATGCTTGCCCTTAATAACGAGGTTGTCTCTCAATTCATCCAGCCGGAAATGGCAGGAATTGTGCGCCTCGGCGCCCCGGATGATATTGGCGGCATTGTGCTGCCCGAGGTGTTGAGGCGGCTCAATGACGCATTTCCCTCAGTCATGGTGAATGTTGTAATTGATGGCTCGGCCGGCTTGCGCAAAGCGGTTGCAGACGGCGAGCTTGACCTGGCTATATTCAATTGCAATGCCGAGGCGTTGCGAGCTGGGGAGGAGGTTTTGTACAAGAACAGGGTTGTTTGGGCTGGAAAGAAATGCGGTACGGCCCATATGCGCAGACCGTTGCCGATTTCTGTTTGGGAAACCTCCTGCATCTGGCGCACAAGTGCGCTTAGGGCTTTGGAGGCAAGTGGTTTGGATTTTCGAATTTCCTACCAGAGTGGCAGTCACCTGGCGCAACGCGCGGCGATCCACGCTGATCTTGCCGTTGCTCCCCTGGGACCTCTGTTGCTGGAGGATGACATGGTCGAACTCGGGCCGGAACACGGATTGCCTGAAATTGGGGAGTATGAGGTTGGCCTTGCCACTTCGAACAATCGAAGCGAGCCTGTTCGCGCGGTGGGCGACTTTGTCAGGAATGCAATCCTTTCACTGGGAAACCGAACCGAAATTGCGGCCTGAAAGCCTCCGGAAAACAAGGTAATGACATGAAGTTGGAAGACTTTCCGATCCGCGCATTTGACAAGTTGCGGTACGGCGACACTGACCGCCAGGGGCATGTGAACAATTCGCGTTTCTTGACGTTTTTTGAAACCGGCCGAACTGAGTTGTTGCATGCGGAGGGAGACAAGAAGGCCGATGAAGGCTGTTCCTTCGTGTTGGCCAAGGTTACAGTCGAGTTTCGGGCGGAGCTGTTATGGCCGGGTACGATTCATATCGGCACAAAGATCACGAAACTGGGCAATTCCTCGATTACCTTCCACCAGGCGCTTTTTCAAAATGACGCTTTGGCTGCGGTCTGCGAATCCGTCATCGTGCAGACAAATGACCAGACCCGAAAGTCCCAACCTCTGTCTGATGCCGCCAGGCAGCGGTTTGAAGCTTTGATAATTGCGACGTCAGCCTAGTTTGAAGGTTTGCTGAACGAACTTCAGCCTCGGCTTCTTCGCCTGCGCCGTGCACCCGTTTCTGCGGCTGTATCCTCCAGCACCTTTCGCTCCGGCAGCGTAACTTCCTTTTCCAGATTGGGAAAGGCGTCTACCTTGTTGGGTAGGGCCATGGCAGCGACAAAGTGATCCTGAAACTTGGGTTCCAACGCGGTCTCGATCTTTTCAATCCTATGGACTGTGTCTTCAATTTCGCGACGGTGGCCGCGGTTCAGGAGGCACATCCGTGCGCCCGTTCCCGCCGCATTTCCAACGGACTTGACCTTTTGTAGGTCGCAATCGGGAATGAGGCCGAGAACCATGGCGTATTTTGGATCGATGAATGTTCCGAATGCACCTGCAAGGCCAATGCGATCTACGTGGGAAATACCGAGCTTGTCTGTCAGTAGCTTGACGCCTGCATAAAGAGCAGCCTTGGCGAGCTGGATCGCGCGGATATCGTTTTGCGTGACCGTAATTTTTTGGTCTCCGTCGTGCAGAAGATAGGAAAATGTCCGGCCAGTTTGGAGGATCCGTGGACTTCTTTCCATCATGCCGCCATCAACGACCCCATCTTCCGAGATGATGCCGGTCAGATACATTTCGGCGACCACCTCGATGATGGCGGAGCCGCAAATGCCCGTGATACCGGTTGCTTTCGCTGCTTCCTCGAATCCAGGTTCATCTGACCACTGCTCCACGCCGATAACTCTGAAGCGAGGTTCGAGTGTCACAGGGTCGATACGCACGCGTTCGATAGCACCAGGCGCGGCGCGCTGGCCTGAGGATATTTCAGCGCCTTCAAACGCTGGTCCGGTTGGCGATGAGGCCGCAACCGTGCGCGAACTGTTGCCAAGTACAATTTCTGCATTGGTGCCAATGTCGACGAGCAGCATCTGTTCGTCCTGCCGATGTGGCCCCTCGCAAAGCGTTGCTGCAGCGGCGTCGGCGCCGACATGGCCTGCAATGCAGGGCAACATATAAACACGAGCGCCTTCATTGGCCGATATGTCGATATCCTTTGCCATTGCGTGAACCGCGCCAGAAACGGCGAGAGCGAATGGCGCGCCGCCCAGCTCTGTTGGGTCTATACCCAAAAACAGATGATGCATGACCGGATTGCCGACGAAAACGAGATCGAGGACGTCTTCTCTTGATATGTCCCCCTGATCACACACCTTGTCGATCAGCGAGTTGATGGCTTCTCTCACCGCTTTTGTCATGGCTTCGCGGCCATCTGGGTTCATCATGACATAGGATACGCGGCTCATGAGGTCTTCGCCGAAGCGTATCTGCGGGTTAGACGTTCCCGACGATGCGAGCGTGCGCCCGGAAAGCAAAGATGAAAGATGCATCGCGATGGTGGTGGAGCCGATATCACAAGCAATACCATAGGCTTCATTTTTCAAGCCGGGATAAAGTGCGATCAGACGAGGGGAGGTGTCTTCGCTGTCGTGGTGAATGGCTGCTGTGACTTTCCATTCGCCTTTGCGTAGAATTTTCTGGACTTGGCTGATCAGATGAAAATCGACCGTCAGCTTTTCAAAACCCCAATCCTTTTCGAGCGCCACAAGCAACCGGTCCAGGTCGCCGAGCGGTTTTTCCATGTCGGGCTCTTCCACTTCGACATAGCACATATGGACCGCTGGATTTCGTTCTATATGGCGCTCGTCTGCGTCCTTGCGAACCACTTGCGCGTTGACGACGGTGTCTTGTGGCACGTCTATGACGAGGTCGCCATGAATTGTTGCAGAGCAGGAGAGGCGGCGATTTTCCGGCAAGCCGCGCACCCTGTCATACCGCTCTTCCTTGGGGCCAATTGGCGAAATATGTTCGTTTGAGGAAACAATCTGGTGCTTGGCGAAATTGCCTTCTTGCACCTCCACTTGACAGCGACCGCAGGTTGCCCGCCCGCCGCATACGCTCTCTACATAAACCCCGAGTTGGCGTGCGGCGTCCAGCACTGGTGTTCCGGTGGCAAAACGTCCACGTTTTCCGGAAGGCATAAAGAGAACGAGATGGTCACGGCTGGTCATGAGCGGTAATCCAGGCACCTATATTGATCTGACTTTGAATAATTTCGAAATAGAGCCGCGTAATTCCCATGATCAGGAACATGGTCATGATGATTGAAAGCAGCAGCACCATAGTTTCTCGCCCATGTCCGTCCTTTTCCCCGAAGAAACCGCTGATATAATCATAGGTCATCCAGTAGATGTGTTTCATGAGGTTGAGAACTAGCACGGTCATGCCCGCGGCTAGCGGATAGTAGAGTATCTGATCCAGCCCTGACAGCGCGTGTTTCCAGATAATGGCAGAGAGAGCGGCCAGGAAAATGACACGGGACAGTAGCGCGACGTAGTCAGCAAGATGTTTTGCGTCCTGATAATCTCCGTGCGCCAGTATTCTCAGGTTCTTGCTGAACTGGGATATTCTTTCCAGCATGTTTGGGCCTCTCGACAAAGTGTGTAATCGCCGCCTCTCGCCAGGAGGGCGGCTGATTTTGACCCACTTTACAATGGCCTCGTTTCCAATTGCTGAAATTTTGTTCTCCTTATGCGCCGCCAACCCGGGCGGCGCGTCCGCCACGACGACCAGAGCGTGCGCCACCACCGGCAGCCGGTGCGGCAGAAGCCGGAGCGCCAGCCGCTGCTGGCTGATGGTCGCGGTATGTCATGATCCAGTTCGTGCAGTTCGGGTCCGTACCATTCAATACGTTTGCTGCTCGCACGGCTTCCATTTCCGCCGGACGGCAAGGGTTCATGATGGCAGAGGTCATGCCGGCGCCAATGACCATGGGAATGAAGCCAGCATTAATGCCGTGGCGGTGCGGCAGGCCGAAGGAAATGTTGGAGAGGCCGCAGGTCGTGTTGACCTTCAGTTCGTCACGCAGGCGGCGCACCAGTGCGAAAACCTGCATGCCGGCGTCGCCTTGAGCGCCGATGGGCATAACCAGCGGGTCAACGACAATATCTTCCGGCTTGATGCCGTAGTCAGCCGCGCGTTCCACGATTTTTTTGGCAACGGCGAAACGCACGTCAGGATCCATGGAAATACCGGTCTCGTCGTTGGAAATTGCAACGACCGGAACATCGTATTTTTTGCAAAGCGGCAAGATGGCTTCGAGCTTTTCTTCTTCCCCAGTGACTGAGTTGACTAGTGGGCGGCCCTTGGCGACTTTGAGGCCAGCTTCGATCGCTGCCGTAACAGAACTGTCAATCGACAGGGGAATATCAACAAGGCTCTGAACGATCTCGAGCGTCTGAACAAGCAGGCCGGGTTCCGTGGCATTGGGGTCCACGGCCGTTACGCCAGCATTGACGTCAAGCATGGTTGCTCCTGCAGCAACCTGCTCCAGGGCGTCTTTTCTGACCGTATCGAAATTACCTTCCACCATTTCGGCAGCAAGCTTCTTGCGGCCTGTCGGGTTGATACGTTCGCCAATCACACAGAAGGGCTGGTCGAAACCGATGACGATTTCTCTAGTGGCGGATGCAACGATTGTGCGGGTCATGATGTTTCCTGTTGTCCAATTCTGTGGATCGGTTGATGTTCTGCTTTGGTGTCAGGCAGCCGGGTCGGCTGTTGTTTCCGTTTTCGTTTCTGCTTCTCGCGCCCAAGGCTTCCGGCCTTTCAGTACGCCGGATTCATGCACGATTTCAGCAACATACTCTTCCTGTCTGTAGGCCATGACATGAATGCCTGAAACGCCTTCAATCTCTTTTACCTCGTTTATAATGTCGATGCAGAGTTTCTTGCCTTCAGCCTTCTGTTTTTCAGCGCCTTCGAGACGTTCGATAACGTGATCGGGGATATGGATGCCAGGCACGTTTGAACGGATCCAACGGGCCGTCTTGCCCGACGCCAACGGGCCGACGCCCGCCAAGATATAGCATTTTTCGTGCAGACCCATATCAACAACCCGCTTCATATATTCACGGAACATGGGAACGTCGAAAATGTATTGGCTTTGGACGAACTGCGCACCGGCTGCAATCTTTTTCGCCAGGCGATAAGGCCGGAAGTCGAAAGGTGGTGCGAAGGGATTGATCGCTGCGCCAAGGAATACATTGGGAGGAGAGGTCAGTTTTCGGCCTGAGAGGAATTTTTGTTCATCGCGCATTGTGCGGATTGTTTCCAGCATCGACATGCAATCGAGGTCAAAAACCGGCTTGGCGCCGGGTTGGTCACCCGCCTGCACACCGTCGCCAGTCAGGCAGAGTATGTTTTCGACACCCATAGCTGATGCGCCGAGAACGTCACCCTGAATTGCGATTCGATTGCGGTCGCGGGCGGAAATTTGCATGATCGGCGCATAGCCCATACGTGTCAGGAGCGCGCAGATGCCAACGGATGACATGTGACAGTTTGCGCCTGAAGCATCGACCGCATTGATACCGTCCACCCAGCCTTCAAATATGGCAGCGCGGTCATAGACCTCCTGCGGGTCAGCACTGTCTGGCGGGTTGAGCTCTGCGGTAATCGCGAATTCACCTCCGCGAAGGATACGCTCGAGTCGGCCGCGTGACGAGTAGCCGGGCAGGGGCTCAGACGGGCTGCCTGGGTTTTGAATATTGGTGTCCGTGGCACTCATGACTTTGCAACTTCCTTACGTTCTCTCGCCGCATTCGCGGTAACACGAAGCCATGCGGAGGTTTCACGCAGCGACTGGTCAACCGGTTTTTGCACGTTCAGGATGGCGTCACCTTCCTTCATGTTCCGGGAACCGTTCCATGCTTGGGCCCACACACAGGGCATATCTGGCTCAACTTCGCAATTGCCATTCTCGCGCACGCCGCCACAGGGACCATTGCGCAGCTGCTTGGGACAATTCATCGGGCAGCTCATGCCAGTAGACGAAAGCACGCATTGACCGCACATTCGACAGTCAAACATGAGGCCCTTAACCTGCGCTTCAACGAACTTCACAGGCGTTTCAACCCGACCGTAGCCCACAGCATTCCAAAATGGATGCAACATCAGGAAGAGGCCAGAGAAACGTTTGTAAAGTCCTTCCAATGCGCGCGAATGGCGTACGGACCAAAGGCGAATCGCGTAGCGCCGACGCACGCGACGGGATGGAGAAACACCCGCAGGTACGTAGGGGCCGGGGTTTTTCTTAGGCTTAACCATGAGTGCGTCCTCCAGCATTGACGAGAGCCAGCAGGCGCTCTTTGTCATATGCGCTTTCGAGTTCGGTGGCTGCCTTGTCTGCTTCCATTTCCAAATCGTCTCCCACGGAAACCGGGTCTCCCTTGTGCCATTCGGCAAGGTAGTCGTCAGTCTGAGCGGAGCCAGAACGCATCGCCGCCATGTCAATGGCTTCTGCGAAGCGTGATGACAGCTCGCGCTTGGCGCTCGTGCGCCCCTTTTTTACAATGATTTGGGCGGGAATATCCCGCCAATAAACGATGATGCGTTCCGCCATGCCCACTCTCCGGGAGGCAGCAAGTTTGCCGCCGTCGATCTCCCTCTTCTATTGCGAGAATGCACGGTGATGCGCGCGGCCACTGCACTTGGCGCGACGTGCGCCCAATTCAAAAGCGACGTGAGTGAAGTAGTTTGTTCTGTTCGCGGCGAAGGAAGGGATCGTAACGGAGACACTTCGTCTCTCTATACCGTTGAGGAATGCGCTGCCGCATGTTCAACCGTTTGCGGCAACCAATTCGGGTTCCAGGTCCCCATATCCGGTAAAGCGGTATTCGTATTCAAGGCCCAAAAAGTCCGCCGCCCATTTCGCCTTGGTCTGCAATTCGGCGTCTTTTGTCTGAGCAAGATAGACAAGCTTCCGATAGTTGCCGAACATCATGGGGATTAGTTCCGGGTGTTTGTCGAATTTCATCGGCTCGATTATAAATGCCTCAAACTGGCGGGCGATCAAATCGGTCAAATAGAAGGATGTGATGTCATCATCGCCAGCGCTCATGAATTTTTCGACACCAGTGTAAAAGGCGTAGCAATGCGGGCCGGGCAGGCGGGAAATGTCTTCTTCCTCGCAGATTTTGTCTACTTCGCCTTTGGTTCCGCATTCGGCATAACCAATAAAAATCCGCTTGAACCCGTCGCTACGCGCCTGGCTGATCTTTTCTTTCAGGCCCGGTGCTATTTTTTCAGGGTGGATGTGCCAGATTGCCGGCAGGCAGGTCAGGTCAATATGGTTTAGGCCGTGCTGGTGGCAGATATCGACGATCTCACGGGCGATGGCCCCGCAGGCAATAACCTTGACCTTTTCGCTGTTTGGTCGTTCTGCCATAATTTCGTCCATTCGGCATGGCGTTTTCCGGTTCGCAGATTCAATCCGGAATGGAATATCAATGTCATCATACCGCACACTGTCAAAATATGCACTTGCTCTTGCCGCGTTTGCCTTGCTTGCTTCATGCGGCAATACAGTGCGTGGCCTTGGGCGTGACACGGCAAACGCCGTTCACGCCACAAAGCAGGCCGGCAAGGATATTGCCGACGCTTTTTGAGAAAGTGCTAAGTGAGACTTAGGCTCTTGCGCCCAGGCTGTTATGCTTGCGTGACACCAGTTCCTTGGCGGTTTCCACCGTCACGGCTGCGTCGCGGCAATAGGCGTCTGCGCCCACAGCCTTGCCAAATTCTTCATTAAGCGGCGCGCCGCCGACCAGAACGATCAGGTCATCGCGGATTTGCTTTTCCTTCAGCGTGTCTACCACCACCTTCATGTAAGGCATTGTTGTGGTCAGCAGTGCCGACATACCGAGAATGTCAGGCTGCTCTTTTTCAATCGCTGCAAGATAGGCGTCAACGTCATTGTTGATGCCGATGTCGACAACATCAAAGCCAGCGCCTTCCATCATCATACCGACGAGGTTCTTGCCGATGTCGTGAATGTCGCCTTTCACTGTTCCAATAACCATCTTGCCCTGTTTGGGGGCGTCGGTGGCTGCAAGGAGCGGGCGCAGAATGGACATTCCGGCCTTCATCGCATTAGCGGAAAGCAGTACTTCGGGCACGAAGAGAATGCCGTCGCGAAAATCGACGCCGACAATGCGCATGCCTTCGACAAGTGCGTCAGTCAAAACTCTGTAAGGCGCCCATCCGCGCTCCAGAAGGATATTAGTGCCTTCCTCGATTTCCTCTTTGAGGCCGTCATAGAGATCGTCGTGCATCTGCTGCACGAGTTCTTCGTCGGAGAGTTCGGAAAGGATGATTTCGTCGTCGGACATTGGCAAAGACCCTGTTTGATGGCGCTGCGGCGATCCCGTGGAATTCGCTCCACGTATACATATTAATCAGCAAAATTGTGAAATGTTTGTTTTTGATAACGACGCGTGACAACTTGAATGCGACGGGGGCAGATTTTGAATGCGACCAGCAAACTGAAAAATGTCAGTTTCGCTATCAGCGCGGAGTGTGGCGCATTTAGATCATGAACAGGCAGGGGCTTTCGCTAAGATTGGTATTAGTTTCGGCAAGAGCCGAATAAGGATTCGTTTGAGGGCTGATATGGATCAGGAAACTGCATTGCCGGATATGGAATATGATGCTGGAATGGATGGCGGCGGCCGCAAGGGTCGTTCGGGCAGGGGAGCTGCAGCAAGGCGGGCAACCCGTGGCGCTACCGGACCGGGGCCATCGCTTCCTTATATTACGCGCAAGATCAACGAATTTGAGGTTCTTGACGAAGACGGGCTGGCGTTAATTGAAGCCAATGCTGATACGGTGCTGGAAGAGGTTGGAATTGAGTTCCGTGACGACCCGGAAGCACTGGAATTATGGAAAGAGGCGGGGGCTGATGTTAAAGGCCAGCGCGTTCATTTCCCCAAGGGTCTGTGCCGCGACCTGCTGAAAACGGCTCCGTCCGAATTCACCTGGCATGCACGCAATCCGCAACGCTCTGTTCAAATCGGCGGCAAGGCAACTGTGTTTGCGCCTGTATATGGACCGCCCTTTGTCCGCGACCTTGAAGGCAACCGTCGCTATGCGACGATTGAGGATTTTCGCAATTTTGTGAAGCTCGCCTATATGGCGCCGTCCGTGCATTCTTCCGGCGGTACCGTATGTGAGCCAGTAGATGTCGCCGTCAACAAGCGCCACCTGGACATGGTCTACAACCACATCCGTTATTCCGACAAGCCTTTCATGGGGTCGGTGACGGCGCCTGAACGTGCGGAAGATTCTGTTGCCATGGCAAAAATTGTCTTTGGCGACGAGTTTGTTGAAAACAATACGGTGATGTTGAACCTTATCAACGCCAATTCGCCGATGGTTTTCGACGAGACGATGCTTGGCGCGTTGAAGGTTTATGCACGGCATAATCAGGCGTGCGTGGTTTCGCCGTTTATTCTGGCCGGCGCGATGAGCCCGGTCACTGTTGCCGGCACGTTGACGCAGGTTCTGGCTGAGGTTCTGGCTGGCGCATCGTTTACACAGCTTATCCGCAAGGGCGCTCCTGTCCTTTTCGGAACCTTTGCTGCTTCGATTTCCATGCAGTCCGGCGCTCCAACCTTTGGCACGCCTGAGCCGTCTCTGGTTTCCTACGGTGCTGCGCAGTTGGCGCGACGCCTGGGTCTGCCCTTCAGAACTGGTGGCTCGCTTTGCGGTTCGAAAGTACCGGATGCTCAGGCCGCGCATGAAAGCTCGAATACGATCAACACCACCTTGCTTGCGGGCACGAATTTTGTGCTTCACTCCGCCGGTTGGTTGGAAGGTGGCCTGGTGGCTTCCTACGAGAAATTCATGATCGACCAGGACCAGTTGGGCATGATGCAGCGTATGGCTGAAGGTGTCGACCTGAGCGAAAGCGCACAGGCGATGGATGCGATCCGCGAAGTTGGGCCTGGCAGCCATTATCTTGGTTGCAGCCACACGCAGGCCAATTTCCAGACTGCGTTTTATCGTTCTCCGCTGGCCGACAATAACTCATTTGAACAGTGGGAAATTGAGGGCCAGAAGCGGATTGAAGAACGTGCTAACGCGCTCTGCCGTTCATGGTTGGACGCCTATGTAGCGCCCGAGCTGGATCCGGCAATTGACGAGGCGCTTCAGGCATTTATCACTGAAAAGAAGAACGCGGTTCCTGACGCCTTTTCCTGAAAAGGTCCCGAAGCCAGGGAGAGTGGCGGTCAAGCAGATGTGGCGGATATGATCCAGCGTGATGTCTGGCGTCCCCACTATAAGGTGCGGTGAATTTGGCACAGCTTCGCGTATTGGAAAAACGACTTGCGCCGTGCGGCATTTTGCTGCGCGGCGCTTTTCATTTCAATGATGGCGAAGGCCCGCAGCTCAATGACGGAAATTTTGTGCGAACGCTGGTTCTTCTGGGGAATATTGGAGGCTCATTGTGGGAGCCTTTTGCGCGATGGCGCGAAGAACAGCCGGACAAGGGTGGTGATCATTCGTTAGATCTTTGGTCCCGGAAGACAATACAGCCGATTGCCGATGAACTTGGGGCGGCGGCTTATTTCCCATCTGACAAGCCTTGGTGGCCATTTCAGCAATGGGCAATGCGGGCAGAGGGCCTGCGGGCTTCACCACTGGGGCTGCTGATTCATCCCGAATATGGACTGTGGCATGGCTATCGAGGTGCGTTGGGTTTTGCTGACGTGTTGCAAATTGATTTGTCTCCGGCCAGTGATTGCCCATGCGACACCTGTTTGACAAAGCCGTGTTTGAATGCCTGCCCTGCCAATTCCATCTCCGAGAGCCGCTTTGATGTTGCGTCGTGCCGAAGCTTCCTGGCTTCGGAGCAAGGTCAGGCTGGTTGTATGGTGTCGGGATGCGAAGCGCGCAATGCCTGTCCCGTCGGCACCGACTATCGTTTTCCGGTCGAGCAATTGGCTTTTCATATGGCTGCTCTGAGCCGGTGACCTAAATCGTATTGCTCAGAATGCGGTCAATTCGGCGCAACGCGCTTTATACGGGTGACTGTGGAAAGGCTCTCTGCAGGCCACCGGACCTGTCTAGCCCTTCTCGGAATGCTGTATAGGCAGAATGCTGGCTGGAGCGGGCGGCTTCAATGAGGCGGATTTGAAGCCTGTCGGGGGCAACAGAGCCGAGCCATTCACCTGTCTGGCCCAATTTCAAGGAATTGAGAAAGCGGGCTTTGCTCTGTAGGTCCAGATAGAGATACAGGCCCTCCAGAAAAAGGTCATCCTGTTCGCCTTTTTCCAGCACGCCCAATATCAGAGCCTTGTTGGCTTCATCGAGATTGGCAAGTTTGCTGGCAATTGTTTCCCTTCCCGGAAACAGTGCTGGATTTGCATTCACGCGCGTCCCTCCGAATCGTCGAGTTTCTCTTATAATAAGAGAAGTCGGCGCAAAGGGCATGTGATGAATTCGCTTATCAGCGTCACGCATGTTTGTACGCGAGCAGCCGTCCCGACTCAACGTATTGTTCTAACTGGATTTTGCTTCCGTTGTTGGACGGCTTCAACCACGGCGACGCTGCCGGCGGCGTTCTGGTGCGCTGTCGTCGGCGGCCTTGTTGCGCAATTGGCCGAGTCGGCTCACCACATCATCAACTGTTGGTCGCGGGCCAGGCGTATGGCCGTCGATTGCTGCGCGGATCGACTTCAGGTGATCGCAAGTCGTGCCGCAACAGCCACCAATGATTTTAGCACCTGCATCAATCGCCAGATGGGCATATTCCGCCATCAACTCGGGGGTGCCTGAATAAAATATTTCTGCTCCACGATATTCGGGGATGCCACAATTTCCCTTCACGACGATTGTGGCTTCCGGCCTCTCGTTGGTCATATCAAGCACTGATGAAAGAATGTCAGGTGCGCCGACGCCGCAATTGGCTCCAAATGCGATGGGTTTTTCCGATAGTTCATCTGATACTGCGCCCGTATCCTTGGGGTGCAGGCCCATCATGGTTTTTCCCGCCGTGTCAAAAGAGCCGGTATAGACATAGGGCATGTCGTGAAAAATGGCGGCTTCGGCCGCTGCGCGGATCTCGTCAGGCGAGGACATGGTTTCAATCCAGACCACATCAACGCCACCGGCCTTCAGGCCCTCAATTTGCTCTTTGAAGGTGTCAACGGCGTCTTCGTAGGTCATGGCGCCCAGCGGTACCAGTAACTCGCCAGTGGGACCGACTGAACCTGCCACAATAACCTTGCGTTCGGCTCGTTCGGCGACCGAACGGGCTATTTCCGCCGCTTTCCTGTTCAGTTCAATGACCCGGTCTTGCGCGTTATGCAGCTTCAAGCGGTGGCGGCTGCCGCCGAAGGAATTGGTCAGAATAATATCGGCGCCGGCGTCAACGAAGCCCTCATGCAGCGCTACGATTTTCTCTGGCTGTGTTTCGTTCCACAATTCCGGTGCTTCGCCGGCCTCCAATCCCATCGCAAAGAGATTCGTGCCGGTTGCTCCATCTGCCATTAGCACGCCCTTTTCGGACAGGAGTTCGCTCAGCGGATTGGTTCTGGTCATGGATGGCTCCCGATGTTTTTCTGGTGCCCATATAAAGAAATCTTTATGTGGTTGCAATTGCGAAAGTGGTTCCCTCACCGGCAATTGCGATGGTCGCAAAGTTATTTTCGGCGTTTACCAAAAAAAGTGCCGTTTTCATCCTTCCTTAAGTTCTCAATAACCTCCCGGTAAGGATGTGTCGCTAATAGTGGTTCTCGCAGCGGAACAAACGCTGCCAACTTCCGGATCAGGTACTGCGTACCGGAAGATGCGTGCTTCGGTTCAGCGTGTTTTAGGCCGAAGTAGCCTGCGTAATTTTGGCAAACCGTGCAGCCTTCAAAAGCTGACACGGTTTTCGCGCTTTCTAAATTCAATTCCCGATGATAACCAGCTTGGCATGACAAAGTCGATCATGTTGCAGGGAACTGGTTCAGATGTTGGCAAGACCGTTCTGGTTGCTGGCCTGTGCCGTATCGCCGCCAATCGGGGTCTGAAAGTTCGCCCGTTTAAACCGCAGAATATGTCAAATAATGCCGCTGTCGCAGAGGATGGTGGAGAGATTGGACGGGCGCAATGGTTGCAGGCTATGGCATGCCGCACACCGTCTTCCATCCATATGAACCCGGTGCTCTTAAAGCCGCAAACCGACCATGGCAGCCAGATTGTCGTTCAGGGGCAGGTTTATGGTCAGGCGAAGGGCAGGGATTATCAACAGCTTAAGCCGCGTCTTCTTGATGCCGTGCTGCAGAGTTTTGAGACTGTGAAAGATGGCGCGGACCTGGTTATTGTCGAGGGGGCTGGCTCCCCTGCCGAGATTAATCTGCGTGCCGGAGACATTGCCAATATGGGCTTTGCTACGGTTGCGAATGTACCTGTTGTGCTGGTGGGCGACATTGACCGTGGTGGGGTGATCGCCTCACTTGTCGGGACGCATGTTATACTGCCGGAGGATGATCGGCGTATGGTTTCGGGCTATATCATCAATAAATTTCGCGGTGATGTGTCCCTGTTTGACGATGGTATCAGCCAGATTGATGCCTTTACAGGGTGGCCCTGTTTCGGCGTTGTGCCCTGGCTGAAGGCGGCTTCACGCCTGCCTGCGGAAGATTCCGTTGTGCTGGAACGACTGGTTTCGAACAAGCGTGGCGCATTGAAAGTCGCGATCCCCATGCTGCCGCGCATTGCCAATTTCGATGATCTTGATCCGCTCGGAGCAGAGGATAAGGTTGCGCTTCAATTCGTAAAACCGGGCGAACGCCTACCGGTGGATGCTGGGCTAGTGGTTATCCCCGGCTCCAAGTCGACGATTGGAGACTTGAAGGCGCTGCGAGACAACGGTTGGGACCGTGATCTTGATGATCACTTGCGCCGTGGAGGGCGTGTTGTTGGTATTTGCGGCGGCTACCAGATGCTCGGCCGCCATATCTCCGACCCTCTTGGGCTTGAGGGCGAAGAACGGGAAATCGAGGGGCTTGGGCTGCTTGATGTCGAAACGGAAATGACGCGGGAAAAAACATTGCTCAACAGCTCTGCCCGATCGCTGCAATATGATGTTCCGCTTTCAGGTTATGAAATACACCTTGGCAATACGGTTGGAGCGGACTGTGCGCGGCCATCGGTGTTGATCAATGATCGGCCGGATGGGGCGACATCGCCTGATGGTCGTGTCATGGGAACCTATTTGCACGGGCTTTTCTCCTCGGATGAATATCGTGCTGCACTGCTGGCCGATTTTGGCATAACCGGCGGGGGCGCCTCGTACCGGCAAAGTGTTGATACCGCCCTTGATGAAGTGGCGGCGGAACTTGAGTCCGTTCTGGACAAAGGCTGGCTTGATGCGTTGATGGATTGACTTTGATCCATACGAATGCCTATCTCTTTTTATGTGAATGGTTCCCGGCGGCGTCACGTCAATGGGATGAAAAGGGAATGCGACGGGTGTATCCATCAGGACGCTCAATCGCAGCCGACCCCGCGACTGTAGAGTGGTGAGGGCGGCCCGGCAGACACGGGATGAAAGCCTTGCACTGTGCAGGGACCTGGTGTCTGAAAAGCCACTGGCACTGCAGATAGATCAACCGGGGTTGGACGCCTCTTTTCTACGAATCGTCCGCCTTTTCGTCTGCTAGGTTGCCGGGAAGGTGAGGGCTGTCTGCAGGTCTTTTCAAAGACCGGATCTGCGAGCCAGGAGACCTGCCATTCGATTGTTGTTTTTGCGCTCGCTGCACGGAGGTTGTTTTGGCGCGTCTTGAGATTTTGTTTGATTGCGGAATGTGCAAATGAGCCGACTAACCCTCGTTCTGGGTGGAGCCCGCTCAGGCAAATCTGCGTTTGCCGAAGCGCTTGCCCCGAGATTTGGTCTGGCGCTGCACTATGTTGCGACCGGTCGGGCCTATGACGATGAAATGCGTGATCGCATTGCTACACACCGAAGTCGTCGAGGTGCACATTGGACCACGCACGAAGCGCCTCTTGATTTGACCGGTGTTATCGGTTCGCTGGACGATGCCGATAATGTGATACTCGTCGATTGCCTGACGCTCTGGATCACCAATCTGATGATGGATGAGGCCGATACGGATACAGCCTTCGAGGCGTTGCTTGGTCGGCTCTCGGCTGCGCGGTCGCAAATTATTCTTGTTTCCAATGAGGTGGGGATGGGCATCGTGCCCGAAAATGCCATGGCGCGGGAGTTTCGCGATTTGACAGGCATTCTCCATCAAAAAATTGCAGGCATAGCTGACGAGGTTTACCTGGTCGCTGCGGGTCTGCCGCTTAAGTTAAAGGGATAGTTCAATGCAAAAAATACCGGCTACGGTGATTACCGGCTTTCTGGGGGCTGGCAAGACAACGATGATCCGCAATCTTCTGTCCAATGCGGATGGCAAAAGAATTGCGCTGATCATCAACGAATTTGGAGACCTCGGGGTCGATGGTGAGGTTCTAAAAGGGTGCGGCGCTGAAAATTGCACTGAAGATGACATCATTGAGCTGAACAACGGCTGTATTTGCTGCACGGTTGCCGATGACTTCATTCCAACGATGGAGCGTCTGCTCGAGCGGGAAAACCGTCCGGACCACATTGTTATTGAAACCTCAGGGCTGGCTCTGCCGCAGCCGCTTGTGGCCGCGTTCAACTGGCCGGGTATCAAGACACAGGTGACCGTGGACGGTGTGGTGACGGTGGTTGATAGCGCCGCTGTTGCCGCCGGGCGTTTCGCCGATGATCACGATGCGCTTGATGCGCAACGTGCAGCGGACGACGAGCTGGATCACGAAAGTCCATTGGAGGAGCTCTTCGAAGACCAGTTGACGGCAGCCGATCTGATTATTTTGAACAAGGCTGACCTGTTGGATGGGGGAGCGCTGGCCAGCGTACGCGAGACGGTGGCGAACGCAATTTCCCGTAAACCCAAAATCGTTGAAAGCCATGGCGGAGACGTGCCTGCCTCTGTTCTTCTGGGGCTGGGTATTGGCACGGAAAGCGATATCGCCAACCGGAAGTCACATCATGAGCTTGAGCATGAGAATGGTGAGGACCACCATCATGACCACGATGAATTCGAGAGCTTTGTGGTGGAATATGGCGCGGTTACTGATCCAGCGGCATTTGCGGACGCGCTGAAACAGGTCATTGGTGATCATGACATCCTGAGAGTGAAGGGCTTCGCGGATGTTCCAGGCAAGCCGATGCGCCTCGTCATACAGGCTGTTGGCAGCCGTGTTGAAACTTATTTCGATCGTCCATGGAAGTCTGATGAGGAGAGGACGACGAAGTTGGTCGTTATTGGGTTGCATGATGAGATGGATGATGTTGCTGTTACCGCAGCTATCAAAGCCATCTAATCTGAACGGCTAGACCCGGAGGGACGCCGTTGCATTTGTTAATGGCACAGAAGGGAACGATCGCCGACGGTGGAGAGGCCGTCGATCTCGGACAGTCGCCGGGCGATATCCTGTTCTTATCTGCAGCAGAT
>JBNLGT010000024.1:0-31700 GCA_050306195.1 Ensifer sp.
TCCGCTCTCCCTGCCCCATATGGCAATGATAATCCGCCCCGGCACGCCGTAAGTCTGTTCAATGCGATCAAGAAGCCGCTTGTTCGCGTCATAATGCTTGCGTCCTATGGCGGCGAGATTACGAAGACGCTTTTCATCGAAATAAGGGCGGGGAGAGGAAAATTCCGCCTGGCTTTGCTTGCGCTTCGACGGTGGCTTAGCGCCCGGCGGCACCAGATCCGGCAATTTCCAGTTCAAGCTTACGCCCTTGAATGCAGCATCAAAAACATTCCGAGAAATTTGCTGCCTGGCGGCCTCCGGCCAGATTTCATTTTCAAGCCATCCATGAAACTGTTTTTCAACCGCAGCCTTATCCAGAGCCAGGACGGGAAAGCCGAAGGAAAATACCAGCACCGAAATTACAATTCTCACTTTCCAGCGCATAGACGTTCCCTTTCTCAAATTGCGGTTCTGGCCCTCAACGCGGCGCTCAGCGTGCCTTCATCCAGATAGTCAAGCTCGCCTCCTACCGGCACTCCGTGGGCAAGGCGGCTGATCTTGATATCGAGTTTCGAAAGCTGATCGGTGATGTAATGCGCTGTTGTCTGGCCTTCCACTGTGGCGTTAACCGCAATGATGACCTCGCGCACGCCGCCAGCACTGACCCGGTCCACAAGACCGCGAATATTGAGATCATCAGGGCCAATGCCATCCAATGGCGAAAGGGTTCCCCCAAGCACATGATAGGCCGCGTTCATCGCACCGGCGCGTTCCAGCGCCCAGAGATCAGCTACATCCTCAACTACGATAATAACGCCATGGTCGCGGGTCACATCGGTGCAAACGGAACAGGGGTCTGAGGTGTCGACATTGCCGCAGGTCGAGCAGACGCCGACCTTTTGATGCGCTACAGCCATTGCGTCCGCAAGCGGCCCAAGAAGCTGGTCCTTCTTCTTCACCAGATGCAGCGCAGCGCGGCGCGCCGAACGAGGCCCAAGCCCCGGCACTTTTGCCAGAAGCTGGATCAGTTTTTCAATTTCAGGACCGGTGACTCGCTTTGCCATGGGCGGTTTTGTAGAACATGGATGATTGAATTGGAACACATCATATGACGACGTCACCGGATATACTGCCGACCTTGCCCGAACCCGAAATCCACCGCATTGATCCGTATTGCTTTGAAGCGTGGCAGGATCTGCTCGATCTGATCCTTGCCTCGTTTTCCTATATGGACGGTGTCATTAATCCTCCATCGTCCGCGCACCGGCTCACATTGACCTCACTCAAGGAAAAGGCGACCGACGAAATTGCGTATCTGGCGGTTTCAAATGATACGTTTCTGGGCTGCGCCTTCCTGCGCCCGGAACCACCAGATTACCTTTATATCGGCAAACTGGCGATTGCCCCGCAAGCACAGGGGAAAGGTATCGGCAGCCAATTTCTGGCCCTGGCGATTGATGAAGCAAGTGCGCGCGGACTACCCCGGCTGCGACTGGAGACCCGAATAGAACTCACCGACAATCACACCCGTTTCGCCAAATGGGGTTTTGTGAAAACAGCGGAAAATAAGCACGCAGGT
This sequence comes from Ensifer sp., assembly GCA_050306195.1. Lineage (GTDB taxonomy): Bacteria > Pseudomonadota > Alphaproteobacteria > Rhizobiales > Rhizobiaceae > Ensifer_A. Next base: position 1,559 of record JBNLGT010000024.1, read on the forward strand.
TTTGACCGACCGACATCCATTGAGATGCAGCGCGTGGTTTAGAGCGGCCTGTTCTCCTCGACAATCATATTCGTCAGGCTGCCTTCTGCGGGATACAGCGGAATGAGGCACGCCTGAAAGGCATGATAAATATCCGGCTTACCAGTAAAGAGGCGTGAGCTTGGCCGCAGGTCTTCAGAAAGCTCCGGATGCCAACCACCATTTTCGTTATCGATAAGGTGAGATGCGGCAAAATCCCATAGCTTGCGATACCACGTCTCATGATAATCCGAAGGCGCGTGAGCATTCAAAAATGCGCTTGCCCCTATAGCCTCACAAACCGGCCACCAAAGCTTTTCGCGCATGCGGGGATTATTGTCCCAATCCAGCGTGTAGAAAAAACCTCCGTGCTTTTTATCCCAGCCCAGATCGACAGACTGCTGGAACAATGCAACGGCGGCATCCCGCAGCCAATCAAGCCTCTTGCCGTCAAGCGCATAGAGCTGCAGGCAGAGGCGCGACCATTCCAGCCAATGACCGGGCGTCGTTCCCGACGGACGGAACATTTCATTGCCTGCGTAGCCCTTGTCCAGCACCCAATTCTCGTTGAAGTGCTCGGCAACCCGGTAATCGAGAGCAGCAGCGTGTTGACCAATAATAAGCCCGGCAATGCGCTTTGCCTTGTCGAGATAGCCATGATCACCGGTCGCTTCAAAAGCGGCCATGAGGGCTTCGGTCAAATGCATGTTGGAATTCTGGCCGCGATAATTCGAGATTGGCGACCAGTCGCTATTATACTCCTCTGATACCGCACCATGGGTCTCTTCCCAGAAGCGAGTTTCAATCACCTCAGTCACATCGGCAATGATTTTCTCCGCCAATGGATGCCCCGCCAGTTTGGCGCTGGAGGCCGCCAGAAGGACGAAGGCGTGACCATAGGCTTGCTTGGTGCTGTCGGCAGGCGTCTTGTCTTCCAGTGACCAGAAGTAACCACCATGCGCCTTGTCATGATGGCCTTCTTTCAAAAACTGCATGCCGTGATCTATGATTTCAGCGGAACCCGGGCGGCCGAGCAAATGGCCAACCACGTGGCAATGTATCATGCGCGTCGTCACGTGAAGCTGTCGCGGCGTGTCAATCGGCTTGCCCTCGCGACTAAGATCATAAAAACCGCCAGCAGGATCGATGGTGGCCGGACCAAAAAAATCCAGCAATCTTTCACCCTGGCCCCAAAGCCAGCTGCGATGAAATGTTCTTGATTGCCAGTTCCCCGATCCAGTCAATGCGGCCTCCTCAATTTGCTGGCCGATCAATGACGCAAAAGCCACCGCGGTTCAAATGGTTTCATATGGACTTCGCCCTTCAGGCTTCCTATCACTTCATTAATGCTGCATGCGCCATCCTCGGGAGGATCCGCCTTGGACATTTTTGAGAAGCTGAAACAAAAGCCTTACGAACTGAATGATGAGGCTATCGCCTGGGTCAGGGATACGCACAGTCAACTTTCACTGGATCAAAAGGTCTCGCAGATTTTTGTTCTCGTGCTTCATGGCAAGGACGAAGCGGCTTTTGAAAAGATCGCGAAATTGCAGCCCGGCGGCGTCACACGTTTCTTCTCGCCTGATCTCGATTTTGAACTTTCCAACCTGGCGAAACTGATCGATTCAAATCCGGTGCCTATGGTGATCACCGCTGATATGGAAGGCAGTCGCCATTCCTTCTCCTTCGGCACGCCAGTTCTCGGACAACTCGGACTGGCCGCGCTTGACGACGAGGAGGCAACAGAAAAGTCTGCTGAAATTCTGGCGCAGGAAGGCCGGGCAATGGGCGTGACCTGGTCTTTCACACCGGTCATCGACATCAATAAGGCTTTCCGCTCAGCCATTGTCGGCACCCGCTCCTACGGGTCCGACATCGACACGATCGAGCGCCATGCCGTTGCCCATATTCGCGGACTGCAGCAGAACGGCATCGCCGCAACGGTCAAACACTGGCCGGGCGAAGGCTATGATGATCGCGATCAGCACCTTGTCACCACGATCAATCCTCTGAGCGTGGATGAATGGATGGCCACTTTCGGGCGGGTTTACAAACGCATGTTTGACGAAGGCGTCATGAGCGTGATGAGCGCCCATATCGCCTTTCCCGCTTACATTCGTTCAAAAATGCCCGATGCAGGCATTGAAGCCTTCCGCCCCGCTTCTGTTTCCAACCTTCTCAATACGACACTTCTGCGCGAGGAGCTGGGGTTCAACGGGATTATCGTTTCAGATGCTTCCGACATGGGCGGACTTTCGGCGTGGGATGATCATCTTGTTACGAAGCCTGAGATCCTCCGCTCCGGCTGCGACGTCATCCTTTTCACCAATACGCCGGAAGAGGACATGGCAGCAGTCAAGGCAGCCGTTGAAGACGGTACCCTGCCGATGGAACGGTTGGATGAAGCGCTTGTCCGTTTTCTCGGACTGAAAGCAAAACTGGGGCTTTTCACAAAGGCGGATGTCCTGAAGGACAAAAGCGAAGTTCAGGCAACCATGGCCCGACCGGAGAATGTGGCGCTGTCTAAAGACTATATCGCCCGCTCACCGACGCTGGTCAAAGATACGCAAAACCTCTTTCCGCTTTCGCCGGAAAAGTATCGTCGCATCCTTTTCGTCGACGGTGGCATCAACCATCCGCTGATGCCAGTCCAGATGGAATTCATCCTGCCTGATCTTCTGCGAAAGGAAGGATTCGAGATTACGGTCGACAGTGCCAATATCATGCCAAGTAAAGACGATTTCGATCTGGTGCTGTATGCCTTAGGCGATGAATCGCTGCTGGTTCGAAACCACATCTTCGTAGACTGGAACAAGCTTGCAGGCAAAAACCTGTTCAAGACCATGTACCGTCCCTGGACTTCAATACCGACAGCGATGATCTCTTTCGGGCACCCCTATCACCTTTATGACGCCCCACGGGTTCCCGCCTATATCAACGCCTATTCAACCATGGACAGTGTGCAGACCGCCGTTGTGGATTGCATGATGGGCCGGGCGCCATTCAATACAACAAGCCCTGTCGACGCCTTTTGTGGTCTGGAGGACGCCCGGTATTAGAGCGTACCGAACCTGAATTGGTCCGGCTTGAGACTTAGACCGCCAGCCCCTCAAAAGGGTGGCTCCATGCATCAATGGCGCATAGCTGGTCATACCAACGGCGAACATTGGGCACGGTTTCAAGAGAGATTTCTGCCGCCTCGGCAAAAGGCAGACAGGTTGCCGCGCGAAAATCCGCATAGGAAATCGTATTGCCTACGAGCCAGGTCCTGTTTGTAAGCGCCTGATCAAGAATTTGAGCATAGCGGATAAATTTCCCCACGGCCCTATCGATGCTTTCGGGCGTTTTCCTGGGCAATCCATATTTGGGGCAGATAAGCCTGTCGAAATAAACGATGCCGCCAACCGCATTGAGATTATGCGTGCTCCAGCTAATCCACCGGATCATGTCCGGCATCTGCTCGTCCAATCTCCAGAAATCGGAGCCTGTCACCATGGAAAGTCGGCACGCAATAGCGTCCGTTTCCCAGAGCGTCGAACCGTCATCCTCCTCAAGCACCGGCACAAGCGCATTGGGGTTAAGGGGAAGAAAGGCCGCCGTATTGGCCGGATGCTGAGGATCAGCCCGCACATATTCGACCGGCGCGTTCAGATATTTGGCGACGGCAACAGCCACACGCGGATTGAGGTTAGGCGAATAATGCAGTTTCAAAGACGTTCCCCGGCCAAGTTGATATCGATTTATTGATAATTACGACTTCTGTACAAATCTGCCTCTGACTATTGGGAGACCGCCAGTCAGTGCGCCTCATCCCAATTATGGGCCGCCCGCGCATCAACCTTGAGCGGTACTTTCATCGCGATTGCGGGAAACGCCGCGTTTTCCATCGCCTCAACAACCACGGGGATGGTTTTTTCAACCTCGCCGTCCTCAACCTCAAAAATCAATTCGTCATGCACCTGCAAAAGCATGCGCGCGCCAAGTTTTGCTTCGGCCAACACATCATCCATGCGCACCATGGCGCGGCGGATAATATCGGCAGCAGACCCCTGTATCGGCGCATTGATGGCAGCACGCTCGTTGAAAGCGCGATGAGACGGCTGTGAGGAATTGATATCCGGATAATGCGCACGGCGTCCGAAAATGGTTTCAACATAGCCATGCTCGCGCGCAAAGGACTTGGTCGATTCCATATAATCGCGAATACCGGGGAATCGCTCGAAATATTTCTTGATATATTCGCTCGCCTCTCCACGCGCGATCCCCAGCTGATTGGCCAGACCAAAGGCGGAAATGCCGTAGATGATGCCGAAGTTAATCGCTTTGGCGCGACGGCGCACTTCGCCCGGCATACCCTCCACAGGCACACCAAACATCTCCGACGCTGTCATGGCGTGAATGTCGACACCGTCAGCAAAGGCCTGACGAAGTTGTGGAATATCGGCAACATGGGCAAGCACGCGAAGTTCGATCTGGCTGTAATCAGCCGATATCAATTTATGACCCGGAGCGGCAATGAAGGCGGTGCGAATTTTGCGGCCTTCTGCCGTTCGCACGGGAATATTTTGCAGGTTCGGTTCAGATGAAGACAGTCGGCCTGTCGTCGTCGATGCAAGCGCATAGGACGTGTGCACCCGCTTTGTCTCTGGATTAATGTAGCCGGGCAAGGCATCCGTGTAGGTGGATTTAAGCTTGGTGAGCTGCCGCCAATCGACAATCTTGCGCGGAAGCTCGTGGCCTTCGGCAGCCAGATCCTCCAGCACCTGCGCCGAGGTTGACCACTGGCCGGTCTTTGTTTTGCTGCCTCCGGGCAGGCTCATCTTGTCAAAAAGAATTTCGCCCAGCTGCTTCGGAGAACCGGGATTGAAAGGCTCACCCGCCAGAGTCTGAATTTCATCTTCCAGCGCCGCTGCACCCTGCGCCAACTCGCCGGAAAGGCGCGCCAGGATTTGCCGGTCGACTGAAATGCCGCGCTCCTCCATCAGCGCCAGCACGCTGACAAGCGGCCGCTCCAAACGCTCATAGACGCTCATCAGGCCTTCGGCGACCAACCGTGGCTTAAGCAGCATCCAAAGCCTCAGCGTGACATCCACGTCCTCAGCCGCGTAGGCCGTGGCCCGCTCGATATCAACGAAATCGAATGTGACGGCAGATTTGCCGGAACCGGCAACCTCCTTGAACGGGATCGGCTTATGCCCCAGCCACTTTTCCGACAGCGCATCCATGCCCTGTCCGCCTTTACCAGCATCCAGCACATAGGAAATCAGCATCGTATCATCAAAACCGGCGATCGAAATACCGTAGCGCTTCATCACCAGCCAGTCATATTTCATATTATGGGCAACCTTGAGGACGGATGAGTCCTCCAGCAGCGGCTTGAGAAGATCAATCGCATCGCCAAGCGCGATTTGTCCCTCGGCAAGGCCGCCGCCCAACAAATCTCCCTGACCCGCTTTATGACCAACGGGAACGTAGGCCGCCCGGATTTGCGTACCTTCAGGCGAGGCGTCATTTTGGGCAACCGCGAGAGAAAACCCGGCCAGTTCAGCCTGCATCGGGTCAAGTGACGTGGTCTCGGTATCAAAACACACAAGACCGGTTTCGTAGGCCTGTGCAATAAATGCCTCAAGCGCCTTCGCATCGCGGATCGTCTCATAGGCATCGCGATTGACAGGCAAGGCGGCAAACCGTTCGGCGCGCGATGCTGCGAGATCTGAAGGGCGGAATCCGTCCGCGTCCACTGCGCTTTTCGCGGCGCTTGCCTGCATCACCGACGCTGGCGGCGTGTCCGACGCATCGCCCTTGTCCAGGTCCGGCCCGTGGGCTGCCGCACCCCATTCAACGTCAACCTCAGCGGCATCGATAACATCAGCGTCGGTTTCCGTTGCTCCGGCCACCCGGCGCGTCAGGGTGGTAAACTCCATGGCCTTCAGAAACGCAATCAGCTTCGGGCCATCCTGCGGATGCAAAACCAGGTCTTCCAGCGGTACATCCAGCGGCGTATCGGTTTTCAATGTCACCAGCACACGCGACAGAAGCGCCTGCTCCTTGTTGGCGATAATATTTTCGCGGCGTTTGTTCTGTTTGATTTCCTCCGCCCGCGCCAGAAGCGTATCAAGATCACCGTACTCTTCCAGCAATTGCGCCGCCGTTTTGGGTCCAATCCCCGGAATACCCGGCACGTTATCGGTTGAATCACCCGTCATGGCCTGAAGATCGATCATTTTTTCCGGCGGCACGCCCCATTTTTCCACCACTTCTGGAATGGAAATCTGGCGATCCTTCATGGCGTCATACATATGCACGCTTTTCGTCACCAGCTGCATCAAGTCCTTGTCGGACGAGATAATCGTCACATCCGCGCCCACGGCTTCCGCCTGCCTGGCATAGGTGGCAATCAGGTCATCAGCTTCAAAACCGGCCTTTTCAATGCAAGGCAAGTTAAAGGCTTCCGTCGCCTTGCGAATAAGGCCGAACTGGGGAATGAGATCTTCCGGCGGCGCGGAACGGTTAGCCTTGTATTCAGGATAAAGCTCATTACGAAATGTCTTCGAGGAATGATCGAAGATGACCGCAAAATGCGTTGGCGTCACACCGACGGACGTGTCACGCGCGTCCACCAACAGCTTCCACAGCATGTTGCAGAAACCGGACACAGCATTCACCGGCAAACCATCCGATTTGCGGGTGAGCGCAGGGATTGCGTGGAAAGCCCGGAAGATGAAGCCGGACCCGTCGACAAGAAAGAGATGATCGCCTTTTTTCATGGGCACATGGATAGCGCGGGGCAGGCCAAAGGGCAAACGAAGGTTTACTGCAGCAACATCATTTACCTGCCGCCGCCAACGGATATTCTCCCGGCTGTTTCATCGCCTAACTCAGCGCCACAGTTTGATCTGGGCAATCAGAAAGAACACATCAGCAAGGCGACCACTGACAACAAAAACCCGCGCTAATTTGGAAAAGACCCACTGAAGCATCGCTTTCTGCCAAATTCCTGCGATATTTCCTCCATTCTCCTGCCACATTTGGGTGTTTTCCTCCGAATCAACCGACAAATAGTCGGTCTCCCGCAGGAGCCGTGTCCCCGGCTCGGGAATAAAGGGCGTCGCCCCCGATTGGCGCCCACAATAAAAGATTGACCGTCATGGAGCCGCCTAGCCATGACGGTTTTTCTTTTCCCGGCTGACGTATTTCGTTTGCTCTTTATACAAGCATTCTTGCGCGCCGCCGGACACGAGAAAAGCACTCCCCCAATTAATCAAGACTTTTCAACGGTCTGTACAGATTGCACGTCCGCTCACGATTTGATTACAAATTTGTAATCAGACGATCCCTTGAATTGCCACATTCTCAGAGCCATCTCCTAAACACCGGCGATTGATCACGCCGAGCTGTTCTGCAACCGGCTTGTCCCCCGCCCGTTGCGGACATAGGACAAAGGCCTCAAGTCCCCTCTCCGGGCCTTTGTCCCTCTTATTCGGGCCACCATGGGTTACCTCCAACCATGGTGGCCTATTTATTTTCCAGCCTCTGCGCGTATTTTTTACTGGAAATAAATAGCCTGCATTCCTTTTTAATTGGACGCGAATCGGCAGCAACGTTATGGAGTTTTCATGGCGCATGACCTGATGGAATCGGCGGTCTATCTTTCCGGCTTGCTTGCGAAGGGGTTTTCCCGTTCGCTGCAGCAAAAATCTGCCGTGCTTGGCGTGACGCCGGGACAATTTCCCATTTTGATGACACTCTGGAATGAGGATGGCATTACCCAGCGCGAGCTTGTCGAACGGCTTGAAATCGAGCAGGCGACGATCGCCAACACGCTGTCACGTATGGTGCGCGATGGCTTAATCGAACGCAAGCCGCACCCGACAGACAAGCGCGCCCAGCTTCTATTCCTCACCGACAAAGCCAAATCACTTGAAGAACAAGTTGTCTCGGCCGCGCAAGAATCCGATGAGGCTCTATTCACCGGTTTTCGACGCTTCGAGCGCGAACTTTTGCTGGAATATATGCGTTGGGCCGTCGAAAATGCGCGCAAGCTGGAGGACGGAACCGAAGCCGCCGAAGGCAAAATCAGCGATATGCGGCAAATTCCTGTTTGACGTGCACCCCGCCTGAGTCCAAGTTCTGCCTCAATTACCACCATCCATCTGCAAGACTTTCAACAATTCAGGACAATCCGATGGCCGATATTGCAAAGGTGCTCGAACGCGCCGACGACAACCTCAATTCCAGTCTGGAAAAACTGTTCGAACTTGTGCGCATCAAATCAATTTCGACCGACGCCGCCTATAAGAATGAATGCAGAAAGGCCGGAGAATACCTGGTTGATGCCCTGAAGAAGATTGGATTTGATGCCTCGCTGCGCGACACGCCCGGCCACCCCATGGTTGTGGCGCATCACGACGGTCCTGCCGGTGCGCCCCACGTGCTCTTCTACGGCCATTATGATGTCCAACCCGTTGACCCAATCGAACTCTGGACTCAGGATCCCTTCGATCCAGCGGTCCGCAAGGACGAAAATGGCGTCGACATTATCAATGGTCGCGGCACGTCAGACGACAAGGGACAATTGCTGACATTCGTGGAGGCCTGCAGAGCCTACAAGGAAACGCAGGGCAGCCTGCCGGTACGCGTTTCAATCCTGTTTGAGGGAGAGGAAGAGTCAGGTTCACCGTCGCTCAAACCATTTCTCGAGGCCAATGCAGAAGAGTTAAAGGCGGACTTTGCGCTTGTTTGCGATACCGGCATGTGGGGCGCCGAAACGCCTTCCATTTCATCCAGTCTGCGTGGCCTGGTGGGAGAGGAAATTCTCGTCAAGGCCGCCAATCGCGACCTGCATTCAGGCTACTATGGGGGCGCGGCTGCCAACCCTATCCACATCCTCACGGATATTCTGTCCAGCCTGCATGACGAAAATGGGGCCGTCACCATTCCCGGTTTTTATGACGGCGTTGAAGAAACGCCCCAAAATGTGAAAGAGAGTTGGGAAAAACTCGAGGCGACAAGGGACGACTTTTTGTCCTCTATTGGCCTCTCCCTTCCATCAGGCGAAAAAGGACGTTCCATCCTTGAACTGACCTGGGCACGCCCGACTGCTGAAGTCAATGGCATCAAAGGCGGCTATACGGGAGAAGGTTTCAAGACGGTCATTGCTGCAGAAGCGTCGGCAAAAATATCATTCCGCCTTGTCGGCAAACAGGACCCCGCGAAAATTCGCGAGAATTTCCGTGCCTTCGTAAAATCGAAAATCCCGGCAGACTGCTCCGTGGAATTCCACGAACATGGAGGATCGCCTGCTATTCAACTGCCTTTCGATTCCCCGGTCCTGACCAAAGCCAAGACCGCGCTTTCTGACGAATGGCCCAAACCGGCTGTTACAATCGGCATGGGCGGCTCGATCCCCATTGTCGGTGATTTCCAGAATATGCTGGGCATGGATTCTCTGCTTGTGGGCTATGCGCTGGACGACGACCGGATTCATTCGCCCAACGAAAAGTACAATCTGAAATCCTATCACAAGGGAATCCGGTCATGGATCCGGATCATGTCGGCCTTGGCATAGCGGAAATTTCCGCCTACGCGTCTCACAAAAAACCCCGCTGAAAGGCGGGGTTTCGTATTCCAGCCAGTGCTTTTCCGGGTCACGCCGCGTTGGATTGATGCCTGCTACCGGACACGTCGCCTGATATTTTAAACCTCGAAACAAGTAGATTCAGTTCATTCGCCTCTTCAACAAGCGAATGACTTGCAGCATTTGTCTCTTCCACCATGGCCGCGTTGCGCTGGGTCATCTGATCCATGGAATTTACCGCGGTATTGACCTCCTGCAGCCCGGTCGACTGCTCACCGGATGCCCGCGCCATGTCAGCAATGTTATTACTGACTTCCTGTATTCTCTGGTTTATCCGCGCAATAACCTCGCCGGTCACCCCAACGAGCCGGACCCGTTCCTTCACTTCATCACCGGAACGGCCAATCAGCTGTTTGATTTCATTGGCGGCCATTGCCGAACGTTGTGCAAGCTCACGCACCTCCTGCGCGACAACAGCAAATCCCTTGCCTGCTTCGCCAGCCCGCGCGGCCTCCACTCCGGCATTGAGCGCCAAAAGGTTGGTCTGGAAGGCAATCTCGTCGATTGTGCCAATAATCTGGCTAATCTGTCCGGACGCCGTTTCAATGCGACCCATCGCACCGACAGCGTCGGAGACAACTTTCGCCGACTTTTCAACCTCACCCAGAATTTCCAGGCTAACGCGGTTGGTATCTTCAGCACGCTCAGACGACTGTTTGACCGTACTGGTAATTTCCTCAACGGCAGCAGCCGTCTCCTCCAGGGAAGAGGCCTGCTGCTCGGTACGCCGTGCAAGATCGTGCGCGCCGGAACTCAGAACCTGGCTCTTTTCCTGAATGGCTACTGAATTGTCACGGATCACTTCCATCGCCTGTCGAATATGTTCGACGGATTCATTGAAATTGACCCGCAATTCATCCAACTCTCCTGCAAAAGACGTGCGGATATTGCAGGTAAGATCGCCACCTGCCAAACTACGCAACCCACCGCCCAGAACATCAATTGCCTCACGCAATTCAAGAGCAATTTTCTCGCGTTGACGGTTCGCCAACTGCTGTTCTTCCTCGGCCTTCCTGCGGGTTTCGTCTGCCTCTGCCTCTAGGCGCAACTTGTCCTGCGCATTGCTTCTGAAGACACCCAGCGCCCGCGCCATATCGCCTATCTCGTCTCGCCGGTCTGTACCGTCCACATCCCGATCCAGCTTGCCACTGGCAACATCCTTCATGGTTTGCGTAAGGAGCAGGATTGGTCCTTTCAGAGCACCCACAAGGGCCAATGTAGCCAGGATTGCGAAAACAACAGCAACGACAGCGGTGGTGACCGACATTGTAATCGCGCTGTCGGCAGCCTTTTGCGCCAAACTGCGCTGATCACCAGCCATATCGACAACGCCCATCCAAGCCTTATCGATATTTTCAGCCGTCTCCTGAAATACTCGGCTGCGCTCTTCCTCAACCGCGGCCAGATCGTTGCCGAGGTTGACGACCTTGCCCACACGCTCGATCATGCTTTGCGCCAATGCTTTGATGCCCGAAGCGCCATCATAGGGCGGGGGCATTTCAAGCAAAGTCTTGAGCAACTCACTGGCGCCACTGGACTGGTCCAGCACACTCTTCTCACGGTCCGCCAAGAACCCAGCCATTTTGACAAGCAAATCATTTGTCGCCGAACCAACCTGGCTAGAGAACGAAACGATTTCTTTGGCTTCTTCCATGGGCTTGGCCAACTCGGCAAATGTCTTGGTCGAATCCCGCGCAACGCTGGAACCCATTCCCCGCAAGCGAATTGCCATGGGCCTGATCCCGCCCATCAGCCGTTCAATCTTTAGCACCGCTGGTGCGATTGGCTTTTCCTTGCCTACGATTTCCAGAACGCCTTCAATATTGGATTTGAGCGTGTCGCCAATCACCTTCTGGTTATCGGGAAGCGCATCGCCAATCTTGTTCGCAATTTCCGTCATCTGCGGCTTCAGCCCGTTGATTACGGTAAATGTCTCCTGAGGACTGCGTGCGGCAGTTACCTTGCTCACGATTGTCGTAATCGCTTCGGCGCTGGAGCTTAAAAAGTCCGCTTTGAGGATAAGGCTTTTGGCTTGCGCATCCTGCTTGTCCAGATTCTCTTGCAGGACCCCGGAAATCACACTGATTTCGTTTTTCTCTGAAACAAGCTGATCAAGATTCCCCTGTATGTCCGCGGCAATTGCGCTGGCCTTTGCAAACTTTTCCCAAAGCAAGTCCACCTGCGGCAGCAAACCATCGACCCGTTCTTTAGCTGCACGGAGTGACATAACAACGTCGGGATTTTCCTGTGTGGCGATTGCCTCCTCGAAATCAGCAGAACGCCTCTTCAGGTTTTCAACCACCAGACTATGCTGCTCTTGGCTTGGATGAGACAGCAGTTCATTGATTTGCGTGTAGGTCTGCTTGAACTCGCTTAACGTGCCGACGCTTCTGCCAGCGCCGTCGATTTGCTGTCCAATAATCTGACCGGTCACGAGACTGACGATAGCAATCGCAATGATGAGAAGCGAGATGGGTGCAATAAACACGAGAATTTTGCTTTGGATCGTCAACCGCGAAAGCAAATTGCTAAAGAACGTTGTCATTGTTTCAAATCCAACAAGTGGCCGGCTAATTCGGCAATCCCGAGTATCAAGCCCGATCACTCACTAGGTCATAGCAGTCATTAAAATAAAATTAATCGTATCTGGTCGCAGGATGTTAAGTATGAAGAGACTGATTTCCCACCGCGCTTTCGCCTCGAACCGCAGAGGTCCTCGGACAACTGCACTGTCGACGGTAGGGCGTCAGGTTTTGCTGCGTTCTTGCTCGTCTTTGCTGACACATTGGGTTTCCTTAACTGCCCCTTAATTCGCCGCATTTACAGTCCAGTGCAAAACATTCATTAAGTATCTCCGCGGGCACATGGCAAAACGATCCCGATCAAGAAATCGTATCGAACCAACCTTCGAATCCGGAAACGCGAGCCGCAAGTCGGGCACGCCCGGGCGCGGCGGGAAAGCTGGTTCAACGCGCAGCAAAAAGAAGCGCAAGAGTAATAAAAATGCATCTGGCGGGATTGCAGGCTTTTTCCGAACAGTCGCCTACTGGTCGCTGGTCGTCGGCCTCTGGGGCGCGATGGGCGTGGGCGGCATTGTGCTCTACTACGGGGCCAAGATGCCAAGCGCGACGAGTTGGTCGGTTCCCGAACGCCCGCCCAACATCAAGATACTTGCCGTCGACGGAACAACGATTGCAAACAGGGGCGCGACAGGCGGTGAAGCCCTGACGCTTGACAATATGTCGCCCTACATACCCCAAGCCGTGATCTCGATTGAGGATCGACGCTATTATTATCATTTTGGTTTCGACCCAATCGGCTTTGCTCGCGCTATGGTCACCAACATCGTCAGCGGGCATATGGTGCAGGGCGGATCAACTCTGACCCAACAGCTTGCAAAGAACCTGTTCCTGTCTCCCGACCGCACGCTTGAGCGCAAAGTTCAAGAGGTTCTTCTGGCGATCTGGCTGGAGCACAAGTTCACCAAGGATCAGATTTTGGCCATGTATCTGAACCGGGTCTACTTCGGCTCCAACGCCTATGGTGTGGAGGCGGCATCACGCCGCTACTTCAACAAATCGGCTCGCGATGTAAACCTTGGCGAGGCCGCTCTTTTAGCAGGCCTTCTCAAGGCGCCATCCCGTTTATCGCCCGCCCGCAATCCGAAAGCGGCAGAAGAGCGCGCCCAAGTGGTTCTCGGCGCGATGCGCAACGCCGGCTACATTACGGATCGTGAAGTCACGACCGCCATGTCGCAAAAGCATGTCAAATCCAAAAGCTATTGGTCAGGCGCGGAACAATATGTCGCCGACATCGTCATGAGCCGCCTTCCCGCCATGGTAGGCGACATCAAAGAAGATCTGATTGTCGATACGACACTGGATCCGACTTTGGAGCAAAAGGCGGAGCAAGCGATCCAAACGGCGTTGGACAAGGATGGAAAGAAATATGAGGTCGGCCAGGCCGCGCTTGTTTCTGTAGATGGCACCGGTGCTGTTCGCGCCCTCGTTGGTGGCCGCGATTATTCCAAAAGCCAGTTCGACCGCGCAACGGAAGCCAAACGGCAGCCGGGCTCGGCATTCAAGCCTTTTGTTTATGCCGCCGCACTAGAAGCAGGCGTAACACCGGGCTCTCTACGCAACGACGCGCCGGTAAAAATAGGCAAATGGACGCCGGAAAATTACAATAACAAATATAAAGGACCTGTGACGGTCCAATATGCTTTGACCCATTCGCTTAACACCATTGCTGCTCAGCTTGTCATGGAAGCAGGCCCCAAACAGGTGGTAAAGCTTGCTCATCGTCTGGGTATTGAATCAAAATTGCAGGAAAATGCCTCCATTGCACTGGGCACATCCGAAGTTTCATTGGAAGAGCTGACCGGAGCCTATGCCGCCTTCATGAACGGTGGATATAAGGCAACACCGCACATTATCCGCCGAATTTCGACGACTTCCGGCAAGGTCCTTTACGAAAACCGTTACGACAACCCGCCGCGCGTTCTGCAGACACAGGTCGCCAGCATGATGAACAATATGCTGAGCCACGTTGTTAGCGAGGGAACGGGCAAGGCCGCGCAGCTGAAGGGTTGGCAGGTGGCAGGCAAGACCGGCACTACACAGTCATACCGCGATGCGCTTTTTGTTGGTTACACATCCAACCTCGCCACCGGCATATGGTTCGGCAACGACAATGGCAAGCCCATGAAACGGGCGACAGGCGGCTCCATTCCTGCCCGAACATGGGCTGACTTCATGGCAGCCGCCCATGAAGGGCTTTCGCCTTCCCCGCTCTTTGGAACTGGAAAGGCTGACGGCATACCTGTCGCCTCCGTGCCTTCGCCTGGCGCTCGGCAAGGGGCCGAAAAACCGCGCACCTTGACTGACCTTCTTTCCAACCTTCTGGGAAAGAAGAATTCCGCAGGCACACAGACCCAGAGCGAAACGCCATTACCGCCCGCCGAAATCAATGCGGCGCCACAGCCTCAGGCCCCTGTTCAGAAGAAACAGACAACCCTGCTCGACGTCCTTATGGGCGGTTGAAACGGGCCCCAATCCCTGCGCAAGGCAAAAATTGTAAAACTCGCGTCAAAATTTGCGTCAATACGCTTGATTGATGCCTTGCGGACGCAAATAGCGGTACTTATATACGCCACATCAAGGCAGCATCCGTTGCCGATTAACATAAAACATCCCCGCTAGGGGCTGCCAAACGAACGCCTGATGGGTTCCGGCAGCTTGCTTCAAGGAGAGCGTAAGCATGGCAAAAGTAATTGGTATTGACCTCGGGACCACCAACTCGTGCGTTTCGGTCATGGACGGCAAAGATGCCCGCGTGATTGAAAATGCCGAAGGCGCCCGCACCACCCCCTCCATGGTCGCATTTTCCGATGATGGCGAACGCCTCGTCGGTCAGCCTGCAAAACGTCAGGCCGTGACCAATCCCGAAAACACCCTTTTCGCAGTCAAGCGCCTGATCGGCCGTCGTTATGAAGACAAGACGGTTGAGAAGGACAAGGACCTTGTTCCCTACAAGATCGTAAAGGCCGACAATGGCGACGCTTGGGTCGAAGCCAACGGCAAGGGTTATTCCCCCTCGCAGATTTCTGCGATGGTTCTTCAGAAGATGAAGGAAACCGCGGAAGCCTATCTTGGCGAAACGGTCGAAAAGGCCGTTATCACGGTTCCTGCCTACTTCAACGACGCCCAGCGTCAGGCAACGAAAGATGCCGGCAAGATCGCAGGTCTTGAAGTTCTGCGCATCATCAACGAGCCGACCGCCGCTGCATTGGCCTACGGCCTCGACAAGAAGGACGGCAAGACCATTGCCGTATACGACCTTGGTGGTGGCACCTTCGATATTTCCGTTCTGGAAATCGGCGACGGCGTTTTCGAAGTAAAATCCACCAACGGCGATACCTTCCTCGGCGGTGAAGACTTTGATATGCGCCTGGTTGAATACCTCGCAGAGGAATTCAAGAAGGACAATGGTATCGACCTGAAGAAAGACAAGCTTGCTCTGCAGCGTCTGAAGGAAGCTGCCGAAAAGGCCAAGATTGAGCTTTCGTCCTCGCAGCAGACCGAAATCAACCTGCCGTTCATCACGGCCGATGCTTCCGGTCCGAAGCACCTGACGCTGAAGCTGACGCGCGCCAAGTTCGAAGCACTCGTTGACGATCTCGTTCAGCGCACTGTTGCGCCATGCAAGGCCGCAATGAAGGATGCCGGCGTTTCGGCTTCCGAAATTGACGAAGTGGTTCTGGTCGGCGGCATGAGCCGCATGCCCAAGGTTCAGGAAGTCGTCAAGCAGCTCTTCGGCAAGGAACCTCACAAGGGTGTAAACCCCGATGAAGTGGTTGCCATGGGCGCTGCCATCCAGGCAGGTGTTCTGCAGGGCGACGTCAAGGACGTTCTGCTTCTCGACGTAACGCCGCTGTCTCTCGGCATCGAAACGCTGGGTGGCGTCTTCACTCGCCTGATCGAACGTAACACGACGATCCCGACGAAGAAGAGCCAGACCTTCTCGACCGCCGAAGATAACCAGAATGCTGTGACGATCCGCGTTTCGCAGGGTGAGCGCGAAATGGCTGCAGACAACAAGCTGCTCGGCCAGTTCGACCTCGTGGGCATTCCGCCTGCACCGCGTGGCGTTCCGCAGATCGAGGTGACCTTCGATATCGACGCCAACGGTATTGTCCAGGTTTCGGCCAAGGACAAGGGCACCGGCAAGGAACACCAGATCCGCATCCAGGCATCGGGTGGTCTGTCCGACGACGAGATCGATCAGATGGTCAAGGACGCCGAAGCCAACGCTGAAGGCGACAAGAAGCGCCGCGAAACGGTGGAAGCCAAGAACCAGGCCGAAAGCCTCGTTCATTCTTCCGAAAAATCGCTTGCTGACTACGGTGACAAGGTGTCCGAAGAAGAACGCAATGCGATCTCCGAAGCCATAGCTGCCTTGAAAGAAGCGATCGAAAAGGAAGAGCCGGTGCTGGAAGACATCCAGGCCAGGACCCAGACGCTCATGGAAGTTTCCATGAAACTTGGTCAGGCCATGTATGAAGCCCAGCAGGCTGAAGAAGCCGCAAGTGGCGAAGCTGGCGCTTCCGGCGATGACAACGTCGTTGATGCTGACTATGAAGAAGTAGACGGCGACGACGAAAAGAAGTCGGCCTGATAACCAAAACCGGTGGGTTCGGGCCTTAAACTGAACCCACCGGAATTTCGGGAAGCGGAGCTGACGGACTATGGCAAAAGCTGACTTTTACGAGACGCTCGGCGTCGCCAAGGGCGCTGACGAGAAGGAGCTGAAAAGCGCCTTCCGCAAGCTCGCGATGAAATTCCATCCGGACAAAAACCCGGATGACAAGGAAGCCGAGAAGAAATTCAAGGAAATCAACGAGGCCTATGAAACGCTCAAGGATCCGCAGAAGCGTGCGGCCTATGATCGTTACGGCCATGCTGCGTTTGAAAACGGCGGCATGGGCAATGGCCAGGGCCCGTTTGGCGCTGGCGGTATGGGCGCCGGTGGTTTTTCCGATATCTTCGAGGACATATTCGGCGAAATGATGGGCGGCGGACGGCAACGCCGATCCACCGGAGGCCGCGAACGCGGCGCCGATCTGCGCTACAATATGGAAATCAGCCTTGAAGAAGCCTTCAAGGGCAAGACGGCACAAATTCGCGTGCCGACAACAATCTCCTGTGATGCCTGTTCGGGCTCGGGAGCCAAGGCCGGAACCAAACCCACAACTTGCCCCACCTGTCAGGGGGCGGGACGTGTGCGCGCGGCGCAGGGTTTCTTCTCCGTGGAGCGCACCTGCCCCACCTGTCATGGCCGGGGCCAGACGATCACCGACCCATGCACCAAATGTCACGGCCAGGGTCGTGTTCAGGAAGAGCGTTCTTTGTCGGTCAATATTCCGGCAGGCATTGAAGACGGAACCCGCATTCGCTTGACGGGTGAGGGCGAGGCCGGATTACGCGGCGGACCTGCGGGTGATCTCTATATCTTCATGTCGGTCAAGCCGCATCCCTTCTTCCAGCGGGATGGTGCTGATCTCTACTGCTCCGTGCCTATATCCATGACAACGGCCGCACTTGGCGGTAAATTTGAGGTTTCTACCCTCGACGGCACCAAGTCCCGTGTCACCGTTCCAGAAGGTACACAGGCTGGCAAACAGTTCCGCCTGAAGGGCAAGGGCATGCCTATCATGCGCTCAAGCCAGATGGGTGACCTCTATATTCAGATCATGATTGAAACGCCGCAAAAATTGTCCAAGCGCCAGCGTGAACTGCTGCAGGAATTCGATGAGCTGTCGTCCAAGGAGAACAACCCGGAATCCTCCGGCTTTTTCTCCAGAATGAAAGACTTTTTCGATCTGAGTGACTAAGCCCTGCCGCTCAGGTTCGGTCAAACAATTGGTAATAAGCAAAACGCCGCGCGGTTTCGTCCACGCGGCGTTTTACTTCTGGACAAAATTCGAATTCGGCATATTTTGCGGCAGCGCAACAAAGAGTGAGTGCAAAGCACAAATCTAGCCACAATCTTTCCAAAGTTTGATGTGAGAACATCGGCAACCGAGCGGATGCCTTCTCTCGGCGCATATCAACAATTGAGCCTGACGCCTCAGATGCGGCCCAGCGCCTCCCTATCAAGTTATTGAAATATGAAGCATAAAGAATCTCTGACGGATTTCGACGACACTTCTGCGTTCACACGGCGCAACTTTCTGGCCGCACTTTCCGCAGCAGCCATCTTCGCTTCCACACGCCAGGCCTATGCGCAGGATGCGGCAAACCAGACAGTGACCAACGAGGCTGAATTCAGTTTCGACATCCTGTCAGAACAGATGAAGCAGGCCGCTACAAAGGCCTATCTGGCCCCCGCCGAGGTCGGCGGATACCTGAAAGATTTGACATACGACACCTACCGCCTGATTCGCTTCAATCCGGACCAGGCCCGTTTTTCCGATGTCAAAGATGGCGGCTTCCGCCTGCAGGCCTTTCACATGGGCTGGCTCTTCAAGCGCCCGGTTGGACTGTTCGAGGTTACAGAGGGCAAATCCCGACCGCTTGACATCAGCACCGACGATTTCATCTACGATCGCGAAGCGCGCGAAAAAGTGCCTGAACATGCCCCTCTTCCAGGCATTGCCGGTTTCCGTCTACACTATCCGCTGAACCGGCCTGACATCTATGACGAGCTGATTGCCTTTCAGGGTGCATCCTATTTCCGCGCGCTCGGCCGCGGTTCAAATTATGGATTGTCGGCCCGCGGCCTGGCAATCAACACAGGCAGCTCAGACCCAGAAGAATTCCCCGACTTCACACGGTTTTACGTTGAGCGGCCAACATCTGGCGCAACAAGCATTACAATCTACGCTGCGCTCGAAAGCCCCTCGCTGACAGGCGCATATCAGTTTGTCATAACGCCCGGCGAAAATACGGTCATTGAGACAACCGCAAGGCTCTATCTGCGTGAAGACATTCCGCAGCTCGGCATTGCGCCACTGACATCCATGTTCCTTTTTGCAGAGCGCAACCGCCATCAGTTCGACGACTACCGTCCGAATGTTCATGACAGTGACGGCCTCGCCATTGAAACGCAAAACGGCACACGCATGTGGAGGCCACTCTCCAATCCGCCTAAACTGGCTTCCAGTTATTTCTCCGAGATCTCGCCCAAAAGCTTTGGGCTTTTCCAGCGTGACCGCAGCTTTGCAAGCTTTCAGGACCCGTCCGCCAATTACGAACGCCGGCCATCTGTCCGCGTTGAACCCCTCAACGATTGGGGAAAAGGCACAGTGCGTCTGGTCGAAATTCCTTCCGATCTGGAAGCCAACGACAATATCGTTGCCTTCTGGATGCCCGAGGGCGGCGGCGCAGCCGGTCAGGAAATGGAATTCCGCTATCGTCTCGTCTGGGGCGACCTTCCCCCAGATGAGAAAGCGGAAAAAGCCTACATTCTGGAAACCCGCGCAGGCGAAGGTGGTTTTTCCGGCGTCGAGAATACCGACGGAACACGCAAATTTGTCATTGATTTCAAAGGCGGCCTGCTTGCCAAGCTACCTGAATCGGCCATCGACACACTCAAGCCCATTACGGCTGCTACCGGTGGGGAGATTGTGACGCAGACACTGTCCTTCATCCCGCAGGAAGGGATATGGCGCCTTGTGATGGATGTTTCGGCGGAACCCGGCAGCACCGTGGAACTCCTTGCCCGGATTGAAGGATACGGAAAGTTGCTGACTGAGATCTGGGCCTACCAGTGGATTAATGAGTAAGCGGGTGTGATCATGGAATTTGAAGAACTGATAAGCGGGCCCTGCGCACTTCCCGAGGCCCCACTTTCTATGCCGAAACAGCGTTTGGAAGGGCCACAGCCCGCACGGTTTGGCGCGTTCCTGAAGCGTGTCCTGTCGCCGCGCGCCTATAGATCCATAACAGTCAAGGCTGATTGACCACAATGACCGGCAAGTGGCTCATCGCTTTGAGAAGCGCCGCACTGTCTCTTGCAGCGGTCATCGGCATCAGTGCCTTTTTCCTGTTCCTTCAGGTTGGCAGTGTCGACGGTATCGATACTGTTGATATCGTCAAGGCTGGCCTGATTTTGATATCCACCTTGTGGCTGGGCTGGGGGGCGATACAGGGCCTAATTGGATTGACCACAACAGCTCGCCCTCCAGTTTATAATGCCGACGCGCCGATCAGGGGCCGCACGATTATCCTGATGCCAGTTTATAATGAAAACCCAATCGTCTCGCTGACGCGCCTGGCCGCCATGGACCTGTCGCTGGAAAGGACCGGAGATCCGGCCGAAATTCATTTCGCGATACTTTCCGACACGCAAAAAGACGATGTCGCCGAACAGGAGAAAATCGCATTCGCCCGACTGGTTCGTGACCGGCACGGCATCGGACGTTTTTTCTACCGGAGGCGCGTCACCAATACCGGCAAGAAGGCGGGCAATATCGAGGATTTCATTACACGCTCTGGCGGAGCCTATGACTATGCGGTCATTTTGGATGCGGACAGCCTGATGGAAGGCGAAACAATCCTGCAAATGATCCGCCGCATGGAAGCTGAACCCCGTTTGGGCCTGCTGCAGACCTTGCCGAAGATCGTACGCGCCCGCTCGCGGTTTGGCCGCGCCATGCAATTCTCCGCTTCCTTTTTCTCACCCGTCTTCTGTCGTGGCCTTGCTATGATGCAGGGCGAGACAGGTCCTTTCTGGGGACACAACGCCATCGTGCGGGTCACGGCCTTTGCGCAGTCTTGCGGGTTGCCCGCGCTTCGCGGCGCTCCTCCTTTTGGCGGACACGTTATGAGCCACGACTATGTCGAGGCAGCCCTATTGGCGCGCTCTGGCTGGGTTGTACGCGTGGACGACGATTTGGAAGGCTCGTACGAGGAAGGGCCGGAAAATATCGTCGAACACGCCAAACGTGACCGGCGGTGGTGCCAGGGCAACTTGCAGCATGCGCGCATACTTTCCGCGCCGGGCGTGCGCATGTGGTCCCGTTTTGTCTTTGTTCAGGGGATCATGGCTTATATTGCGCCGCTGTTCTGGCTTGCATTTCTGGCGCTGGCAATTGGCGCAGCACCCTTTACGCCGCCGCCCGACTATTTCCCCGAGCCGAATTGGCCTTTTCCCTATTTCCCGCCGTCAAAGACCGCTGAGGCCATAGGTCTGTTTGTTGGCATCTTCGGCCTTCTGCTGGTTCCCAAACTTCTCGTCGCTGCACGCGCCAGTTTGACCGGCCGCGCAGAAAGTTTTGGCGGCGCACTTCAGGCCTTTGCATCGACGCTCTGGGAACTTCTCTTCTCTTCACTCATAGCGCCGATCATGCTCCTGTATGCCACCCGCTCTGTCTATCAGGTGCTGCTCGGCAAGGATGGTGGTTGGCCCACCAACAATCGCGGCGACGGCCGACTGACAATGCGGGAGAGTATCGCAGCATCCGGCTGGATTAGTCTGATAGGGTTTTCCGGCATCTGCCTTTCCTATCTCCTGGCCAATGACCTGTTTTTGTGGCTTCTGCCGGTGGGCCTTCCAATGTTGCTGGCTCCGCTTATCCTGTATTGGAGCGCACAGCCAAGCGATGGCGGCCTGCTGAATGTACCCAGCGAATACACAACGCCACCGGTTGTGATTTGCCACGACTATTTTCTGAATGCATGGTCGCAAGTTGATGACAATGTGGAACAAGCGGAGAGCGCAAATGCCTGACCAGGCTCAGACCCGCAACATGTCAGCGCGCAAGCGCGACCCACGCCTTGATTTTTTTCGGGGTCTCGCGCTGGTGATGATTTTCATCAACCACATCCCCGGCCAGTTTTACGAGAACCTGACCTCACGCAATATTGGCTTCTCTGATGCGGCGGAAGGCTTCGTATTCATGTCTGGCGCGGCAACTGCAATCGCCTATGGGCCCCGTCTGAGTTCCGGTCTCAACTGGTCCACCTTGCAAAAAATCTGGGGCAGGGCCTGGCAGCTATACCTTGTTCACATCTTCATCACAGCCTGTGCGCTTGCAATCATGGCGTTTGGCATTCTTTTTTTGGACGCCAACCTGCTTCTGATCAAAAACGGCATGGGGACGCTCCTCAAAACGCCGCTTGAGTTTCTACTCGGCACGGTCATGCTGACCAATCAAATGAGCTATGTAAACATCCTGCCGCTTTATTCGGTGCTGATGCTGGCAGCGCCCTTCACCATTCTACTGGCGCAGCGAAAGCCATTGGTAGCGCTGGCGCTGGGAGTCGCAATCTGGGCAATTGCCGGCTATTTCAAGTTAAGCTTTCCCACCTATCCCAATTCCGGCGGCTGGTTTTTAAACCCGTTCTCATGGCAATTGATTTTTCTCATCGGCATCTTGACCGGGCTGGCTCTACGCGCCGAAAAACGACTGGTGCCGGTCAACCTCCCATTGATCCTGGCGACAACTGCATATCTCGTTTTCGCCGCGATCGATTTGAATTCACCCGCTTTACAAAAAATTGTAGGCCAGAGTGTCGTCTTTCTCATCGCGTCGGGCGTTCCGGCATTTCTGGTCGACTTCATTAAACCATTTGTCGGTGGCCCTCGACTTCTGCACCTTCTGGCTTTGGTCTACATGCTCTCCATGCCCTGGCTTGTGCCGCAGATTGCCGCGTCTCGCTACACCGCACCCATTCGCCTGATGGGTAGGCACTCCCTGCCCGTATTTGCGCTCGGCACTGTGCTGTCCTTCGCCGGTCAAACCTTCAAGACCGCTTACGAGGCAACCTTCCTGCAGGACACCGCAATTATCGGCGGCGGGCTTCTGGTACTGTTCACCTTCGCCTGGTCACGTGAATGGCTGGCTGGAAAGGCCCGCAAAACCCAAAACGCGGCCCCCTCTCACGAGCGCGCATTCGATGCAGAAAGCAGGAACCCCGCGGAAAACGGTCTTGTGCCCTTCGCAGCCAAATTGGCGTCGTAACTTACTCGAATTGTCAAATCTTGGGGCTGCTCAACAACCAGAGGCCGAAAGCTGTATAACCAACCATGAGCACAGCCAGGAAAATCTGGCTTCGGATGGCTACTTTGTTGTCCTGAAAGACGTCTAACGCAATCAGATGCGCCATTGTAATACCTGCAATATGGCCAAGAACAATGCTGGCTGTCTGCACATTCCAGATCGCCAACACGCTGCCATAATTATAAAAAAACGATGTCGTAACCTGCCAGTCTGCGGTCCCAAACAAATCCCAACCACGACCAAACGGATCTGACGCCAGTTTCAAGGCATACTGTCCTTGCACCATTAGGTAGGTCATATAGTGAGCGAAATGAAACACCAGTGATATAGGCAGGATACTGTAGACCAGCCGACCACTTGCAAGTGCGAAATCCTCTCGTCGCGCTATCAGCTTCAGCCCACCACCGACGGATAAAAGAAAGAGGCCTGCAAGCAGGAGAAATGCGCCCGCAAGCCCCAACGTCGTCGGCCAGGTAACGGCGCTGCGGCCGGGAAAATCGAGCGGATTAAGCCCAAGTGAGCTGACCCAAAGGAATGTGCTCGACAGGCCGTCGAACGACACGGTCGACAATGTGAGCAGAATGAAAAGGCTTCCGCTGATCGGCATGGCGTCATGCCGAACTAAGGGCTTGCCAGGCCAAACGAAGGAAATTGCAATTCGACCCGTCGCCTCATCCTCGCTCCTTTCAAACGGCGACAAGGATCCCGCCAGTGTGAAAAAGACGGAAAACGGTTCAGCTTCGGCCCTCCAGCTCCGCTCACCAAAGAGGAGCATTCCAACAAGATTGAAGGCCCAGAAGAGGCAAACTGCCCCAGCTAGAAATCCTGGGTCATAGGCCGATGTGCTGACCAGCTCAATCCAGACAAAGATGCTGAATTGAGCAATGGCAACCCAATATCCCTGCCCTCGTTTAAAAGTCAGAATTCCTTCATGCCGCCTGTTGCCCCGCACCAGCCACAAAACGCCTGTCCAAGGATTGAACAAGCTCCACAACTCACCGGCAACAACCTGAACGAGGGTAAACATCCCCCACCAGACAATCCAGATAAACAGCGGCAAGGGATTTTCAAAAGGGTCACCGGTTCCCGTGAATCCATAAACCGTCAAAACGACAAGAAGAGCGAAGGACAAAAGACTGAACAGTGGCGCCGGAAAACGCGGTATCGTGAATGCCCGACGCGTAGGTTTCAGCAGGTTTTGAGCAACAGAATGCGGCAGGAACACCAGTAGAAAAAACGAAGCCGCCACCGCCAGCGCGGCGCCCAGAATGTAATAGCGCGCAGGAAGCAGTAGAACAAACCCGGCAGTTCCCACATGTGCATAGGCAAGCCCGGAGCAGGCAATTAAGAAGATTGGGACGAGCAGAAGGCGTCGGGTCATCGAGTCGCATGGCCGATTGAAAATGATACTGACACTTTCGCCGCAATCAGACCGGCGATCAAGCTGTCCGCCTCAAAGCTGCACAATCCGTCCACCGGCCGCTTCGGCATCGGCTTCATCATGCGTCACCAGAAGAACTGGAAGGTCCATCTTCTTTGCATGATCAAAGACAAAATCGCGCATTTCTGCCCGCATCGCCTGATCCAGTTTGGAGAATGGCTCGTCCAGCAGAAGCGCGTCCGGCTCCGAAAGCAGCGCCCGCATAAGGGCGGCGCGTGTTCGTTGACCACCTGAAAGCGTCGCCGGATCACGATCATAAAACCCTCGAAGACCGGCAGCGGCCAACGCCGTTTCCACCCGCGCCCTGCGCTCCGCCCTCCCTTTCACTGAGGCGGCAAGGCCAAAGGAGAGGTTGCTGCCAACGGAGAGATGCGGAAAGAGCATATCGTCCTGAAAAAGCACACCGATGCGTCTTTCTTCAGGTGGTAGCGTGGTTATATCGCGCGAACCGCATAAAACCCGTCCGGAAACACGGAAAGCCGGATCGAGATGACCACTAACAAAACTCAGCAATGTCGACTTTCCGGAACCGCTCATTCCCATGACGGTAACAACTGCGCCCGGCTCGATCCGCAAACTCAAGTCGTTGACCAGCACGTGGCCGCCATCGCGCAATGCAATGGTAATATTTTCCAGCGCCAACGCGTTCACGCCTTATCTCCCGATAGTCCCCTGCGGTGGGCATAGATCATCGCGGGAAGCAGAAATGCAAGCCCGTAAACGATCAGCGGGAGAAATGCCTGCAAACTGGCAAAAACGGCGACAAGCCGCCGATCTCCGCCCGACGAACGGGCGACGGCCTCTGTCGTGAGCGTGACGATACGCCCCTCGCCAATTGTTAAAGTCGGCAAATATTGGGCCACGCTGACAGCAAAACCAACAGCGGCGGCGGCAAGCAGCGGCCCCAGAAGAATAGGCAGTTTGATACGCAACAGAACAACGATGGGCCTGTGTCCCAGAGACGCCGCCGACCGAAGGTATCTCTGGTCCAGCGCGCGCCATGGATCTGCAAGCGTCAGCATGACATAGGGAAAAACAAACAGCGCGTGGGCCCATATGACAAAAGCAAATGAGCGCTCAAAACCGGCCCGAAGAAAGACGATATGCAATCCGAAAATGAAGGCTGTTTGTGGCACGATCAGCGGCAGATAGGTAACAAAGGATGCCAATTTCAACCGGCGTTTTCCGCTTCGGTCCTCGGCTTCAAGCCATGCGATGGCAATGATCATCGCAACAAGCGTGGAGCCCGCACCAATCAAAAAGGTGTTTCCGAGCGCCGGCAACCATTGATCAGAAGCAATAAGCCAGTTTTTCAAAGTCCAGCTTTTCGGCAAGGCGTCGGGAAAATTCCAACGCCAGGCGAGTGACCAGATAACGAGCCCCGAAAGCGCAACAGCGCCGATCGCGAATATCAGTA
This sequence comes from Ensifer sp., assembly GCA_050306195.1. Taxonomy (GTDB): domain Bacteria; phylum Pseudomonadota; class Alphaproteobacteria; order Rhizobiales; family Rhizobiaceae; genus Ensifer_A. The sequence goes on from JBNLGT010000024.1 coordinate 27,576, forward strand.
CGGAGAGAAAACCCAACAGCCCGGCCAAACGCCCCGACCAACGTTCCCGGTTGCCAAGTTCGATCCATATTGTTCCAAGCCACATGAGCGCGCGTTCCACAAGCCACCATATGGCAATCCCAACCCCAACGATGAGGGCCTGCAATATAGCCGACGCCGACGCAGGCAAGATCATGTCAACATCAGGATCGGAAAACCAGCGTAGTGTTTGAACGGCCAGCGAGGGCGGATTATTGGGGCCGAGAATGATTGCGGCGTCGACAACGGAGAGCGAAAAGGCAAGCACGGCATAAACCGCAAGCCGAATCTGCGGGTAGACCTGCGGAAAGATGACCCACAGCCAGGTCGCAGAACGTTCATAACCCAACGCACGCCCCGCTGCCAGAAACCCGCCGACGGGTATCTGCCTGAGCGCCGCTGTAATCATGAACAGAAGGAAAGGCGTTTCCTTGATTGCCAACCCAAGAACCAGCGCCAGACCATGCGGGTCATGTACAATGATGACATTGGGCGGAACGGTCAGCCCTGTCGCCCAGGGACTTATAAGCCTGAATATCCAGCCAGACGGTGCGATGAGAAAGGCAAGTGCAATGGCGACCGCCGCGTGGGGTGCGGCAAGCAGAGGGGACATAAACCTGCGCACAGCGCCCAAACCGCGCCCACCACCAAAGGCAGCGTAAAAGCCCACAGAAAATACCAGCGCCAGTCCGGTTGCAAGGAACCCGGTCAATATGGTCGTCTCAACGCTGGTTCCAAATCCCGGCAGTCCGACAAGCTTGCGCCATGCATCAAGGCCGGGTTCATTGCGATCAAGCGCGGCAATTATCCCAAATGCGGGCAACGCCGATTGCAGAAAGCCGAGCGCGACTGGCAGAACCAGACCGCACCCGGCAATAATGGCAACACCACCCGGTAACCAAAGGGAACCGGATTGCCTCATTTTGTGTAGCGTTTTGCCCATTCATCGGCCAGCCGTGTCATCCAGGAAGGATGCGGCTCGAGCAGCGTTTTGCCAAGGTCTTTTACCTCCGGCAAGGAGGGTGACTTCGGCAAGGCGTCAAAGGTTGCCTTCTGGGCATCATCGAGCTTTGCCCAATCGAGCACCGAAAACGATCCCAACACACCGATATCCTGCATATGCGCCTGCGTGGCGGGGTCAATGATAAAGTTGGCGACAACCTGCGCGCCTTCCTTGTTTGCTGCATTGAAGGGGATAGCCACGAAGCTGACATTACCAATCGTGCCACCATCAAGCGCGTAGGTCCGCACGCTCTCCGGCAACTTGCCCTGTTCCACTGCAGCGGCAGCGCTAGCCGGATCGAAGGACATGGACATGTCCACCTCGCCATCGTTCAACAGCTGCTCAAGTGCAGCGCCATTTTCGGGAAAGTCATTCCCGCCGTGCCACAGATTGGGCTTCAAAGCGTCATACCAGGCCCAGAGCGGCGCGACCGTATTGTCAAAACTTTCATCCGTCACAGGTGCCTGTAGAACCGAGGCGTCAGGCGCGAGTTCAATCAGGGCCTGCTTTAAAAACGTCGCACCCATGAAATTGGAAACAGCGGGATGGGTGAAGCGCCCGGGATGCGCCTTTGTCCACTCGAGAAATCCAGGAATCGACTTCGGCGGATGATCCACCCGCGCACTGTCATAGTTGAACACGAATTTCGCCAGCCTCCAGGCCGACTCGTAACCTTCGACCGGCACGGTAAAGTCCACGGAATTGGCTGACGCTTTTGAAAGATCAAGAAACTTCGCGTTCGGCAAGCTTTCTGCAAAGGGACCGAAAAGCAGGCCTTTTTCCTTCATGGAAAGAAAGTTCGGACCGTTAATCCAGATCATGTCAACTGATCCGCCTGATGTCTTGCCCGCTTCCTTTTCGGCAATCACACGATTCACAGCATCGGATGTGGAGGAAAGCTTCACCTGCTCAACTTTGACGCCATACTGTTTTTCCGTTTGTTCTCCGACCCACGCAATGAAAGCGTTTGTGCGTTCATCACCGCCCCATGCATTCCAGTATACCGTCTGGCCCTCCGCCTTTTTCAGAACCGTAGACCAGTCATCACCGGCATGGGCGTGTGTTGCCGCAACCAGCATCGTCGTTGCGAGAAGAAGTAGGCGTTGCATAAAAGCTCCCTTGATTATGTTTTGAGAAATTTGGGCCTCTCGGCCATATTCTCCACCTTGGCGGATGTATCGTCCTTGATTTTGAAAACAATCCATCCTTGGGTCCAGCGAATGACCGTCGTCAACATGCAGATGGCCGTAAAGAAATAGGCAATCAACGCAAAATATTGCGGCAACAGACACATGAGGACAAAGACAGCAATTGTCTCTGCGCCTTCAGCCAGACCGCCAAGATAGTAGATGCCTTTTTGCGGATAATCCTGTGCCGTGAGCTGCCGCTTTTCAGCGAGCGCGGAAAAGGCGAGGAAACTGGATCCTGTACCAACAAACGCGGTAATGAGAAACGCCGCAGCCAAAGCGTTGGATTGCGGGTCCGCGATTGCAAAGCCAAGCGGGACCGTGGCGTAGAAAAAGAAATCGAGCGCTATATCAATAAAAGCCCCGCGATCTGTCGGCCCGGATGAACGCGCCACAGCGCCATCAAGCCCGTCGTGAAAGCGATTAAGCAGAATGACGATGAGCGCGAGGCCATATTGGTGGGCGGCCAACAATGGCAGCGCTGTTAACCCGATCGCAAACCCTATCAGCGTAATCGTATTTGCGGAGACCCCTCGTTCGGCCAGATGACGAGCAATTGGTCGGAGTAACCGTCTTTGCGCTGGAAGAATGTGGCGGTCAATCATGGCGTACCTCCACGCATAAAGCGATGATAACGCTGCAGAAAGCTCATGACCTTATTGGAGACATGCGCTCGCTTCCATTCCCCGGCAGCGTATTTGTTCGCCTCAGCTAACGTGGGATATGTGTGAATTGTCGACAGAATCTTGTTCAATCCCAACCCGTGTTTCATGGCCAACACAAACTCTGCCAGAAGGTCACCGGCATGTTCACCGACAATGGTGACACCCAGAATACGGTCCTTGCCCGGCGGGGTCAAAACCTTGACAAACCCGTTAGCAGAACCGTCCGCGATAGCCCTGTCGAGATCGTCAATACCATAACGCGTAACCTCGAACTCAATGGCTCTTTCACGCGCTTCCTGTTCATTCAAGCCAACACGAGCGACCTCGGGGTCAATAAAGGTTGTCCAGGGTATAACCCGGTAGTCAGCCTTGAATTTCTTGAAGTTTCCAAAAAGCGCGTTGACGGTCGCAAACCAGGCCTGGTGGGACGCCGTATGTGTAAATTGGTAAGGTCCAGCAACATCCCCGGCAGCCAGAATATTCGGAAACAGGGTTTCCAGATATTCATTCGTCTCCACAGTCCGGTTGGTTTTCACGCCAAGCTCTTCCAGTCCAAAACCGGAAATCCTGGGAACACGTCCCACCGCACAGATCAGCTCATCAAACGCGATCTCTTCCTGTTCGCCGTCGCGCTCCACGACGATCGTTTTTTCACCATTTTCGGTTTTGCAAGCGGTGGCCTTATATCCGGTCATCACGCGAACGCCATCCGCCTCCAGTGCGTTACGGGCGTAGTCTGAAACATCTTCGTCCTCGCGCACCAAAAGACGCGGAGCCATCTCAATCTGGGTAACCTTCGATCCCAACCGCGCAAAACTCTGCGCCAGCTCGCTGCCAATCGGGCCGCCACCCAAAACAACAAGTCGCTCTGGCGACTGATCGCGCCCGGATAGGGCCTCCCACAAAGTATCCGATGTGAGATAACCCACCTCTTCAATACCCGGCAACGGAGGAACGAATGGCGCTGCCCCCGTGGCGATCACAATGGAACGCGTGGTCAGCGAGCGAACCTCGCCGTCAGCAAGGGTAATCTCAACCGTCCAGGGGTTCACAATCCTTGCATAACCGCTCAGAACTTCTGCACCCAAAGCCTCATAGCGCTCGACACTGTCATGCGGTTCGATGGCCTTGACCACCGCATGGATGCGCTCAAAGACCTTGCGAAAGGAAAACTCCGGTGTGGTCGCGGTCAGCCCGTAGTGGTCGGCATGGCGCATCTGGTGGGCCAGCTTGGCCGATTTGATCAGCGCCT
>JBNLGT010000025.1:0-31312 GCA_050306195.1 Ensifer sp.
GCTATCGACAATGGTGAGGTAATTGCCTCGGTGCGCATGACGCCCGTGATTGCGGGAACTGTGAAAGGGCACTTGCTGGGGCCCCTAGCCGTGCGACCTTCACACAAGAATCTCGGTATCGGGCGGGAGCTTGTCCGAATTGCCGTTGACGGTGCGCGTAAGAAAGGATCTGAGGGTGTAATCCTTGTCGGTGATCCGCCCTATTACGGCCCCCTGGGCTTTGAAAAAGTGGCCTATAATGCGCTGCAATTTCCGGGTCCGGTTGATCCCGCGCGGGTGTTGATTGTACCGATGGCGGACGATGCCCACGCGCGCCTTGCGGGCGTGATTGCTTGGCGCGACTGACAATTTCTGCGCGGGGATATGCCTTGCAGCATATCCCCGAACGGCTTGGATTGCCTTCTTCGCGCAATAGGGCTTTTAACGCCCCTCTCTCCACCACGTGGTGCTCAGGGCGGCCAGCAGGGCAGCAAGACCAAGCAGGCCGGTAAAGAGGGGGAGGGTGTTGATACCCTTCAAGACTGTTTCGTCCGTCAGTCGGAAAAGCATGCGATTGCCGCCGTCGATGCGGACCTGACCGCGTATAGGCAGGATTTGCGGAATCTTGATACCATCTCCGTCGGCCAGACGTCGGACGATGCCGTGAGAGGTCTGGGCGACGGGCTTCAGCGTTTCTGTGGTTGATATTTCGGCTTTGAATTCAGGTGCATCCACTGCCCCGACGTGTACGAGCGCGGTCAAGTCACCGTTGTCGATGTGGAAGAGGCCTGTTTCGTCTGTTTCGATGCGAGCGCGATAAAGACCGGGCCCGACTTCTGTCAACTGTGCCGTCATGGTTCTGCCTGATGGCAAGGTAACAGTTACGGGCTCTGCTCCATCGCCGAGCGTCTGACGGGTGATCTCCACTTCGCTGCCGGATGAGCGCGCCGTGAGGGCTTCTTCTTCCAGCGCAGGCTCCTTCATAAGCCAATGGGCGATGCGGCGATAAAGTGCGACATGCGGTCCGCCGCCTTCGTAGCCGCGTGCCCAGAGCCAGCCCTGGTCGGAAAGAAGCATGGCGACACGACCTTCACCTTCGCGGCTCAGTACAAGAAGCGGGCTTTTGTTGGCTCCTTCCATAACCGTACTGCCTGCGGGGCTCAGAACATCCACAGTGCGGAACCAGCGATCCCAATGCGGCGGCTCGCTGTCGGCGCCTTCAAGGCCGCGTGTCACGGGATGTTTGCGGCCAATCTCGGACAGGCGCGGATAGAAGGGTTCTTCATTGACTCTCCCGGTCGGTGTAGCTGGCAGAATGTCAGACAGTGGCGTGTAGGCTATGGAGCGGTTGCCTGCATGTTCAGGACCTGCCGCCAGCAGCAACGCTCCGCCATTGCGCACATATTCCGAAATATAGTCGTAATAGAGAATCGGCAGTACGCCGCGATTTTGATAGCGGTCGAAGATAATCAGGTCGAAGTCGCTGATTTTATCAACGAAAAGCTCACGGGTCGGAAAGGCAATCAGCGACAGCTCGTTGATCGGCGTGCCATCCTGTTTTTCCGGTGGCCGGAGAATCGTAAAATGAACCAGATCAACGGATGCGTCGGATTTCAACAGATTGCGCCAGGCGCGCTCACCCATATGCGGGGCGCCGGAAACCAAAAGCACACGCAGGTTCTGTCGGATGCCGTCAACAACGTGGACAGCCGTATTGTTTGACGTGGTTACTTCGCCAGCAAGCGCATCCACCTGGAATTCAAGAACGTTTTCGCCGCCTTTTTCAAGTTTGAACTCCATCACATGGTCGCGGCCTGGCTGTGCGCGTAAACGGCCGATTTCTGTTCCGTTCAGCCGAACGGTAACTGCGGTGTCGCCGCCCGGGCTTTTGCCTTCGTCAATTACACGGAAAGTCAGCTCTTGGGGTTCCCTGACGAGGCCGAAGCGTGGCGCTTTGACGATTTCCACACGGCGGTCGAACTCATCATCATGTCCGGTGATCAGTCCATGAATGGGGGCGTTGAAGCCGATCAACCCGGAATTTTCGGGAATATCATGGATCTGGCCATCGGTTAGGAAAACAGCACCGCCGATGCGTGAAGGCGGTAGGTCGGAAAGGGCTGCGCTTAGCGCCGTGAAAAGATGTGTCGCGGGCGCGTCGCTATCCTCACCGCCCTTAACATTGATAATGCGAGGCTCAATGCTGGAGAATTTGGAAAATCGGCTTTTCAGTTCTTCCAGCGCCTGGTCGGTTTGTTTTTGACGTTCCGGTGTTTGCTGGCTCTGGCTACGGTCAACAACGATAGCGGCGATGGTGGTGAGTGGGTCGCGCTCTTCAGATATCAACGACGGATTGGCAAGGGCAAGCACAAGAAGGGCAAGGGCCGTTGCCCTGAGCCATGCGCCGCGCAAACGCACCCGAAGACCAATGCCTGCAAGAATCGCGGCCGCCAGGGCGGCTATGGCGATGACAGGCCATGGAAGCAGCGGCGCGAAGCTGATTGTGCTCATTGGCCAAGCCTCTCGAGAAGAGCAGGTATGTGGACCTGATCGCCCTTGTAATTGCCTGTGAGCATATACATGACAATGTTGACGCCCGTGCGAAAAGCCATTTCCCGTTGATCGGTATTGGACGGCACCGTTGGGAGCAACGGGTATCCCTGATCGTCGACGGCCCATGCACCGGCGAAGTCATTGCTGGTGATGAGAATGGATGAGACGCCATCACTGTGGCGCGCGCCACTCTCGGTCGTGTCGTTCGTAGCTTCAACCCAAAGCGCGCCCCCGGAATATCTACCTGGAAAATCCTGCAAAAGGTAAAAGGACTTGGTCAACACATGGCTGGCGGGAACGGCTTCCAAAGCGGGGATATCCAGGCTGGCCAGAATATCCTGGAGACGCTGACCGTTTGCGCCTGCTCCAGCCCCATCAAGGCTCGAAAACTGATCACGCGTATCAAACAGGACAGTGCCTCCTGCCCGCATATAGGCGCCAATGTGACTTATGGCGGCGCTGGACGGCATTGGGGCAGAGGCGGAAATGGGCCAATAGATAATCGGGTAGAAAGCCAGTTCATCGGATGCGGGGTTCACGCCCATCGGCTCGCCGGGTTCAAAGGCGGTGCGGTAAGTGAGAAAATCGGACAAGCCTCTCAGGCCAGCGCGCGAAACCCGGTCAACATCGTCTTCTCCAGTGAGAACGTAGGCGAGATGTGTTGTCTCCACTGCGGCCAGGATCTTGTCGTCTCCCGGTTTGCGGTCATCGGCGCGGCTAGCAAACGGGTAGGCGATCAACCCGACTGCGAGAAAAAGAACAGCTGCCTCGACAACACCACGGCGAAGGCGGCGGGAGAAGGCTCCCTGCATGATGAGAACAGCCAGACTGTCGGCAATAAGAAGGACAAAGGCAGCAACAAGAAGGTAGGGTCGCAATGATATCTGGCTTGATCCGATGAGTGCAGCCCTGCTGTAGCGCAAGGTTGAGGTATCGAGGTTGATCGGTTCCAACATATCGCCCGGTTTGAAAAGGTTGAGCGCCTGGAAACCGTCTTCGCTGCCGTAAAGGCCTGGCGGGTTGTCGCTGCTGACGACCGCCCCCTGAGTGTCGTTCAGGACAAGCGCCTTTGCCGCTCCTGTTTCCGAGGTCAACTCGCCTTGTGTATCCAGCATGCGGTAAGGGGGCAGTGTGGCCGCTTTTTCCTGGGGCGAAGCGCCGCTGGAAGAAGAAAGTTGTACAATACGGCGGAGCATTTCAACAAAACTGCCGGATAGCGCCAGATTGGACCATGTGGCTTCTGCGCTGGTATGGAAAAGGACAATGCGCCCAGCGCCCGTCTCCTTACCTGTCACGAGCGGCGTGCCGTCCGCCAGGCTTGCCCAAGTGTGTTGATCGAGGTCTGGAGACGGCTCTGCCAGAACCTGCCGGGTGATTGTAACATTCTGTGGGACTGGGAGCCCCGCAAAGGGACTGGACAGGGTGAAGGGTGCAAGTGGTTGCGGCTCAATCCATGACATTGCACCGGAAAGGGTGCGTTCACCTTGCCTCAGCCGAACGGGAACAAGCGGGTCGTCTGCCGGGGCGGAAGCAAGACGCGGGCCTGCAAAACGGATCAACGTTCCGCCGGATGCAATCCATTTCTCCAGTGGCTGATAGGCTTCCTCGGGCAGGCGGCCGATGTCGGCCATGACAATAACCGAAGGTTTTTCGGCGATTAATTCGGGGATGATCTCGGTGAAATCGCCGCCAGGTGGCTCGGTTATATCTGCATAGGGCGATAAGGCGCGGCGGATATAAAAGAGGGGCGAGAGTAGCGGTTGGGCCAGGTCGCGGGATTCCCCGGTTAAAAGCCCGACACGCCTTCTCTTGAAACCCTCATCAAGAAGATAGGTCGAGGCGGCTGTATGATTGGCAGTCACCGCGATGCGCGCAAAATCGTTGCGCAATTCGAAAGGCGCTTCGATGGCGCCTGTTGCTTGTTTGACTCCATCGGCGAAGGAGACTTCACCAGACGCAATTATGCGGCTTTTGGTGTCGTAGGCATCAATACGATAGGTAACCGATCCCGATGCGAGCGGTCTTGCGACGTCAATCTCTATGTGGTCGGCATTGTTGCGAATGCCTGTGATGGCTGCCGGATTAAAGTCGGCAGCCTCGAAAAGCAGTACTTCGTCAGCCTTGAGGGCCGCCAGAAGGCTTGCAAGGTCAGGCTCGTCAGCGGCAACTCCGGACGAAATGAAGGCAAGTGTTCCGGGCGTGGTGGCGTCAAGCGCCTGCTCTACGGCGGCGAGTGTTGCAATTCGTCGGGCGGGCAACGGACGCGGCTGTGCGGCGTCGAGTTTTTCAATGGCTTTGCGGGCATCTACTGCAATGGCGTCGTTATGCGCCTCGGCAGTAAATGCGACAGATACGGGGATATCGTTGTCTGCCGCCGCCTCCACGAGCGCTTTGGCCGTCTCAATGCGTTTATCCCACTGGGGCGCTGCAGCCCAGTCATTGTCAACGAGAAGCACCAAGGGGCCTTTGGTGGAAAATTCGCTTTCCCGTGGGTTTAGTATCGGCCCGGCCATGGCCAATATGGCAAGTGTTGCCAACGCCAAACGCAGCAGTGTCAGCCACAGGGGGCTTGTGGCTGGGGTTTCCTCGCGCTTCAAAATTCCCGAGAGGATGGGCAGCGGCGGGAAAACCTCCCGTTGGGGGCGGGGCGGGGTTAGCCTGAGAAGGAACCAGATTGCGGGGATCGCAATCAACGCAATCAGGATCAGGGGTGAAGAGAAGGCGAGCCCACCCATTAGAGCTGACCTCCGGTATCGCCTGCACGCCCGGAGAGATACATATGAATCTGAACCAATGCCTCTGAAGCAAGTCGGCCTGTGGAATGGGGCGTGAAGGTCCAGCCGAGATGGCGGAGGCTTTCACCAAGCGCCTGCCTGTGGCCGAAATAGGCGCGCCGATAATCGTCTCGGAGTGTTTCGGCGCGGCCCGCTGTCAATTTGACGCCGGTCTCAGGGTCGGAGAATTCGGTCCGCCCCGTATAGGGGAAGTCTTCTTCAACAGGATCAGAAATTGCAATGACATGGCCGCGCAGACCGCGTTTGGCCAGTGGACCTATGCGTTGCATGATTTTGTCGGCAGGGTCCAGAAAATCGCCAATCAAGACAATGTCGCTACGATTGCGAATCATGGTCGTGTCAGGCAAGCCGCCCGTGGGCGGGGCATGCAGCAGTGCCGTTGCGAGACGTTCAGACGCGTTGCGTGCAGCAACTGGCGCCATAACGCCGGGGCAGCCGATACGCTCGCCGGAACGCGCAAGAATTTCGGCCAGCGCCAGCATGAGTACAAGCGCTCTGCTTTCTTTGGAAACCTGCCCGAGTTCCGATTTGTACATCATGGACGGGGACATATCGGCCCAAAGCCATACTGTGTGTGCGGCCTCCCACTCCAGATCACGGACATAGGTGTGGTCGTCACGCGCTGAGCGCCGCCAATCAATCCGTGCAAGATTCTCGCCTGGCGCATAGGGGCGAAACTGCCAGAAATGTTCACCAATGCCCCGTTTGCGGCGGCCATGCCATCCGGTGATCACGGTATTGGCAACGCGACTTGCTTCGACCAGGCAGTCGGGAACCAATGCCGCACGCGCTTGCGCACGCGCCAGCGCCTCGCTGCTCGCAACCGGTTCGACCTTTTGTCCGATCGCCGCCATCAGCCGCCCTATCTGCCGGTGAGACCGGCGATGACCTGTTTGATGGTCACGCCTTCGGCGCGCGCGGCGAATGTGAGCGCCATGCGGTGCTGGAGGACCGCATCGGCACTGGCCATGACGTCATCAATGGAAGGAGCGAGCCTGCCTTCATAAAGCGCGCGAGCACGGGTGACCAGCATGAGCGCCTGGCCTGCACGCGGACCGGGCCCCCAGGCAACGTGCTTGTCGGTTGTTTCGTTGCCGTGGCCAGGGCGGGCGGAGCGCACCAGATCAAGAATGGCCTCAACCACACTTTCTCCTACCGGCATCTGGCGGATAAGGCGCTGAATTTCCAGAAGGCGTTCGGTCGTGATCACCGGACTTGCCGTTTGTTCTGCGACGCCGGTGGTTTCAAGCAGTATCTGACGCTCTGCGGCAAGTTCGGGGTAGGGCACATCAATCTGCAGCAAAAAGCGGTCAAGCTGCGCTTCCGGCAGCGGATAGGTGCCCTCAGTCTCGATTGGATTCTGCGTTGCTAGCACCAGGAAGGGATTCGGCACCTGGAAGGTTTCGCGCCCGATGGTCACCTGCCGTTCCTGCATCACCTCAAGCAACGCGCTCTGGACTTTGGCCGGCGCGCGGTTGATCTCGTCCGCCATCAAGAGCTGAGTAAATATCGGCCCTTTGATGAAACGGAAGGATCGGCGACCATCCGCATCCTGATCCATGACTTCCGAGCCCAGGATATCTGGCGGCATAAGGTCAGGCGTAAACTGAACGCGGCGGGAATCGAGGCCCAAAACCGTGCCGAGCGTAGACACGAGCTTGGTTTTGGCGAGACCGGGAACGCCAACCAGAAGCGCATGTCCGCTGGACAGAATGGCGAGAAGCGTTTGCTCCACTACGTTTTCCTGACCGAAAATGACCTTGCCGATTTCACTTCTTATCGACGCGATGTCTTCCAGCGCCTTTTCTGCGGCGGCCACAATGGCCGTTTCGTCCATGGCTTCGTCAAAACTGGCTGGTGCGCTCATCAGGGACTCCTCGAAATCCGATTGTGCCGAATCGCTGGGCAGCGTCCGCATTTTGCATAATGGCAGCTTAATCGCGCCGGACGGGCTGACAAGCGCTTTTCAAATCACTATTTCATGAACCACCAGAAGAAAGACGAAAGAATGGCAGATAACAGTCTTGATAAGGCTTCAGATGCGGCAGGTCTGGCGGCGTTGATATCGCGAGCGGCCAAATCCGGGCGCGGCTTGCCGCCGGTGGAAAAGTGGGAGCCGGATTTTTGCGGCGACTTGGATATGGAAATCCGGGCTGACGGCACCTGGTTTTACATGGGTACGCCGATCGGCAGAGAGGCGCTCGTACGGCTCTTTTCCACCGTCTTACGAAAGGACGAGGACGGAAAGACCTATCTCGTGACCCCGGTCGAAAAAGTTGGCATAAGGGTTGAAGACGCTCCGTTCCTGGCTGTGGAAATGAATAGGAGCGAGCGTGACGGCAAGCAGGTTCTGACCTTTCGCACCAATGTGGGAGATGTTGTCGAGGCTGGCGAGGAACACCCGTTGCGCTTTGTCATTCATGGTGAAAATAGCGAGTTAAAACCCTATCTGCATGTGCGGGGTCGGTTGGAGGCACTGGTTTCCAGGGCGGTTATGTATGATCTCGTTGCCTTGGGAGAAGGTGTCGATATAGACGGCATTTCAATGTTTTGTGTGAAATCGGGCGGAGCGGTGTTTCCAGTTATGCCGATGGATGAACTGGAAAAACTGAGCGCATGAACAGCGGCATTTTCAGCGCGGAAGAGTTTCGCCGACGGGCCTTGCATCAGGCGGAGCCAGGGCAGGTCGCTCATTGGAATACACATGCTGACTATCGCATGAACCCGGGCATGACGGACTATCTTTCCGGCTTGAATTTGCGTGACGCTGCGGTTCTCATTCCAGTCGTTGACGATGAGGCGGAGACACGGGTCATCCTGACACAGCGAACGGCCGCAATGCGCAAGCATTCGGGTCAGATCGCATTTCCGGGCGGGGCCGTCGATGTCGAGGACGGGTCAGCTGTGATAGCGGCGCTGCGGGAGGCGGAAGAGGAAATTGGCCTGGATCGCAGTTTTGTCGAGCCGATTGCGCGGCTTCCGGATTACTCAACGGCGACCGGCTTCAGGATAGCACCTGTGTTGGCAACTGTGCGTCCCGGTTTTGAAATCAAACCCAATCCGGACGAGGTGGATGACGTTTTTGAGGTTCCACTTTCCTTTCTGATGGATGAGGCCAATCACAAAATAGAAAGCCGTCCTTATGCAGGGCAAATCCGATATTATCACGCAATCTACTACAAGGACCGCCGCATCTGGGGCGTGACGGCTGGTATTTTGCGGACCCTTTATGAAAGACTTTATGCATGGTGAGCGTCGCTGGTGAGGCATGGTTCAATGACGCAGCGTTGAAGCGCGTAATGGCGCTTCTGAACACTGAAGGCGGTGAGGCGCGTATTGCGGGTGGGGCTGTACGCAATGCACTGATGGGCCTGCCGATCAGCGACTTCGATATCGCAACCACCCTTCGGCCGATTGAGGTCATGGAACGGGCCGAAGCGGCAGGAATGAAGACAGTGCCAACCGGTGTAGAGCATGGCACTGTAACGCTGGTTGTTGACGGACACGCATTTGAGGTCACGACACTACGGACCGATGTGGCGACCGATGGACGCCGTGCGGAGGTGGTCTTTGGAACGGACTGGAGCGAGGATGCGGCAAGACGCGACCTGACGATTAACGCACTCTATGCAGATCATAAGGGAGATGTGATCGACCTTGTTGACGGGGTGAAAGATATTGAGACCCGGACGATCCGTTTCATTGGTGCTGCGGAAGACCGTATTCGCGAGGACTATTTGCGTATTTTGCGATTTTTCCGGTTTTTCGCCCATTACGGCGCGGGCCGACCTGATGCGGATGCCTTGAAAGCGATTGCTCGCTTGAAGGGTGGCATTGAGCAGCTTTCAGCGGAACGGGTATGGCAGGAAATGAAAAAGCTGCTGAGAGCGGAAGACCCCGCACGTTCGCTTTTATGGATGCGTACCACCGGCGTTTTGACGCTTGTTCTCCCTGAGACTGAAAAATGGGGAATTGACGAAATTCCTGCTCTCATCAATGCGGAACGTGCGCTCGGTTGGAAAGTTGATCCGCTTTTGCGTTTGGCTGCCATGGTGCCGCCTGACAGTGTGCGGTTGGCCGCCATGGCGGAACGTTTAAAGATGTCCAGGGCCGAGGCTGCCTTTTTTGAACGCTGGTCGAAAGCGCCTGAAATTGCCGACACTTTAACGGGAGTTGCACTTGATCGCCTGCTGTATCGTCATGGGGCGGAAGGTGTGTGCACGAAACTACGATTGAACTTTGCCGTTGTGAGCGCAAAGGCCCGTGGGGATGTTGGAACGATGGCGGCCTCCGCCCGTGCAGCAGAGCTGCTGGCGCGGGCAGAAAAATGGACAAAGCCGAGCTTCCCACTTTCCGGCGATGACGCCAAAAAACTGGGTGTGGCGCCGGGGCCGCAAATAGGTGCGTTATTGGGCGCCGTTGAAAATGAATGGATCGAGAGCAATTTTTGCCAAAGCCGCGAGGTTCTGCTTTCGCGCTTGGCAGAATTGGCGGGCAGTCGTGAAAGGTCCCGATAAAACGTCGCCCACTTCGCTTTCAATCTAGTTTGGCGTTTGCCCGAACAAATTTAGGCCGCCGTCACGCGCGTCTCCGCAGGGCGGGCGTGGTCGTCAGCCAAGTGTTGGCCGTTCTCTTGGAGGCATTTTTGTAATTGTTGTGCTGGAGAAAACAGTGAGACGCGATTGCGGCCGCTGTCTTTTGCCAGATAGAGCGCGCAATCTGCGGCGGCGACGAGGGCGTCAAACGCAGCTCCCGCATCTTCAGTCATGGCTGCGCCAATGCTGACGGTGAGACGAATATGGAGGTTATCAAAGCTGATCGCCTGTTCCTCGGCCTCCCGGCGTAGCGTTTCCAGGAAATCCTCGTGCAACTCGACGGATGCGGGCAAAAAGAGCCCGAATTCTTCGCCGCCCAGACGGCCAAAGATGGCGCCTTTCGGGAGATTTTCACTTACAAGCTTGGCGAAGGACACAAGCGCTTCGTCACCGGCCTGGTGACCATGCTTGTCATTGATCTGCTTGAAATGATCGATGTCGATAATGGCAAGGGTTGCATTTTGGCTGCTCCCGTCCAAGTGTTTTTCCGTATCGCGTACAAAGGCTCGCCGGTTGGCAATGCCGGTCAATGAATCTGTTTCAGAGGCGATACGATGGTGTTCTTCTGATCGATCCTTGATGAGAACAACGCAGGATATGGCAATTGACACCGTGTGAATGAAGACTTCCAGCATCATCAGGCCCCATGGGCCGCTGTGTCCCAGGCGCGCGTCCGCCGGCTGTATCAAGGAGATGAAGCCGAGGTGCCCGAGGTGAACCACTGCGTGGGTGAGAAGCAGCAGGGCTGCCGGAATTGCCATGGCGAGGTGACGGCTTTCGCGGCCAGTGAACACGGTATAGGCGGATGCCAGCGAGAAAACAGCAACGATTGTTGATTGCGCGGCGGCCGTCATATCCGGGTTACGGCGGAATTCCGGCCAGAGCAAGAAAGCCGCCAACCACGACGAGACAACGGCTAATACGGGCCAATATTTAACGGGCTGACCGTTGAAAACTCTGAAACCAAACCAGAGGCCGACATAGCTTGCGGTTGTCAGCGTGAAATTAAGTGGTGGTACGATCGCGTGCAGATGAAGAACTCTTCCAAATGCAATGACAGCAAAGCCGCCCGCTCCGAGCAAAAACGAAAGTGACCACAGTCCTGCGGCGCGCTCGTCCGGTTTTGTGAACCAGACGAGAAACATGGCAGCCGAGGTTGCCGCCATTGCAAGGAACGTACACAGCATGATCGTGTTTAGATTGAATATCGGGTCCATTTGGGGTGTTCCTCGATTTTCTTAGTAGCGCCGTTTGCGGCTCTCTGAATTAAGCACTAGCGCGTTCGGCTCGTGTGGTCCTGCGGCTGATGCGATCATCAGCCAAGCCAATTCTCTTTTCTCCGTCCTTTTCTAGAATTTTATGCATGCGCTGGGAGGGGGAGAACATGAGGGACTGATTGCGACCATATTCCTTGGCGAGGTAAAGGGCGCAATCGGCGGCGGCCACGAGAAGGTCAAAACTGCGGCCTGCCTTTTCAACGGTCGCGAGACCGACACTGATTGTCAGGTGCATCTCAATGTTTTGAAAGGTGATTGTTAGGTCTTCCGTTTGGCGACGGATATTTTCGACAAAAGCCATAGGCTGATCGGCTGATTGTGGCAGATAAATAGCAAATTCTTCGCCGCCCATCCGGCCGAAACATGCCCCTTCGGGTAATTGCGACTTGACCAGATTAGCGAAGGCAATCAGTGCGTGGTCGCCCGCCTGGTGGCCGTGAAGGTCATTTATCTGCTTGAAATGATCAAGGTCGATCAGAGCAAGCGCCGCGCTGTCATTGGCGTTAGATAGCCCTTGTTCTGCGTATTTGACGAATGCGCGTCGATTCGCGATTCCGGTCAGAATGTCGGTTTCTGATGCAATGCGATGGCGTTCTTCGGAGCGGTCCTTGATCAGGACAATGCAGGAAATAGCGATGAGCACAGTGTGTAGGAAGGCTTCCAACATGAGAAGCTTCCACCACGTGGCGACGACCCGGCCAGCAACCAATGGTGAAGGCTCGAAGACGGCGAACCAGATATGCCCAAAATGAAAGACGCCATGGGTCACCAGGAACGCGGTGATTGGGATCGTCATTGGCAGACGGGAGTTACCCTTGCCGAAATAAACTGTGTAGGCGGCTGCCAGCGAAATGACGCTGGTGACGCCGGACTGCACCGCTATACCGACGTTGACATCGTTACGTAGCGGCTGCCAGAGGTAAAAGGTTATGAGCCAAAGCGCTGGAACCGAGAATATGATGGACAGAGGCGCCTTTTGACCATTGAAGGCGCGGAATCCACCCCACGTGAACATGTAGGCTGATGTTACGAGCAGTGAGTGGAGAATAATGGTATATTCAATGTAGTCGCCGGCAATGGTACGCAGGGCGATGCTCATTCCGCCCAAAGCGCCCAGAAGAAAGCCAACCGACCAGTAGCCAGCAGCCCGCTCTTCGCGGTTATAGAGCCAGACAACCCCCATCGCCAGCGCCGCTGACGACATGGTAAGAAATGTGCAAATCAAAATTGTTGGCGCGCTTAGAAGCTCCACGGCCCGTCCCCTATTTCGCGGGGAGTATCAGCTCAAAGCATAAATATAGTGATAACGCGCTAGCTAATTCTGGCGAAAAATGACAAATGTTGCCACGGAATGACGGTCACATTTGTGGAACCGCAACATTGCCTGTTTCAGAGGTCTCACGAATCCGCGCTTTGATTTCATCAATCATGTTTTCCCGGATAACTGTCTCACCATGAGTGTTACGCAGATGTTCAACTGCGCGACGAACAACCTCCGAGCCCTCTTCTGCGCGCGTATGCCACTCACACCCGGGCACCAGGGTTCCACATTCAAACGTTTTCATTGTTTCCTCCTTTCGCAGCAGACCGCTGTTTGCTTTTCAAAGGGGAGGGAACGCTGGTCAGCCGTTGCTGCGCATGTATTCAGGAATAGCCCACGCCTGATAGGTATCGCTAGAAGCCGGACCGTGAAGCTCCTCTTCAGAAGGTTGTTCCTCGATCTGGATGATGTTTGCCCATTTCGGGCCGAAACGCTTTACCTTACGCGTGTTGGCTACATTTGAAGCCGTTATATCCTCGACTTCTGGACTTGCAGGATTTCGAAACTGAGCCATGCTTCCATCCTCCTCCAATAGATGAGTTGGAATTATAGCACAGAATGCGAATTTATGAATCGCTAATTTGATTGTGCGACTGCGCCAGGACTATGGCCAGCGAACGACAGGGGGCATGGACGACAGGATTGATTCCACATTGCCGCCGGTTTTGAGGCCGAAAATAGTGCCGCGATCATAGAGCAAGTTGAACTCAACGTAGCGACCGCGGCGTACAAGCTGTTCGTCACGCTCTTCTTCCGTCCAGGGCTTATTGAAATTGGTGCGCACTAACTTGGGATAGACAAGCGCAAAAGTTCGCCCGACATCCTGGGTGAATGCAAAATCGGCGTCCCAGCCGCCAACTTGTTCCGGGGAATGGAGCCAGTCGTAGAAAATTCCACCGATGCCTCGCGGCTCGTTTCGGTGCGGCAGGAAGAAATACTGATCACACCATTTCTTGAGCTGCTGGTAATCTGCCACTGCGGCATGCCGGTTACAGACGATCTGCATCGCGCGATGAAATAGCTGACTGTCGGGATCATCCTGAGTGCGGCGGCGATCAAGTACAGGGGTCAAATCCGCGCCGCCGCCAAACCATCGGGATGTCGTGACGACCATTCGGGTGTTCATATGAACCGCCGGCACATTGGGGTTGACCGGATGGGCAATGAGCGAGATGCCGGAAGCCCAGAAACGCGGATCCTCCTTCGCACCAGGCATCTGGGCGCGGAAATCCTCGGAGAATTCTCCGTAAACGGTGGACGTGTGAACGCCAACCTTTTCGAAGACGCGGCCTTCCATCATCGACATACGTCCGCCACCGCCGCGACCTTCTTCGCGCAACCAGTCCTTCGCCTGAAAGCGTCCGGCTGGATGGCCTGATAATGGGCCGGTCAATTCGTCTTCCAGTTTTTCGAATTCAGCGCAGATTTGGTCGCGCAAGCTCTCGAACCAGGCTTTGGCTGCAGCCTTTTTGTCTTCGATATCGGATGGAAGCTCCTTTGGCAGTTCCGGCCGTTCCATGTCTGATCATGCCCCGTTTGATTTCCCAGTGGCGGCGAAGTTTCCCCATTCGCGCCAGAGGTTTTGCTCTAAAACATACGTGGGACAAAGGAAACCTTATGCTGGCCGCGAGAGCCCAAAAGGTGAGGCTTATTGACTCTTTTTCGCGCGCAGCCCATCTTTTAGCCACGAAAATTCAGGTGAACGTGATGGCGCGTATTCCACGTCCGCCCAATCTAGACGGATTGAAGCGGCAAATCGCCAAATACCGGTATAGCAGCGCCGTGGATCACGACGGCGGCCTTTTCGTGCGGGAAACATTTTGTATGCCGCGTGAGGATGCGAGACGTAAAGCACGAGAATGGTTCGACACTTTCCCTAAGGCAGCCTATTGGACTGAAGTCGAAAGTTGGCGACAGACGGCCTCGGGAGACATCGAGTTTACGATGCGGCGGCTGCCCAGTGCGGATTAGCGGCTTTTTCTTTAAATTGGGTGTATCTATGCAGGTTTAGGCACGGATATTTCCAAATATTTTTCGTGGTTTACCATATCTAAGAGTATTGCGGCGTCTTTATTGTTACCGGTGTAGTGAGATGCTATTTCGCCTCGCTGAGAGGTGATCATGAACAGTAATCGGCGATATTATCTACTGGATGCGATGCGCGGGATTGGGGCAATTGCGGTGATGCAATTTCACGCGGCCTCGATTTCCAACATTGCGCAATCCGGTTACCTGGCTGTTGATTTCTTTTTTGCCCTTAGCGGGTTCATCATTGCATTCAAATATGAGGCGCGGCTGCAAAATGGCTTTGGCGTAAAGGATTTTTTCCTAGCGCGCGTGCGACGGCTTTATCCCTTGTATGCGCTGGGCATGATCCTCGGTTCGGTTCTTTTTCTATACAAGATGCAAACGGAAGGCGGGAACTGGCTTATCGAGTTCCCGGCCTATTTCATTCCCAATGCGCTGATGTTACCCGCGCCGACATGGTGGCAAAATTTCTTCCCGCTGAATGAGCCCTCATGGTCTCTATTTTTTGAAATGGCGATCAATATTGCATTTGCCCTGGCTTTGTTTCGCTGGCCCACCAAGATCCTGTTCGCCGTTGTATTATTGACTGCACCACTGTTGGTCGCCGCCTGTCTTTATGAGAATAATTTGGGCGGCTGGATGTGGAATACGTTTCACATTGGCGTGCTTCGCGTTCTGTTCTCCTTTGTCTGTGGCGTCATTGTTTTCAGGCTGTTTTCGGCGAGAAGCCCGGTCACCACGTGGTGGTCTTTGCTGCCTCTTCTTGCACTGGTGGTGGTGCTTTATGTTCCGCATGATGAAGCGCTTGGCTTGGCTTTGGCCCTACCGTCCATCATCGTAATCAGCCCGCTCATTCTGATTGCCGGAGTAAGGACAGACGTTCCGCGTGTTCTGCAGCCGGTCGCTGCTTTTCTTGGAACCATTTCCTACCCGCTCTATGCGCTGCATATGCCCATCTTGAGGGTCTACCAGTTCGTGGCGCACAAGGTTGGGTTTGAAGGGCCGATCTCAATGCTGGTTTTCACAATAGCGATGATTGTAATCGCATATGTGCTGAACCTGCTGGTCTTGCGCATGCTGGCTCAGCCTTTCGTTTCTCAGGCATCCTCATATGCGGCAAATATTGTTTTGGCGCCGGTGGCTCGTGTGAGGAACGGCTGACGCGCTTCAAGGTTTTTCCATTTCTTTCAAGGCGTCTTCTGCGCTCCAGACCTTTCGTACTCCGGCTTCTGCCGATTTGACCATCCTGATGATGGCTGTGTTGACCGGGCAGGAGATGTTATGTCTTGCCGCCGCCTCAACGACTGCGCCATTGAGAAAGTCGACTTCGGATTTGCGTCCGGCGGCAAAATCATCCGACATAGACGAACGAGCATCCTTTGCGACCCCCTGCATCCTCAAGCCGATCGTATTGAAAAACCAGTTTGGCAGTTGGATGAATGTTGGCAGTAACCTGGGCGGCAATGGAGTGAGTTTAATAAGATCCACGCCTTCGGCCTTTGCGACCTCGATTGCCTCTTTCTGGGCCGCAGCCAATATTTTCCGCCATTTCCGGTTCGAGAGCTGTGCGTGGAGTGTTTCTCCTGAGAGCGCGTTGAGGGCATTGTTTAAGTTCAAGAGAAGCTTGCTCCACAGAACGGCGCGCATATCATTGTGAAAATGTGGTTTGAACTGTGACTTTATCAACGGTTGGAAAAATACCTCAAGGATTGGGTTTCTTGCCAAAATGAGTTCGCCATTTATGGTTTTCTTCCAGCGTGCCGGGCCTGTTTTAACAACATTGAACGACGTCATACCTTCGACGATATCGAATTTAGGAAGCAAGGCGCGAAGCCGCTCAGCATTGCCGATGCCGTTTTGCAAGGAAACAATCAGCGCTTCTGGTCTTGCATTGTCGCGGATTTCTTCAACTGCGGCTTCATTTCCGGTCGCTTTCACCGTCAGGAAAATGATGTCGGCATCCGCAAGCGCCTTGGGCTCGGTGAAGTAGTGTATTTTTGAGCTCGCCACACTGCGCTCGCCAAATGGGCCGCTGATCGTGCCGCCGTTCTCTGCCAGCTCATAGCCAGTTGCGGCGCGGCCGAGAAAGGTGACGTTGAGACCTTGAGAAAGCCATGAGATGCCATTGAAGCAGCCAATTGATCCGGCTCCAAATATGATTGCTTGCACCACAGTTTTCTCCTTGCGAATACGCCACCTTTAGAAAATGGGCAGCAGTTAAAGTTTTAGCAATCTTTTAAAACGTGACGAAACAAGTTGCTGCCATTCTGGTCGTTGGAGCAGTCTGCCAGGCGAGGTTCATTCGCGGGCAGTGGCATGAAGCCGTTCTGCCAACGCCGGTACTCCGGCATGCATCCGCAAAGACGGGGAGTTAAAGAATGTCCGGCGTCTCTATTAATGCTACCGCAGCATCCGCTGTCGCCCTTTTGACGGGCTCGACTTCGGCGCTTGAAAGAACGAACAAGGTTGTTGCCTCTGGCAAGGATGTAAACTCCGCCCAGGACAATGCAGCCTACTGGTCCATTGCCAAATCCATGTCGTCGAATTCGTCCTCCATGTCGGCGGCCATGGATGCGTCTGCACTTGCCCAAGCGACCGCTGATACCGCGACGCTAGGCATGGAGCAGGCGACCGGTCTTGTATCGCAAATCCGCGACAAGCTTATCCTTGCCAAAACGGTGACCGGCGGTCAGCGCGATGCGGTGAATGCGGAGATTTCGCAGCTTAAAGAACAACTGTCCACAGTTGCCGAAGCCTCGAGCTTTTCCGGGCAAAACTGGCTCTCGACCTCAGCAGCGCAAAAGCCGGGGACGACATCTCTTGTAGCCGGCGTTTCGTCGAACGAGGATAGTTCAATCAATGTCGAGACGCTCGACTTTGACACCAACTCTACCAATCTTGTCGCCAAGGGCGATGCGGCGGATGGCTTGTTGACCAAGTCTTATTCCGGAACCACCAAAACCGGTGCGGCCTATGACTATCATTTGCTGGACGCTGGTTCGACAACACCGGCTTCAGGCAATGAAATTGCCGTTTCCGCAACAACGACCAGCGACGAACTGGATGGAATGATTGCGGCGGCAGACAGCATGTTGTCGTCGATGACCGACGCGGGCGCGAAGCTTGGTGCAACGAATAGCCGTCTGGCCTCCAATTCCGACTTCATGCAGAAGATGCAGGATGTGGTAGACCGAAGCGTCGGCAAGCTGGTCGACGCGAATATGGAAGAGCAGGCGGTTAACCTCGCTGCACAGCAAGTGCAGGTTCAATTGCAAACTGCGGCTCTGAATATCGCCAACCAGAATCCGCAAAACTTGCTGACCCTGTTCCGCTAGGGCGGAATTCGATCGTGTTTCAGCGCGGAGCGCTTCCTTGATTTCTTGAATCGGGGGAGCGCTCTATGTGTTTGTGCTCGAATCTTTATGAGTGGTTTGGAAATCCCGTTTGTCGTAGCGCTTCGCCGGTGATCATTGCCGCTGACAATGCAACATTGATCGATCGCTGTCCGTCAGCCATGGGAATCAATACACGGGCGTCAGCGCTGTCATGCACTTGATCTGGAACGCCTGCACTTTCGCGACCAAAGAGCAGGATGTCATTTTCGCGATAATCAAAATCGGCGTAGGGAACGGCAGCTTTTGTACTTGCCAGCACCAGCCTGCGCCCGCTTTCACGGCGCCAATTTTCAAACTGCTCAAAATTAACATGCCGCGTCATGGTGACGGCGGCGATATAATCCATGCCTGCGCGGCGTAGGTTCTTGTCAGAGAGAATGAACCCGGCGGGTTCGATGATTTCCACTGACAGGCCCATGCAGGCTGCAAAGCGCAATATTGTTCCGGTATTGCCCGGAATATCAGGCTGGTAGAGTGCAATTTTTAGATCAGGCATGATGCAGAGCGCTATCGTTATTGTTGCTGGGCGGCAACATCGAATTTGTGGCTGACCCAGTGTGCCACCGTTTTTTTTGTGAAACAGGTGGTCAAAATTCGAAGACTCGGTTAGTTTTAACCATCTTTAACCCCAGAGCAGGAGGCGAAAATGGCTAGACCAATGATTTGGCAAATTCGCCTTGTGGCATTCGGGCATCGCGCCTAGCGGGTTTTCTTTCTGAAATCGCTATTCTCCCGAAAGCTTTGACGCAAGAGCGTCCGCGCTAAGCGTTGTTTCTTGCATTGCCTTTGAGTTCTTAATGCATTTCCGCTCCCATCAGGGAGACAATAAAGGAGAGACCGCCATGTTTGGCTGGTTTGAAAAACGACTTGATCCTTATCCTTCGCGGGAAGCTGGTCAGCCTCCTGCAACATTCTTTGCTTTTTGCTTGCACTACTCACGCGAAGCACTGCCATGGCTTTTGCTGATGGCTGTCTTGACCGCATTGATTTCCATTGGAGAGGTGGCCTTATTCGGATTTCTAGGCCACATCGTTGACTGGCTGACCGCGGCTGACAGGCAAACATTTGTCAGCGACGAGGGTATGAAACTGGTTTTCATGGCCGGCTTTGTGTTGATCGGCCTTCCTCTTGTCGTTCTTGGTCAGTCTCTGGTGTTACATCAGGTCTTGTTGGGCAACTATCCAATGATCGCACGTTGGCAGATGCACCGTTACCTGCTGCGTCAAAGTGTGGGCTTTTACGCCAACGAATTCGCGGGTCGTGTTTCCACAAAGGTTATGCAGACATCGCTCGCTGTTCGCGAAGTGGCCATCAAGGTTCTTGATGTCCTTGTTTATGTTGGGGTCTATTTTACGTCGATGCTGGTGCTTGTCGGCTCAGCGGATTGGCGGCTGGTGTTGCCGTTGGTTTTTTGGCTCTGTGTCTAT
The DNA here is from genome assembly GCA_050306195.1 of Ensifer sp. GTDB lineage: Bacteria > Pseudomonadota > Alphaproteobacteria > Rhizobiales > Rhizobiaceae > Ensifer_A. The sequence goes on from JBNLGT010000025.1 coordinate 19,371, forward strand.
ATTTCTCTGCTCTTTTATTTTGTTCCGCGTCTGAGACGCATCTCGTCACAGCAAGCAGACGCTCGTTCCTTGATGACTGGGCGTATTGTGGACAGTTATACCAATATCGCGACCGTGAAGCTGTTTTCGCATGCTGGGCGGGAGGAACAATATGCGCGCGAAAGTATGGACGGCTTTTTGCAAACCGTTCATGCGCAGATGCGTTTTGTGACGCTCTATCACAGCCTTGTCTATTTTAATAATGCGGTTGCGCTGACATTGGTCATGGGGCTCTCCATCTGGTTTTGGCTGGGCGGAACCGTGGCAATTGGTACGGTCGCCATCGCCGCTGGCCTGACCATGCGGGTGCAAAGCATGTCGCAATGGATCATGTGGGAAGTCTCGGCGCTGTTTGAGAATATCGGCACGGTTTATGACGGCATGGCAATGCTGAGTAAACCGCGCGAAGTTCAGGACAAGCAGAACGCGTCAGGGTTGGGATCGGTTAAAGGCGAAGTCAGTTTCGAAAACATCCGGTTTCATTATGGCAAAGAAAGCGGTGTTATCGAGGATCTGACGCTCTCGGTGCGGCCCGGCGAAAAGCTGGGTCTTGTGGGCCGGTCGGGGGCTGGCAAGACGACGATTATGAACCTCTTGCTACGGTTTTACGATCTGGAAGCCGGAGTGATCCGTATTGACGGCACCGACATTTCGACTTTGACGCAGGATAGTCTGCGTTCTCAGATCGGTGTTGTGACCCAGGACACGTCCCTGCTACACCGCTCGATCCGTGACAATATTGCCTACGGTAGACCGGACGCGACCGACGACGAAATTGTCGCCGCCGCCAAGCGCGCCAATGCATGGGACTTCATCGAGGGACTGACTGACCAGAAGGGCAGGGCCGGGCTTAACGCGCATGTTGGCGAGCGCGGCGTAAAGCTTTCGGGCGGTCAGCGCCAGCGTATCGCGATTGCTCGCGTATTCTTGAAAGATGCACCCATTCTGGTTCTGGACGAAGCGACGTCTGCTCTCGATTCCGAAGTAGAGGCGGCTATTCAGGAAAACCTGTTTGCGTTGATGGAAGGCAAGACCGTGATTGCGATTGCGCATCGCCTTTCAACGCTTACTGGCATGGATCGCCTTATCGTGCTGGAGAAAGGGCGGATTGCTGAAATGGGGCGTCATGAGGAGCTTGTCAGCAATGGCGGCCTTTATGCCGCCTTGTGGTCGCGCCAGTCCGGCGGGTTTATCGATGCCGCACTTGAGGAACAGGCTGCGGAATAGTGCAGGGGAGGCGGCTTACGCCTCCCCCTATGGCTGCTGTTCTGCGCGCAATTACTGGGTAAGCCGGACCGCTGACATGTAGGTCGTCAGAAGATCCTGAAAACCGTTGACGATTTCACTCTGGTTATTGGCCGAAATGAAATACTGGTCGTCTGATGCGCAACCGTTGAGCGCCTTGGCGAGGTAGTCGCGACGCACTGTATTACGATCTGCCGTATCGAGGGCCCCTCCCCAGGTGGTTTGCCAACGGCTTTGCTCCATCGTCTTGCCCAGTGTTTTTGTGTAGTGCTGCTCGTTTGTCGGCAGATATTGTGTATAGAGAACAGCCATGGTGGCCTTTTTGTCATCCTTGATGGCGGAGCACCAGGTTGGGTTCGGCGGTGTTATGTAGCCGTAATAGGTCGAATCAGTGATCCAGCCGAGGCTGGACTGGGCGCCGTCGGTAATCAGCATAACCAGCTTGAGCGGATCGGACTCACTGTTTCCTGAACCATTATCGCCGATGATTGGCGCAAGATCTTTCAACGCGCGGAAATCGGTCGACATATAGGCGTTGTCAGAGGAAAGTTCGCTGTTGCCATAAAGCGTGTTTGATAGGGTGGTGTCGCTGTAGGTTGGTTCCAGGACGGTGTGAATACCCTCGGCTGTGTCATAGGATGTGTTCAGCAGGGAATTGCCAAGCGTATTTGTTCCGAGCGTATAAAAACCAACCTTGACGTGGCTTGTCGGGGTATTGGCTGACTTGACCATGTCCAAAACTTTTTCCACCGCCTGAAGCTGAACGTCGGTTCGAAGCGTTGCCCCCAGGATTCGGGCATATTCATAAGACGTGTAAGTGTTTTTTCTGCCTCTATTTCTCACCGTTATGTTGCTCCAGTGGCATGCGAATACGCAGCCGAGGCGGGATCCTGTCATTTTGTTCTGGGAGGCCACATCGGCGGCAAGCAGCATGGATGCCGATTTGTCGAGAACGATGTAGATGTTGATATAGGATGATGCGGATACGGTCGCTTCGCTGAACGCTTCGACTGGGAGCGTGTCATAACCTGCAATACGCATGAGTGTGGCCGGCGTTGCCGTCTTCACCGTGGCGCTTACTTTGGCACCGGTAATGTCGACCTTGATCTCGCTATCGTCCAGGGTGAATGTACCGGCAGCAAGCGTTGTATTGCCGTTGAACCAATTCCTGATCTTGTTCTTGATGTCTTGTTCTGATTGAACCTCAACGTCGCGCACTGCTGCAAGCAGAGCTGCGTCCAGATCCGCCTGCATGCGGGAACGCACCGAATAGGCGCGTTGGAAGTCCAGGCCAGCGCCTACGGCGAGGGTTAGAGGTACGAGCATGATGGCGAAGGTGAGTGCGATATTACCTCGCCTGTCATGGCGAAGGCGGCATACTCTTTCTCCAATTTTCTGCGCTGTTTTCAACAGATCACTTGCCATTACTGCCATAAGCATTGCCAGGCCTCTTTTTTAAAGAAGTGTGGGGTCCTTCATGCGCCTTGCGACTTAAACTGTCGAAAAGAAGATCGATTCAATTTTAAATGTGTGTCCCAGCATGAAACACACGCGCAGATTACCGTGAGAAACGGTTAACGTAAGGTTGAATGGCGTGCATGCCTGGGGTCACAGGAAAACGCTTTCTTGTCTTTCCCGATCCTGTAAAAACGGGAGTCATGTTCATGACACGAATTTTCGAGCTCTTTGAAAACTGGGTAGACCCGTTTGCGCAACAAGAACGGCTTGAGCCGCCTAGAAAGCCGCTACAGTTCATCCGGTTTTACGTTGCCCAGGCCAAGTGGCCGTTTTTTGTCATGCTTGTGCTTGGTGGGCTTGTCGGGCTGCTTGAAGCCGCTCTGTTCTGGTTCGTTGGGCGGTTGATTGACATGTTTGCCAGTTTGCCAAAGGGAGCAGGCTGGGCGGAGATGATCGCTCTCCACGGCTATGAGTTGGCAGCTATGCTGGCGATTGTGCTCGTCATACGATTCCTGGTGGTCGCCACCGACACGCTGGTGGAAGAACAGACTGTGGTTTCGCGGTTTTTTAATCTGGTTCGTTGGCAATCCTATTTGCATGTTTCGCGCCAATCGCTTGGATTTTTCCAAAATGACTTTGCCGGGCGTATCGTGACGAAGGTCTGGACAGGCGGGCAGGCCGTCGGCGATTTCATTATCTCACTTCTTCAGGTCGCCTGGTTTATCGTTATCTACGCTGTTTCAACCGTCTTTCTTGTTGGGCAGCTAGACTGGCGTTTTGTGGCGCTGGTACTGGTGTGGATCGGGACTTATGGTCTGCTTGCCCGTCATTTCCTGCCACGTGTCCGCAGCCATGCCCGCGATGTTGCCGAGGCGAGTTCCATGCTCAACGGGCGAATGGTCGACGCCTATTCCAACATCCAGACCCTCAAACTTTTTGGCCGCTCGGAAGACCATGACGCACATGTTCGCGAAGGTTTTTCCAGTTTTGAAAGGGCGATTACTCAGTTCACCCGATATCTTACCAGCGTGCGGGTTTCGCTTAGTCTGCTTTCAGGCATCATGATATCGGGATTTGCAGCCCTTTCGATCCATCTCTGGCTTGCCGGTACAATCTCTACGGGGGCGGTTGCTTTCACGCTGGGACTTGTCCTGCGGCTGAATATGCTCCTTGGGCGTTTGATGATGCAGCTCAATGGCATCTTGCGGAATTTTGGCACCGTTCAAAACTCCGCAGAGTTGATTTCAAGGCCAATAGAGCTTGTCGACAGGTCAGATGCCCGCGTGCTCTCGGGGCATGAAGCATCCATTCGGTTTGAACATGTTGGCTTCCACTACGGAAAAGGAACTGGCGTGATCGAAGATCTGTCCTTCAGTATCCGCGCCGGTGAGAAAGTGGGTATCGTGGGGCGGTCGGGCGCAGGCAAATCAACCCTCGTCAACCTGCTGTTGCGGTTCTATGACGTGGAAACCGGCCGGATTCTTATTGGCAATGAAGATATTGCTGAGGTGACACAGGAATCCTTACGCGCCAAGATTGGCATGGTCATGCAGGACACGGCGCTGCTTCATCGCTCCATCCGCGATAATATTCTAATTGGCAAACCGGATGCAGATGAAGGTGAATTGATGGATGCCTGCAGACGAGCTGAAGCACTTGATTTCATCACCGGCTTGCGGGATCAGCGCGGGCGCAAGGGTTTTGATGCGCATGTTGGTGAGCGCGGTGTGAAACTTTCGGGCGGACAGCGGCAGCGTGTGGCGATTGCACGCGTGATGTTGAAGAATGCGCCCATTCTGGTGCTCGATGAGGCGACGTCTGCGCTCGATTCAGAGGTCGAGGCGGCCATTCAGTCCAATCTATATCGTCTGATGGAAGGTAAGACCGTATTGGCGATTGCACATAGGCTTTCAACGATTGCCGCACTCGACCGACTGATTGTCATGGATAAGGGGGCTATTATCGAGACCGGCACCCATGAGGAACTGTTGGCCAGAGGCGGGCTTTATGCGGAGCTGTGGGCGCGCCAATCCGGGGGCTTTATTGCCGCTGACGCTGCAGAGGCGTAGCTGTCCCGGCGCAATTTTTTGGCTGTTGGGCGGTAATCTAAACTGTGTAGAAATATGACCAATCGCAAATTTCCCGCGACATTGTGCCCCCATGCTCTTGTCAAGGCTGGACATAATTTGCGATCAAGCATAGAACGCGCCGGATTGGAGGGGAATCTGTGGCCTTATTGTGGCTGCATGTGACCAATTCCTGGGGCTTATTTATACAACTTCCTGCGCAGGGGATGAATTAGCTGTGAGCGAACACGAAAGCACAAGCGAAGCAACCGGCGAGCCGACCCGCCGCGATTTTCTTTACCTGACGACCGGTATGGCAGGCGCCGTAGGCGCTGTTTCTGCCGCCTGGCCGTTTATCGACCAGATGCGTCCGGACGCTTCAACACTGGCGTTGGCTTCCATCGAAGTCGATGTTTCGGCGCTGGAGCCTGGCATGTCCTTGACCGTCAAATGGCGCGGCAAGCCAGTTTTCATCCGCAACCGCACCGACAAGGAAGTCGAGGAAGCCAATGGCGTCTCGATGGATGAGTTGAAAGATCCGGTCGCGCGCAATGCCAACCTCGCGCCTGACGCACCCGCAACTGGTGTTGACCGTTCAGCGGGTGAAGGCAAGGAAAACTGGATTGTGATGATCGGCTCATGTACGCACCTGGGTTGTGTGCCGCTGGGTCAGGCTGGCGAATTTGGTGGCTGGTTCTGTCCTTGCCATGGCTCCGCATATGACACCGCCGGACGTATTCGCAAAGGTCCTGCGCCTGAGAACCTGCACATGCCGGTTTTCTCTTTTGTCAACGACACGACGATCAAGATCGGTTGAGGGGATAACTGATTATGAGTGGTGGACATTCTTCCTACGAACCTAAAACCGGTATTGAAAAATGGGTCGACGCGCGCCTTCCGCTGCCGCGTATGATCTACGACAGCTTTGTCGCCTATCCGGTTCCACGCAACCTGAACTATGCCTACACGTTCGGCGCCATGCTTTCAGTCATGCTCGTCGTACAGATTTTGACGGGTATCGTTCTGGCCATGCACTATTCCGGTCACGTTGATCTTGCCTTCAATTCCGTTGAAAGCATCATGCGTGACGTGAACCACGGCTGGCTGCTGCGTTACATGCACGCCAACGGTGCTTCCTTCTTCTTCATCGCGGTTTACCTACATATTGCCCGTGGTCTGTACTACGGCTCTTACAAGGCGCCGCGTGAAATCCTCTGGATCCTTGGTGTTGTCATCTACCTGTTGATGATGGCGACGGGCTTCATGGGCTACGTTCTTCCCTGGGGGCAGATGTCATTCTGGGGTGCAACGGTTATCACCGGCTTCTTCTCGGCTTTCCCCTTGGTGGGTGAGTGGATCCAGCAGTTCCTGCTCGGTGGCTTTGCCGTCGACAACCCGACATTGAACCGCTTCTTCTCGCTTCACTATCTGCTGCCGTTTATGATTGCAGGCGTTGTTATCCTGCACGTTTGGGCGCTGCATGTGACGGGCCAGACCAATCCGACCGGTGTGGAAGTCAGGTCGAAGACCGACACGGTTCCCTTTACGCCTTATGCGACGCTGAAAGATGCGCTGGGTGTGGTTGTGTTCCTGCTGATCTTCGCATGGTTCATCTTCTACATGCCGAACTATCTGGGTCACCCGGACAACTATATCGAAGCCAACCCGCTGAAGACGCCGGCGCATATTGTTCCTGAATGGTATTACCTGCCGTTCTACGCAATGCTCCGCGCTATTACCTTCAACGTCGGTCCGATCGACTCCAAGCTTGGCGGCGTTCTGGTGATGTTCGGTTCGATCCTGATCCTGTTCTTCCTGCCCTGGCTGGATACGTCGAAAGTACGCTCTGCGGTGTACCGTCCCTGGTACAAGCTGTTCTTCTGGCTCTTTGTTGCCAACGCTATCCTGCTCGGTTGGCTTGGCTCCAAGCCGGCGGAAGGTACATATACCTTCATGGCGCAGGTCGGCACAGCTTACTACTTTGGCTTCTTCATCATCATTATGCCGCTACTCGGCCTGTTCGAAACGCCAAAGCGCATTCCGAATTCAATTACGGAAGCGGTTCTGGAAAAGAACAGTAAAGCCTGACGAAAAGCGTTGATAAGGAAAAACATTATGAAAAAGCTTGTATCGAGCCTTGTTTTTGCCGCAGCGCTGACCGGTTTCGGTTTCGCTCAGGCAGAAGAAACGAAGGGTGAGGAGCATGGTCTCGCAGCGATGGCAGAACATGCTGCTGAAACCGGCCATTATCCGATCCTGCCACCCAAAAATGTAGATTGGACATTCGCAGGTCCGTTCGGCAATTACGACAAGGGACAGCTTCAGCGTGGTCTCAAAGTCTATACGGAAGTCTGCTCCGCTTGCCATTCCATGAAACTGGTGGCGTTCCGGACTTTGGAAGATCTCGGATATAGCGAAGAGCAGGTAAAGGCATTTGCCGCCAACTATGAAGTTGAAGATGGACCGAACGGGGATGGCGATATGTTCACCCGCGCAGCGGTTCCCTCTGATCACTTCCCGTCACCATTCGCAAACGAGGAAGCGGCCGCTGCTTCCAACAATGGTGCGGCTCCGCCAGATTTTTCACTTTTGGCCAAGGCGCGTGGGGTAACCCGGGGTTTTCCGACCTTCATCTTTGATATCTTCACTCAGTATCAGGAAGGCGGACCGGATTATATCTATTCGTTGCTGACCGGGTATCAGGAAGCACCGGAAGGTGTGGCCGTTGGCGATGGAACGCATTTCAACCCCTATTTTGTGGGTTCTGCTTCGCTTGCGATGGCTCAGCCGATTGATGATGGCATGGTGACCTATGATGACGGGTCTCCCGAAACGCTGGATCAATATGCCAAGGACGTTGCTGCGTTTTTGATGTGGGCCGCCGAGCCGCATCTTGAAGAGCGTAAGCACACCGGCTTCATGGTCATGGTGTTCCTGGCGATCTTCACCGCTCTTGTTTATCTGACGAAGAAGTCGGTTTACGCCAACAAGGAACATTGATCCTTTCAGGCAAATGAAAATTGAAAAAGGCGGTCCGAGAGGATCGCCTTTTTCTTTTTTGTGAGAGTCGCTTGTTGCCCTTATTTGATCTTTGGATGGAAGGGCAGGGCCATGACTTTGAGGATTTCCGTCGACTGCGGATATGCCTCGGGGTTGAGGACGCCGATGCGTTCAGGATATTGCTTGGGCTTATAGACGAATGTGCCAAAGATAATGTCTAGGAAGGATAGCGCGACGGCATAGTTTTTGGCCTCGCTCATATCCGCGCTGTGGTGCATGCGATGCAGCTCTGCGCCGACAAAGATGTAATTGAACCATCCGGCCCGAAGGTCGAGATTGGTGTGGGATACAACACCCTGTACGCCGATGATGAGATTAACGAGGGCGACTGTTTCGGCATTTGCGCCCAGGAAATACAGCGGCAGAATGGTAGCAAGCCCGCGGACAATGAATCCGTTGATTGGGTGTCCTGCGGGATGCATAAGCACATAGATTTTGTCAGGCAGGTGGTGAGCGGCATGGCTGCGCCACAGGAAGCCACCAACCGGGCCTTTCATTTCATGGCTTAGCCGGTGCTGCCAATATTCCAAAAAATCAACCACAAGGATACCTGCTGGCACTGCGAGCCAGAGGGGCCAATCCGTTATGGGACCGTTGTGACCGTTTGCAAGAGAGATCCCGACCCAGGCAAAGAGAGCGTTGGTTCCGGCAATCGTTGCGCCGCCTGCAACGAAATACTTCAGGTCTCTGAAGAATGATGCCCATGTCATCTTCCATATCTGTTTGAGGGGGAAAATGAATTCCAGCGTCACCAGCGTCGATACGGTCACCAGCGTAGAAATGCCGGCTGCGAGTGACAGATCGATGCCTTGATCTGCGGCGTAAAGGATGTGGGAAATGGCTGCGATCAGCAATGCGGGCCATGTGAGCCAGCGGATGAGGAGTGGTGTCTCCCGAACTGTTTCGTCCGGCAGTATGGATTCGGTCATTTTGGTCTCCTTTCAAGACATAGCTTCGCCGTTGCCAGGTGCGTTGCGCATCCGGCTTCAAACGTTTCTTTGGGTTTTTTCAGTCCTTCAGGCCGATCCCGTCCCAGTGAGATGTGATCATGGCATCCAGTGCAGCGTCCGGCAGTTTTCCGCCGTGGATGCCCATGACCTCGAATTGGGCGATTGAGTGAAGGGCGGACACGAGAAATCCGGCGGCGGCCATCGGGTTTTGTGCTGCACTGTTTTTACCCAACCACTGGGCAATATTTTCGGTCAGTTCCAGCGCCGGATTGTGACCATAGTGGTTCAGCAATTCGTCGAGGCCGATATCGGGGTGGGACATAAGTGGCAGCATGACCGGAATGGCTAGCCGGAAATAGGCGACAGTTGCGTAAGCGATCGATCGATATTTTTGTAGATTTGGCAGGCTGCCCTGCGTTTCGGCAAAGATGATTTGCATATCAGGACGGGGAGGCTGCATGGCGGCCAGAAAGAGCGACGCCTTCGTCGGATAGCGTTTGAAGATGGCGGCTTCAGAAATGCCGAGTAATTTGGCAATTTCTCGCGTTGAACCCGACGAGCCCGATTTTATAAACACCTCGCGGGCAGCTTGCAGCAAATGCTTGTTGTCGATTAGGGGTGGTCTTCCCACAATGACCTCCAATTAATAAGTGTGTAGTTACTTATTAACTGGAGGTTTGGTCTATGTCAAGTTGGATGCTGATGTCCTCCCGCCGAAAGGCGGTCGGAGTCTGCCCGGTCTCACGGCGGAAAAAGCGGGTAAAATAGGCCGGATCGCGAAATCCGAGCTCATAGGCGACTTCGGCCGAGGTTGCCGATGTATAGGTGAGAAGACGCCGGGCTTCGAGTATGAGGCGGGCATGAATGATTGCCTGTGCGGGATTAGCAGCAAACTTTTTGCATAGGCGATTGAGCCGCGCTGGGCTCATGGCCAGCTTTTCCGCGTAGTCATGAACAGAGAGATGCCCACGATAGTTGTCTTCAACAAGCTTTAGGAAGTCTGAGAAACGCTTGTGAGCAGGCCCTTGTCGTCCAGCGGATGATTCCGACAATGCGATTTGACGCGCTATTATGAGGAGGATGGATCGCATGAGCCAATCCAGAAGTGAACTGCGGCCAGGCATTGCCTGGGCAAACTCCTTCAAGAGGCCGGAAAAGAGGTGTTCAACGAGAGTTGCTGCGTCCGGGGATGAGCTGAAATCGACGGTTTTTGGGGTTGTCAGCAGTGGTTCGACCATCGGACGGGACCGTAGAAAACGAGCGTCGAGAACGAGAGAATCTGCCGCGGTGAGAACGTATCCTTCGGTGTCAGGTTGGAAGGCGAAACTGTGGATTGCACCGGGGGGAATTGTAATCGCGCACGGGCCTTTGGCTTTTGATGCCTTGCCTTCCATACGTATGGCAACGCCGCCGCGGACGATATGAATGACCTGAAACATGCGTTTATGCGCGTGCGGCGATATCCGCCATTCATAAAGACGGGAGCGGCTTTTGATATCCTCAATGTGGATAAATTCGGGGTCTTCTACCGCGCCTTCGTCCTCGCCGAATAGAGCGTATATTGTGACGCCGATACCCTTCCGGTCTGTCATCATTCCTCCAAAATGAACCAAAAGTGCAATCTTATTGCCAAAACGTCCATTAAGATGATGTTACTATGGATATATTGTCCTGTCATTGATTTGAACCAAATCGGGAGGATGGCATGTTTAAATTCAATCCCTATTCGCCTGAGATCGACGCTGACCCCTTTGACGCCTACAAGCATCTGCGGGACGAGCATCCGGTCTTTTGGAGTGAGGATGCCAGAATGTGGGTCTTGTCGCGACATGCCGATATTCTGAGAGCATTGAACGACTGGGAAACTTACTCTTCTGCCAGTGGAAACCTGATGGATGAATTCGAAGGCCGCGCGGGCGCCACTTTGGGCACCACTGATCCGCCGCGCCATGACCGGTTGCGCGCACTTATTCAGAAGGCGGTGATGAAACGTGCCTTGGACCACCTTGTCGAGCCTGCGCGGGCTGTTTGTGCAAAGCATATGGACGCGCTTGAAGGCCGTGAAAGTTTTGACTTTGTCGAGGACGTTTCAGCGAAAATTACGGTTGATCTGATGGTCTACCTTTTTGCGCTTCCGGAAGAAGGTCGCGAGGAAATGCGTCAGAAGGCCGTTTTGATGGTGCAGTCTGACCCGGTAACGCGTTCCAAGGGGCCTGAGCATATAGCGGCCTACAACTGGATGAAAGATTACGCCGCACGGTTGATTGAGGAGCGCAAGAAGAATCCTGGCGAAGATCTGATGAGCCAGTTCATCGTGGCTGAAATCGACGGGGAAAAGCTGGATGACCGCGAAGTCCAGATGACCGTGACGACGCTGATCATGGCAGGCATCGAGTCGCTTTCCGGCTTTTTGAGCATGATGGCGCTGAACCTAGCGGACTTCCCCGAAGCGCGTCGCGCACTGGTTGAAAATCCTGAGCTTATACCCGACGCCATGGAGGAAAGCCTTCGTTTCAACACGTCGGCGCAGCGGTTCCGCCGGCGTCTGCAGAAGGATACCGAGCTTCATGGCGAGACGATGAAAGCGGGTGACTTTGTCTGTCTGGCCTATGGCTCAGGGAATCGTGACGAACGGCAGTTCTCCGATCCAGACGTTTACGACATTACACGCAAGCCGCGCGGTCATCTTGGTTTTGGTGGCGGTGTGCATGCCTGCCTTGGCACAGCGATCGCCCGCCTGGCGACGAAGATCATCTTTGAGGAGTTCCTCAAGCGCGTTCCGGAATTTCACCGGTCGGGTGAGCCGCTTTCGTGGATGCCATCAACCACTTTCCGTAGCCCGATGAAGCTTCAGCTGATCAGGGGTGAAGCGGAAAAGCAAATCGCGGCCGAGTAATCTCGGCCGCCAGCCGCAACAAGAAATGGAGGGAATGATGCCGAAGGCGATCTATATTGAGCGTGATGGCGCGGTGACAGAAGTGGAACTGCCGGAGGGCTGGACCCTGATGCAAGGCGCAACGGCGAACGGCGTTGAGGGTATTGAAGGTGAGTGCGGCGGATCATGCAGCTGCGCCACATGCCACTGCTATGTCGATGAGGCTTTTCTGGATGCCATGCCTGAAAT
>JBNLGT010000026.1:0-31018 GCA_050306195.1 Ensifer sp.
TGCAGCGCTTCGATATGGTCTTGCGGCACCTTGCCGTCTTCTTCGGTCCGGCGCGCATTTGCCCGGAACGTGTCAGCGATGCCGACAACGTTTTGGGCAAGGCGTACTGTTGTGGCATTGTCGGAATGCAGTTTGATTGGCGCATGGTTGTTCATCGGGGGTCCTCCTGTTTTCAGGCCGATGCGGCGACCGGCAAAAGGCCGGTGTAGCGAGCGTTTTCGTAAAGCAATGGGTCTGATGCCTTGCCGATGAGGGTATCGACAACCTCGCCAATGAAGATCGTGTGGGTGCCGAAAGGGATTGCTGCGGCACAGCGGCAGACGATGTTGGCGTGGGCGGGGCCGAGCATTTGAATGCCGCTGTCATGGCGTCGCCAGTCGCCGGTTTTGAAACGGTCGGGCGGCGGCGTCTTACCGCTGAATGCGTCTGATATGGCGCCGTGCTCGCGGCCTAGCACATTCACGATGAAATCGGCGCGACGCATCAATATTTCATGTAACCAGGTTCGATTGTTCAAGCAGACAAGCAGTGAGGGCGGGTCCATGGAAACGGACGTGACTGCTGTCACCGTCATGCCGTGGTCCAGTTTGCTGTCCGGGGCCTGGGATGTGATGACGGTGACGGTTGCCGGAAAGCGCCGCATGGCGGCGCGGAACGCATCCCCAATAATCTGATTTTCTTGTGAAATCTTCCGATTTTTTTCTGCGCTGTTCACGGGCTCTCCTCCCATTTGTTGGCAAGATCAATATTTGCATATGCAAATGTTGTCAATACAAACATATTGATTGCGCGGGGCGAAGAGGAGAAGTGCTCTTAAAAAAGAAGATTGAATTGATCCGGCTTCGCGGAGGAAGCGGGATTTCCGATTATCGAGCCGGTCGATCCGGGAGGAGGACGGAATGATTTCTGCAATAGGCAATCAGGGCTGCGACCTGAGGGGACTTAGGCTGAATGGTCGCCGGGTCCACGCCAATGAGCGTCACGACCGCCTGCGCTTCGTTTTGCCAGTCCAGTATCGGCGCGGCGATGGCGACCAGGCCGGGAATAAACTCGCCGGAAATTGTTGCGTAGCCCTTTTCGCGTACGGTCTCGACAAGATCCGTCAGGCCGCGAACGCTTGGCGTGATGTCGGGGATCAGTGCAGGGTTCAGCTTCGCTTTGCGCAATTCAGCGTCACGCGCGGCCTTGATTGGCGCAGGCGGAGCCCAGGCGAGAAAAGCGCGGCCGGTTGCGGAGTTGAGCAGCGGTAAGGTCGTTCCAAGGCCCATGGATGTTACGGTTGGAGAGATGGCGCGCTCCCAGCGCACGACTGTTGCGCCATTATTAGCCCAAACGGAAATCAGCGCTGTCATGCCGGTCTCGGCGCAAAGCTCCGGCAGGCCTTCAGTCGCGCGGTTGACAAAGTCATGACGGTCTATTGCGGCCAGTCCCAATTGCATGGCGGCTGGGCCGAGATCGTATTTGCCGGATCGGCTGATCTGTTCAACCAGCCCAGCGCGCTGGAAGGAGGCAAGATAACGATGCGCTTTGCTGGGTTGCATGCTGCAATCGCGGGAAAGCTCGGTCAGCGAGGCAGGGCCCCGGTGAAGGGCCAATGCCTTGAGGAGCTCAAGAGCGGAATCCAGAGACTGGATGCCGCCGGATTGTCCGGACTTAGGAGGTCTCGCCATTGGTCACCAGTTCGTAAAGTTGTTGCATGTCGGCGGCAAAGATTGCGCCGTCCTTTATCCTGAAGAGGCCTCGTTTCTCATGGCCTGTGACACACAGTCTATCCGATACAAAGCCTTCATAGCGAAGGTGAAGCGTTTTCCCTCCCCATTTTTCAACAGAAAGCTTGAGCTGGAGTTTGTCGCCATAACCAACCGGTTTGAGGAATTTTGCCTCAACGTCCATCAGGCCGATTCCCTTCGCCTTAAGTGCTTCGCAGAGCGTTTGATGACCGCCGAACCGCTGGAGCCAGAGATGAAAGAGTGCGTCAAACCAACGAAAATAGTTCGGGTAGAAGGCAATACTTGCGGGGTCGCAATCCCCAAAACCTACATTTATTTCAGTCTCTTGAAGCACGTTTTTCTCCGCGTCAATTTTTGCACAATAAAAAACTAATTGCACATAATGCAAAAATACGTATCTTTGAAATCAACAAATGTCCAGAGTGGAGCAGGAGTAATGGCGGACTTGAAGCGCGTTGAGATTATCGGGGGAGGGCCTGCTGGCTTGTACACGGCGATCCTTATGCGGAAGGCTTGGCCTGATGCGGAGATTCGTGTCAGCGAGCAAAACGGGCCGGATGATACATTTGGCTTTGGCGTTGTCTTTTCAGATACAGCGCTGGATTTCCTGAAGGCCGATGATCCCCAAATTCATGACCTCATTACGCCCGCCATGGAACGTTGGCGGAATATGACACTGAATGTCGGTGGAGAGCAGGTCACGCTCGATGGTGTTGGCTTTTCCGCGATTGGGCGGCTTGAGCTGTTGAAGATTTTGCAACAGCGTGTCTTGGATCTCGGCATTGAAGTGCGCTTCAACCATCAGATCGAGGATATCAATGCCATTGAGGCTGATATCATCGTTGGCGCAGACGGATTGAACTCCCTTGTGCGGCAGTCCGACGAGGCGGGTTTCGGGGCCTCAATCGACTATTTCGATAACCGTTTTGCCTGGTTTGGAACGCCAAGGCGGTTTGAGACGCTGACGCAGACATTTGTCTCAACCGGCAAAGGGGCATTCAACGCGCACCATTATCGTTACAAGCCGGACATGAGCACTTTCATCGTGGAGTGCGATGCGGCGACTTTCGACGCTTATGGATTTGGCAACAAAAACGAGGAGGAGTCGGCTCGTCTTTGCGAGGAAATCTTTGCTGATACATTGCAGGGCGCGCCGCTTGTCATCAATCGCTCGATCTGGCGTCGTTTCCCGCGGCTTTGGTGCGAAAGCTGGGTTTCAGGTAACCGCGTCCTGATGGGTGATGCTGTTCATACCGCGCATTTTTCCATTGGCTCGGGCACCCGGCTGGCGTTCGACGATGCGATTGCGTTGGTAAAAGCGCTTCAAAACGAAGCAACCGTTGAGGCGGGGCTTGCCCGTTACCAGGCCGAGCGTCCACCCATTGCGAAAAAGATTGTTGACGCCGCCAATACATCGGCCACCTGGTATGAAAGCTTCGCTCAAAAGATGAAGCTCGCACCTCTCGATTTTGCCTATGACTATCTGCAGCGGTCGGGCCGCGTTGACGAGGCCCGACTGCGGAGCCTGTCGCCTGCTTTTGTCGAGACTTACGAGGCATGGAAAGGGGCTGCCTGACGGCCCCCAAAAACAAAAAAATATAAAGCTGTTGGAGAGACGGAGTCACTTATGTTGGCCAAGACCGCAATCAAGGACCCGGTTGAGGAGACGCCCGGGGCGCTGGAGATCGGCTTTGAAAAGGAACGCTACAGGAATTGCAGCGCTATCCTGTTTGATAATCTGGAGCGTAACCCAGACAAGTTGGCGATAACCGGCCCGCTTGGGTCCCTGACCTATCGCGAACTGTGCGGCAAGGCCGCGCAATGGGGTAACGCGTTGGCCCATGTTGGCCTTCGCCGGGGTGAACGTATTGCGTTTTTTCTGGATGATACGCCGGTCTATCCGGCCGCCTTTTTCGGCGCCGTGCGCGCCGGTTTTGTGCCGGTGCTTTTAAACACACTGACGACGCCTGATACGCTTAATTATTTCCTGAAAGACACCGGTGCGCGCGTCGCCATTTGCGAAAGCGGTTTTGCAGATCAGTTCAATGCCATGACCATGAAGGACACGGCTCTGGAACATGTGGTTGTGGCGAACGGAACCGGAGAAATTGACGAGGGCTTTGTTCATGCGGCGGATTTTCTTGCCGGTATGAATGAGGAGCTGGCCTGCGCCAATACCGGGCCGGATGATATGGCGTTCTGGATGTATTCTTCGGGATCGACCGGGCGTCCAAAGGGTATTGTGCATCTTCATCACGACATGGCCTATACGGAACTGTCTTTCGGACGGAATGTGCTGCAGTTGCGGGAAGATGATATCTGCTTTTCCGTGCCGAAGGTGTTTTTCGCTTACGGGTTCGGCAACGCCTTTACATTTCCATTTTCGGTTGGCGCGACGACGGTGTTGATGCCGGGGCGGCCTGATCCACAAAGCGTTGTTTCGACAATCGAAGCATTCAGGCCGACAGTTCTGTTTGGCCTGCCCACTCTCTACACGGCGATTTGTCATATGGCAGATGTGAAAGAGCGGGATTTTTCATCGCTTCGCCAATGCATGTCGGCTGCTGAAATCCTGTCTGAAGACATATTCACCGCGTGGGAAAAGCTGACGGGCGTCAAGCCGATCGAAGGTTTGGGATCAACGGAAGTTCTGCATATCTATCTATCGAATTCCGTTGAAGAACAGCGCCTCAGTTCGGCTGGCAAGCGCGTTCCAGGCTATGAGGTTGAACTGCGCGATGGGGATGGCAATCTTTGCGCTGTCGGAGAAGAGGGTGTCATGTGGGTGCGCGGAACATCTTCTGCGCCGTTTTACTGGAACCGTCCTGACAAGACTTCTGAGACTATGCGGGAGGACTGGGTTTATACCGGCGACCGCTTTCTGGAGGAAGACGGATATTATTTCTTTCAGGGGCGGGCGGACGATCTCATCAAGGTTTCGGGCCAGTGGGTCTGGCCCATGGAGGTGGAGCGCTGCCTGAATGACCATCCGCATGTTCGCGAATGCGCCGTGCTGCCGTATCAACTGGAAGATAAGCGCATGTCATTGCGCGCTTTTGTCAGTTTGCGGGAGGGGCAGGCCAAAGACGCAGCACAGGCAAAGGCGCTGCAAGGCTACGTCAAGACGGAGCTGCTGCCGTTCAAATATCCCCGTTTCGTTGAATTTATGGAAGAGTTGCCGAAAACGGGCACAGGAAAAATTGACCGGCAGGTGCTGGCCGCTTTGCCGGCACATGATGCGGCCAATTGAGGTTTTGCTGCTTTGGCAGCGAGTACAGACTGCCTGCCGCATTCCGTGGCGGGTTTGACTGAAATCCAAGTCCAATTGGGAGGAGAGACCATGGACATATTACGTAGAACATTAATCGCCGGGGCGGTGGCGGCCACGGCAATGCTGGCAACTGCCAGCGCCGGGTTTGCTGAAGTGACGCTGCGTCTTCACCAATTTCTTCCATCGCAGGCCAATGTGCCTAAGCTGGTGATTGACGAGTGGATCAAGAAGGTCGAAGCGGCGTCGAATGGTGAGCTGAAGATCGAGCATTACCCGGCCATGCAGCTGGGTGGAAAACCGCCGGAACTTTATGATCAGGTTCGCGAAGGCGTGGTCGATCTGGCTTGGACCGTCAACGGTTTTACGCCCGGGCGTTTCCCGCGTTCGGAAGTCTTTGAGCTCCCCTTCATTATGACAAATGCCGAAGCGGCGTCCCGCGCCTATTGGGATTTGTTCGAGAAGGAGATGAAGGACACCGATTACAAGGGTGTGAAAATCCTGGCGACCTGGGTTCATGGCCCTGGCATGTTGCATACGAACAAATCAATCAAGACCATACCTGATATCAGCGGAGTGAAATATCGCACACCCAGCCGTCTTGCAGGCATGCTGCTTGAACAGCTTGGCGCGAGCCCGATTGGTATGCCCGTGACGGCCATTCCGGAGGCCCTTTCAAAGGGTGTTATTGATGGCGCGGTTGTGCCGTGGGAGGTCACGACCTCGCTCAAAATTCCAGAACTCGTGCATAACCACACGGAATTCGCCGAGGGATATTCCTTCTACACGATTACTTTTACCCTGGCGATGAACAAGGATTCCTATGACAGCCTGCCGGATAATCTGAAAAAAGTCATCGATGACAATTCCGGCATCGAGCTTTCCGCGTTTGCAGGCAAGATGCAATCGGGCGCAGACGGCCCATCGCGTGAAATTGCGGTTGCAGCAGGTAATGACATCGTCACGCTTAGCCCGGAAGAAAGCGAAGAGTGGAAAGCCGCCGCACAGCCGGTCTACGATCGGTGGATTGCCGATGTGAATTCGAAAGGCATTGACGGGCAGGCACTGCTTGACGAGGCCAAGGCGCTCATCAAAAAATATACTGAAAACAGCATGTAATGCCACAATAAGCCGCCGCGTGATTGGCGCGGCGGTTTCCCAAATCTCTCAAAGGATAAGCCGTATGAATTTTGTGTTGCCCGCGCCCGCCGTTCCCAGTGTCGCCGTATCGGGTGCCGAGGACCGTTTTCCAGTGCGCCGGATTTTTTGCGTAGGCCGAAACTACGCAGCCCATGCGCGGGAAATGGGCCGGGATCCGGACCGTGAGCCGCCTTTTTTCTTTACCAAGCCTGCAGATGCGGTCGTTGATGCGGGCGAGATGATTGCCTATCCGCCCGAGACAGAGAATTTCCATTATGAAGCCGAGCTGGTTGTTGCAATCGGCAATGGTGGTCGCAATATTGCAGAAGATGCCGCGTTGGACCATGTCTGGGGCTATGCGATTGGCAACGACCTGACCCGGCGCGATCAGCAATTGGCTGCGCGTGAACTTGGGCGTCCGTGGGACTGGGGCAAGGCCTTTGACCGTTCCGCCGTGATTGGGCCTGTTCACCCCGTTGCTGCAACCGGCCATTTGTCAAAGGGCTCCATCAAGCTTTCGGTCAATGGTGAAACAAAACAGGATGCAGACCTTGCCGAACTCATCTGGTCGGTGCCTGAAGTCATTTCCATCCTGTCTCATTCCATCGAATTGAAGCCTGGCGACCTCATCATGACAGGAACGCCGGCTGGTGTTGGACCGCTGGTGCCGGGAGACCTTTGTGTTGTGTCCATTGAAGGACTGGGCGAAATTTCCACCCGTATCGGCGACAGGGTCTGATGATGGGCCTGCGGCTGCACAATTTCTTCCGTTCATCGACCTCGACGCGTTTGCGTGCCGCGCTGAACCTGAAAGGGTTGGACTATGAGTATATTCCGTATGTCCTGCGCCGGGGCGACACGCGCAAGCCAGATTACCTTGAGATGAACCCGGCTGGCCTGGTGCCTGTTCTTGAGCGTGAGGATGGAACTTTCCTCACGCAATCGCTGGCGATCATCGAATGGCTGGAGGAAATGTATCCCGAACCGGCATTGTTGCCGGCAGATGCTGATGGAAGGGCGCGCGTCCGGGCGTTGGCCTACATGATTGCCTGTGAGATCCACCCCTTGAACAATCTGCGGGTGCTTTTTCAACTGGAAAAGCAGTTTGGCGCGGATGAAGATGCACAAGAAGTCTGGTTTCGCCATTGGGTGACAACGACCTTCGATGCGCTTGAGAAAACGCTCAGCGAAGATCCGCGCACTGGCGTGTTTTGTCACGGCGATCAGCCCGGGCTGGCTGACATCTGCCTTTACGCGCAAGTCTGGAACAATCGTCGGTTCTCGATCGACACGGTGAAATGGCCGGTGATTGACCGCATTTTTGGAGCGCTGGACATGATTGAAGCATTCCGTGCTGCTGCACCGCCCAATCAACCGGATGCAATCTGAGGTCCGCAATTGCCTGTGAGGAGGAATTAGCCATGCTTGAAAAAACAAACGCTGACCACGGCAATGCGATGCAGCCCGAAGACACACCGGAATTGCGTTCCCTCTATCAGGGTTTTGACGACAACCATATCAAGCCTCTGTGGACACAGATCGGGAATATCATGCCGAAGGCGCCTACGCCCAAAGCGGTGCCGTATATCTGGAAATGGGCCGATCTGCTGCCACTCGCAGAAAAATCGGGAGAACTGGTGCCGGTTGGCCGTGGCGGCGAAAGGCGTGCTTTGGGGCTCGCCAATCCGGGGCTTGGCGGGAACGCCTATATCAGCCCGACCATGTGGTGTGCGATCCAGTATCTGGGCCCTCGTGAGACCGCGCCCGAGCATCGCCACTCTCAAAATGCGTTTCGTTTTGTGGTCGAAGGTGAAGGTGTTTGGACGGTCGTCAACGGTGACCCCGTCCGCATGAGCCGTGGCGATCTGCTTTTGACGCCCGGCTGGAATTTTCATGGCCATCATAATGACACCGACAAGCCGATGGCGTGGATCGATGGGCTTGATATTCCATTTTCCTACCAGAACGATGTCGGCTTTTTTGAATTCGGGTCGGACCGGGTGACTGATTACGCTACGCCAAAGTTTTCGCGTGGCGAACGTCTGTGGTGTCATCCCGGTCTGCGACCGCTTTCCGGGTTGAAGAATACGGTCAGTTCGCCGATTGGAGCCTATCGCTGGGAATATACCGACCGTGCGTTGACCGAACAGCTTTTGCTGGAAGAGGAGGGGCAGCCCGCTACCGTTGAACAGGGACATGCCGCGATCCGCTATGTGAATCCGACAACTGGCGGCGACGTGATGCCGACCATGCGATGTGAGTTCCATCGGCTGCGGGGTGGGGCGTCCACACGAACCCGCCGAGAGGTAGGCTCGACTGTGTTCCAGGTTTTCGAGGGGCGTGGGTCGGTGGTCATCAATGGTGAAACAAAGCCGTTGGACATTGGCGACATATTCGTCATTCCGTCGTGGGTTTCCTGGTCCCTTGAAGCGGAGACGCAATTCGATCTTTTCCGTTTTTCTGATGCGCCCATAATGGAACGGCTCCATTTTGACAGGATGCACGAGGAGGGGCTGGATGAATGACGACTACGGAAGAGGCTGCCCGATCCGCGCTTAGGGAACGGCTGGGCGCTGGCGCACGTTTTGATGCAGAGGCCGCGCCTGCTGAGGCGCTTGACTGGGCGCGGCGTGGAACGGCCTATTTTGCCAGGTTGCTCAACAGCTTGGCGGACAAAGACCTGACCGCACCATCGACTGTTGGAGGTGTTTCACGCCAGCAGATTATCCTCCGCGTCTGCTATCAGGCGCGTTTGCTGGCAGACACTATCGCCTGGGTTCGGGAAGGACATGAAGAACGGCTGCTCTGGCCGCTTGAGGTTGATCCAGTCAAGATCAGCGAGGGGCGTTCGCTTCCTCCCCGCGCGCTGCGTCATTTGTTTGAGCATACGGCAATCCATCTGAATGTGGAGTGGCGCGATCTCGATGGCGATATGTGGGCCAGGGGTGTTGACGATAAGAACGGAAACACGATTTTGATGTGTGATACGCCCAAACTGCGCGCGCGCGTGATTTGGGCGGCGGCGCTCGAACTTGGGGCAGGAGGGCGTTTGCGCGACCTTCCGGAGAAACTGGTCCGGTCCCTGGATTACCGTTTTCCGTCCGACATTTGAGAATTTATGCGCAACGATTGCACCGCGCCGCTGCTCCGACTATTGATTGGCCGTGCAATAGTTGCGAGCGAAAATGTCATACCGCTTTACCGATTCATTCCCTTATCTTCTCAATCGCGTTGGCGTACGCATGGGCGAATTGTTTTCGTCGCGCATTCGCGAGCACGGCATTACTTTGCCGATGTATCGCGTGCTTGCGGTGTTAAAGCAGGAAGGCCCCCAACGGCTGACAGATCTCAGCCCCATGGTGACGACTGAGCTATCCACGCTGTCGCGGCTTGTTTCAGCCATGAAAAAACAGGGGCTTGTTTCGCGAACCCGGCCCGACGATGGCAGGACTGTCAGCATTGCGCTGAGCCCTCAGGGTGATGCGCTCGTCGGCAAACTGATGCCGCTTGCTGCTGAATTTGAGGCAATTGGCGTCGAAACATTTAATGCGGGAGAGATTGAGTGGCTGAAATCGGCGCTCAGGACGATCCACAGCAACCTGGACAAGCTCGACGATTGAATTCAAGAACTCCGGGCTATCGTCGCCATCGATAGAGAGAAGGAAAGTCTGTTTTGGGGGAATACGTTGTCTCCCAATCAGTTCTAACCTTCGATGCCGCACAAATCATTTTCGGTGATATTTTGAGGCTCGTTGTTCAATTTTAGTTCGTTTTTTGATGTTTGACAGTAGAAAACTTGAAAAAATGGCTCTCTCTCTTGCGTATTCGTTCTTTCCAAATCTTTTTGTACCGCCTAGGATGCCTGAAAGCCGACGTTGAAACGGCATGCATATCCTGGCCTTTGGATGCATTGCAGTTCGACCTGTAGTGGGGGCCGGAATTGAAGGCGGAGCTGAGTATACAACATGCATTTTTGCCCGTGGCAAAGATTCTTATTTCCTTTCCATCAAGAAATTGTGTGGTCTTCGTAAATCGGCGCGATAGCCTGAAATGGCAGGGCTGAGTGCGGAGGCAATTAATCTGCTCGAATGGGGGCAAGGATATTCATGCACCTAATTCTACCGCTTGCAAATGGGAGAGAATAGTTGCGTCCCGGGGCTCTTCTTATTAAGGAGCCGTCCCGTTTCAAGGTTCGGGTTGATAATATAAAAGCTAGAACGTTTTGAAGTTTATATGACCATGAAGAGGAGAACATCATGAAGAAACTTATGGTTACAACAGCCGCAATCGCGCTTATGGCGAGTTCGGCATTCGCCCAGGACGTTAAGATCGGTGTCCTGTTTGGTTTCACGGGCCCGCTGGAATCCATTACGCCGAGCATGGGCAAGTCTGCTGAGCTTGCCATCTCCGAAGTTAATGAATCCAAGGCGCTTCTGGACGGCGCTTCGGTTGAAGCCGTTCGTGGCGACAGCACCTGCGTCGACGCCGCAGCAGCTGTGGCAGCCGCGACACGTCTTGTCACCGTTGATAACGTTGCTGGCATTGTCGGCGGCGACTGCTCTGGTGTTACCGGTGCTGTGCTTCAGTCTGTTGCTCGGCCCAACGGCGCTGTGATGATTTCGCCGTCTGCGACGTCTCCGGCTCTTTCGACTGCTCCAGATGATGACCTTTTCTTCCGTACCGCTCCGTCTGACGCCCGTCAGGGTGTCGTCATGGCCAAGGTGCTGATGGACAAGGGCTTCAAAAATGTGGCCGTCACCTTTACCGACAACGACTACGGTAAGGGTCTTGCCAACTCCTTCGCCGACGCTTACGTCGCCGCTGGCGGCAAGATCACAGCGGTTGTTCCTCACCAGGACGGCAAGGCTGACTATTCAGCAGAAGTTGCTTCGCTCGCATCTGCTGGTGGCGACCTTCTCGTTGTGGCCGGTTACGTTGACCAGGGCGGCAAGGGCATCATTCAGGCCTCGCTGGATTCTGGCGCATTCGCCAAGTTTTTCCTGCCAGACGGCATGTATGGCGACAGCCTGATGGAAGCCATCGGCGACCAGCTCGACGCTATCGGCACCCTTGGCGGCAGCGAAAGCGAAGGCGCGAAGAAGTTCGAGGAAATGGTCAAGGCTGCAGGATATGAGCCGCAGTCCTATGCGGCTGAATCCTATGATGCTGCTGCTCTCCTGATGCTTGCCATACAGGCCGCCAAGTCGACCAAGGGCTCGGACTACAAGGCTAAGGTCATGGATGTTGCCAACGCTCCCGGCGAGAAAATTTATCCCGGCGAACTTGCCAAGGGTCTGAAGCTGCTCGCTGAAGGCAAGGAAATCGACTACGACGGCGCTTCCAACGTCGAGCTTATCGGCGCTGGTGATAGTGCAGGCAGCTATCGCATCTACACCATCAAGGATGGCAAGCGCGAAACGGACCATTACGAGTAATCGGTCCTCGTTTTAAGCGGCGGCACGGGGTCATTCCGTGCCGCCTCCATTATTAGGTCCTTCCAGCGGCTGAATGTCAGCCGAGAGAAAAGGACCAGTAATAATATAGGGGACTGGGATGATTCTCGTTGAAGATCTGCATAAGCACTTCGATGGGCTGCGGGCAGTCGATGGCGTATCGCTGGAAATTGCGGATGGCTCCATTACGGGCTTGATTGGGCCCAACGGCGCTGGAAAAACAACCTTATTCAACGTTATCGCCGGGCGATATGCACCGACCTCCGGTCGGATTCTGATGGACGGTGAAGACATTACCGGCTTGCAGCCGCATGAACTTTTCCAGAAAGGCCTGCTGCGCACCTTCCAGATTGCGCACGAATTTGCGTCCATGTCGGTACGCGAGAACCTCATGATGGTTCCCGCCATGCAGTCAGGCGAGGTTCTTTGGAAAACCTGGTTTGGCCGTGGCCGAATTGCAAAGGAAGAAAAGGAACTGGCTAAAAAGGCCGACGAAGTTCTGGAGTTCCTGACGATTTCACACATTGCTGACGAGAAGGCCGGTCAGATATCCGGTGGCCAGAAGAAGCTTCTGGAACTCGGCCGGACGATGATGGTTGATGCCAAGATCGTGTTTCTCGATGAAGTGGGGGCAGGCGTGAACCGCACGCTCCTCGGCACAATCGCGGATGCGATTATCCGGCTGAACAAGGAGCGCGGCTACACGTTCTGCCTTATCGAACATGATATGGATTTTATTGGACGGCTTTGTGATCCGGTTATCGTGATGGCTGAAGGGAAGCTCCTGGCACAGGGGTCTGCTGCAAACATCATGGAAAATGAGGCCGTGATTGAAGCCTATCTGGGGCGTGGTTTGAAGAACAAGGTGAAAGCCGAGTTGTTGAAAGAGACAGCACAGCACGAAAGCCACGGCGCACAGCCCGGCCTCGGCGATGAGGCGGGAAGAGAGTAGTACATGAGTTTCCTTTCTGCAGAAAACATGGTGGGTGGCTATGGCGCCGCCGACATTCTCAACGATTGCACGCTGAAGGTCGACAAAGGCCAGATTGCCGTAATTGTCGGCCCGAACGGGGCCGGAAAATCAACGGCGATGAAAGCCGTTTTTGGCATGCTGAAACTTCGCCAGGGTACGGTGACATTGGATGGGGAGGACATTGGTTCTCTCACTCCTCAGGCGCGCGTGCTGAAGGGCATGGGGTTTGTGCCGCAGGTCGACAATGTTTTCGTTTCGTTGACCGTTGAGGAAAACCTCGAAATGGGCGCGTATGTCAGAACCGACGACTACAGCGAAACAATGGAACAGATCTACGAGCTGTTTCCCATTTTGAAAGAAAAGCGGCGGCAGCCTGCCGGTCAGTTGTCCGGTGGTCAACGTCAGCAGGTCGCGGTTGGCCGGGCCTTGATGACCAAGCCGAAGCTTTTGATGCTGGACGAGCCCACCGCTGGTGTTTCGCCGATTGTCATGGACGAACTTTTCGACCGGATTATCGAAGTCGCAAGAACTGGGATTTCCATTCTTATGGTGGAGCAAAATGCTCGCCAGGCGTTGAATATTGCCGATGTCGGATATGTGCTCGTCCAGGGCGCTAACCGTTACACCGGTACTGGTCAAGAACTCCTCGCAGACGCTGAAGTCCGCAAGACGTTCCTTGGAGGCTGAAGATGGACATTCTAAATGCAATTGTAGCATTGCTGAACTACGTTCTGGTGCCCGCGGCTTCCTATGGTGCGCAGCTCGCGCTCGGGGCTCTCGGGGTAACACTGATCTACGGCGTACTTCGCTTTTCGAACTTCGCTCACGGCGATACGATGGCTTTTGGAACCACGATCACAATTCTGATCACCTGGTTCCTGCAGGCTTCGGGTGTCAGTTTTGGACCGTTGCCGACAGCCCTTCTGGCTCTGCCTTTCGGGATAGCTGTGACAGCGGCGGTTCTGCTTTTCACCGACCGCACGGTCTATCGCTTTTATCGCAAGAAGAGGGCGCCGCCGGTCATTTTGATGATCGTATCGATGGGCCTCATGTTTATCATGAACGGCCTGACGCGTTTTATCATCGGCGTGAAGGAGCAGAGTTTTGCCGACGGCGAGCGTTTCGTCATCACGGCCGGGCAGTTCCGCACAATGACGGGTCTTCAGGAAGGGCTCGCCATCCGGACAACGACGGTGATTACACTGGTTGCCGCTGTTTTGGTGGTTTGGGCGCTTTTCTACTTCCTGAA
The DNA here is from genome assembly GCA_050306195.1 of Ensifer sp. Taxonomy (GTDB): domain Bacteria; phylum Pseudomonadota; class Alphaproteobacteria; order Rhizobiales; family Rhizobiaceae; genus Ensifer_A. Next base: position 13,814 of record JBNLGT010000026.1, read on the forward strand.
CTCGACTAGGACGGGAAAGTCGATGCGCGCATTCTCCGACAATGAAGATCTGGCGCTGCTTTCGGGGATCAACCCGGAGCGGGTTGTAACGATAACCTGGATTATCGTTGCTGGTCTGGTGACGATCGCCGGCGTGCTCTACGGTCTCGACAAGAGCTTCAAACCCTTTGTCTATATGCAGCTTCTTCTGCCGATATTCGCTTCCGCCGTTGTTGGCGGGTTGGGAAATCCGGTGGGAGCGATTGCAGGCGGCTTCCTGATTGCGTTTTCGGAAGTGCTGGTAACCTATGCCTGGAAAAAGGTCCTTGTTTATCTTCTTCCAGCATCTCTGGCCCCGACGGGTTTGGTTCAGTTCCTGGGAACCGACTACAAGTTTGCAGTTTCCTTCGCAATTCTTGTGATTGTGCTGCTGTTTAAGCCAACCGGCCTATTCAAGGGAAAAGCGATATGAGCAACACACTTCGCCCAATAGCTCTTTTTTCCAGCGTGATAGCGCTCTATTTGCTGGTCGGCTTCACGCAAAGTTGGCCCTTGGCAATCACCATATTAAACGATGCTTTGATTGTCGCCATCATGGCGCTGGGTCTTAACATTCAGTGGGGTTATGCCGGTCTGTTCAACGTCGGCGCTGCTGGCTTCTTCGCTCTTGGCGGGCTTGCCGTTCCCTTGATTTCCAAGCCTATCGACCCAGCCGCATGGGATGCGGGTACGCCGCGGATCCTGTTCGGATTGGTATTCGGTCTGGCTGTTATCTACGGTGCGATCAGGCTTTACAAGTTCATGAAGCCTGGTCGGCAGCGCGGAGTGGCGCTTTTAGGTACGGTTCTTGTGGGGCTTATCCTGTTTCGCATGGTCTTTGACCCGGCGGTGGAGGCTGTTGAGGCTATTACCCCGGCGGCTACGGGCAATATTGGCGGTGCTGGTCTTCCGGTCCCGCTTGCATGGATGGCCGGAGGCCTTTTTGCCGCAGCCGCAGCCTGGGCCATTGGTAAAACGGCACTTGGTCTGCGATCTGATTATCTTGCCGTTGCCACACTTGGTATTGGTCAGATCGTGATTGCATTCCTCAAGAACGAGGACTGGCTGGATCGTGGTGTGAAAAACATCACCGATATCAGTCGTTGGCCGGTTCCCCACGAGATTGATCTTCAGCAAAGTGATAGCTTTGTCGCCGCCGCGCAATCCATGGGACTCACTCCGCAAGGCGCATCGACCATGTTTGTAGGCTTGTGCTTTGCAGGGGTTCTGTTGCTCGTGCTGCTCGTATTCCTCATTCTCGCCGAGTTATCTCTCAACTCGCCTTGGGGACGTATGATGCGCGCCATCCGCGACAACGAAATCTCCGCAACGGCTATGGGCAAAAATGTTAAAGCGCGCCACCTTCAGGTGTTTGTCATCGGTTCAGCCATTATCGGTGTGGCTGGTGCGCTTTATGTCAGCCTGCATGGGCTGTTTGCCCCGGCAAGCTATGACGATCCGCTGCGTTACACCTTCCTGATCTGGGCAATGGTGATCCTCGGCGGCTCGGGGAATAACTGGGGCTCAATGCTCGGCGCTTTCATCATCATGTTGATCTGGGGCGAGGCGGAAAACCTTGGTCCTTCAATTGTAACAACGTTGACCGGGTTCCTTGATGATGGTCCGCTGAAACAGCACTTGATCGATTCTGCAGTGCAGATGCGCCTGCCGATCGTTGGTCTGGTGCTTCTTCTGGTGCTCCGGTTCAACCCTCGTGGGCTGCTTCCGGAAAAGTGACGATTATGATATAGGCCGCGGCGCGATACGGCACCGCTGTTTGTCCAACTGAAATTCGAACTGACACCCGCCTGCAAATTTGCAGACGGGTGTTTTTTGTTGTCTGGCTGTAGGACAAAATGCTCGGTAAGTATCCGTTGAACCCGATCTAACGGCGTCGAGGAGAGCGATCCAGGTGTCCACCATCGATAATCGCCACCAAGGGGCAATCTATGAGCAGGCGGAAGAAGTGGTTTTGGGCTGACGATACTCCAGTGAAGATGCAGAACCCCGGGTCGGAAGAAGCCAAAACGGCGCGGGTGTGGACCTATGCGCGCGACGAGCACCCCATCAGGCATCTTGCGGGGTGCAGAGGCTGGATGCCGCCGATGGCCACTCCGGCTTCAATGGCCTGTTCGGTGATAAAACGCCGAGGAGATGGCCTGCATGATTGAGCATTGCCCTGCCGGACAAGTGTATCACGGGCGTGGATCACCCGGCATCCAGGGGGGCTTGCCGTGCGATCAGCCCCAGGAACCAGAAAGCGACGATCGATATCAAACCGAACCCCAAGAGTGGTGCTGCCGCCTCCAGCCCGAATACAACACCCACTTTCACCTGCATGAGTGTTTGTAGCACCATCATCGGTAACAAGGTCGCCTCCAATCCGAGCAGAGGTATCGCGAGGATCGGCCAGCTGAGCCAGCGCTTCCATACCGCGATACTGGCCGCAAAACATCCCGGCGCGATCAGCCCAAGGTCGATCGCATAGGTAGTTCGAACAGTATAGTATGTGGTCGGCGGGAATTGGTTCGTGGCCAATTCAACCCATAGCAGGAACGTCCAAGCCCCAATCGTGACCACCCCGCTGACACACAAAAACGCCGCAAGGAAACGCGGTGTCCCAACCTGACCTATTCGGTTCAGTGTCAGGGCCAAACCGACAATGCTGACAGGGATCAATCCGACATAGACCGGGAAAAGCTCGTTGAACGCCACGGCGCCAAGCGCAAGGCTGAACCCAAGATACAACCACCATGCATGCGCGGTTGCGAGAACCACAAGCGACAGCCGTGTCGACAGGCGAGACATCGCAAACCAGATCGCGACAGGGGTAACGAAGAACAGGCTGAACAGATCGGCCCCTTGAGACGCACCGGCGACAAACGCTGTGTCCCGACGATATAATCCGGCCCCAAAAAGATCTGGTTTCAGCGGAACTTGCTCGGCGGGCAGCCAGAATAATCCAGCTCCGGCTGCAGAGGTTGCAAGAACAAGGGCGAGGCCAGTTACTATGCGCAAAGATCCGGCTGGTGTCACGGCCTCTCTCCCTACGTCAGGTATGAACGGTTCCCATCGTTATTATAGAATGTCCGTGTAAAACGCGATACCTCGTCCTTGCTTCAGAAAGCCGCATGGGACCTTCTGTCGAAAGGTTTGCAAATCGTATGCAGCGCTCGCGCGTAAAGCCATCTTCAGCCGGAAAGTTGGTCGACAATCATTTGTTTTCCCTTGCTGCCAGAGCGGCTTCCCGCATCTGGGAAAGCGTTTGACGCGGTGTCAGGGCCTCAGGCGATATGTTGAGGTCTAGGAGCGCACCGGTCCTGGAGGCGCGGGCGCGATCAAACGCAGCGGCGAAATCGGCGGTGCTTTCAACGCGTTCCGCGTGGAATCCATAAGCCTTTGCAAGCGCAGCAAAATCCGGACTGACCATTTCCGTTCCGGACACGCGCGCCGGATAGTTGCGTTCCTGGTGAGCACGGATTGTACCGTAAATGCCGTTGTTTAGAACGAGGATGATCGGTTGGGCGTTGTACTGCAGAGCTGTCGCCAGCTCCTGGCAGTTCATTTGGAAATCACCGTCGCCCGCAAAGCAGACGACTGCGGCATCCGGGCGCGCCACCTTCGCGGCGATGGCGGCTGGCACGCCGTAGCCCATAGCGCCTGATTGCGGAGCGAGAAGACGCGCCTTCGGTCCGAACTTGAAAAACTTGTTGGGCCAGACAGCGAAGTTGCCGGCACCGTTGGTAATAATGACGTCGTCGGGAAGCTGGCCGGAAAGCCATTCCATGACCTTGCCCATATCAACAGACGAAGGCAAATCGTTGAGCTTCATGCTTGCTTCAAAAGCTTCACGGCCCTTGGCGCGCCATTCTGCCCAGCTTCCTTTCACCGGCTCAAGTGCGCTGAGCGCTTCAGCAAAGGCGTTCGGACCGGCATGGATGCCAAGCGCCGGGCGGTAGATTTTGCCAATTTCAAGATCTGATCCATGGACATGGATGATGGCCTGCCTTGGTTGCGGAACCTCGAGTAAGGTGTACCCATCTGTCGAGTTTTCACCAAAGCGATTGTTGATTGCCAGAATTACATCGGCGTCGCGGATCAGCTCCTTGATCGACGGCAACATGCCAACGCCCGCCTCGCCACAGAAGGTGGGGGAATTGTTGTCGAACTGGTCCTGATAGCGAAACACCGAAACGACTGGAATGTCGGAGGCTTCTGCAAAACTCTGCAGGGCAACCATCGCGTTGCCCTTCCAGTTGCATCCGCCATAAAGAATTAGCGGACGCTTGGCTGATGCCAGCATCTCTCGCGCGCGCTGCAGGGCGGCGGTTGACGGAACCGGTTCGGATACTTCTACTGGGCCGGAGATTGCTGGGGCGTCGGTCAACGACGTCAGCATATCTTCGGGTAGCGCAATCACGACGGGTCCCGGACGACCGGTCACAGCCATGGTCCACGCGCGCGACACAATTTCCGGAATGCGTTCGACATCATCGATTTCAACGGCCCATTTCGCCATTGTTCCAAACACAGCCTTATAATCGATCTCCTGAAAGGCCTCGCGGCCCTTCATATCTGTTCCGACCTGGCCGACGAAAGTGATCATCGGTGCGCTGTCTTGCATGGCGGTATGAATGCCGATGGAGGCATTGGTAACACCCGGACCACGGGTGACGAAACAGATGCCCGGTGCGCCCGTCAGCTTGCCGTATGCCGCAGCCATGAAGGAGGCACCGCCCTCATTACGACAGAGTACGTAATCGAGCTTGCCCTTCGTATCGTACAGCGCGTCAAGCACGGCGAGATAGCTTTCACCGGGAACGCCGAAACTGGTTTTTGCCCCGAGCGCCATCAGGCACTCTACAAGCAATTGACCCCCATTGCGCATCGTTGCGAAATCCTTCTCACTCTTGTCTAAACTGATGTTGAGGCGATTGTCCTGCCTGACCAGTGTACAGTCAGAACCTGTCCTCGATTAAACTCCAGCCAGCCTGCCCGAGATTGTGGCGCGATGACAATGATTTCCTCCACTTGCGCACAACTATTCCCTGCCGCATGAGTTTTAATCAACGGTCATTGATTTTATTGCAGGCCTTGCGTTTAGAAACGGGGCCATCAAGAGCGATAACAATGGCGCGAACTGATTTATGTGTCGTTTCAGCGCCGACCTGCGAGAACAGTTGATCGTTAAATATCGCGAAGTCTTGGGGATGTAGTTTGCTGAGCCACAAAGCCTGCACGACCGCATTCCGGGCTTGCTGCGTCATCCCGATACGGCCTTTCTTGCGCGAGATAAGGACCGCGAGTTTCTGGCCCTCTATATGGAGGTGCTTTACGCTACCACCGATGCATCGCAAATAAGTGAAGAGCGTATCAAAGCGCTCGCCCATTGAATGCCTTGATCAAGTCGGCGCAGTCATTCGCCGACAATTGCTAGAGATAACCCAACTATTGGAGGCTTTCCATTTAAACCTGAAAGCCTCCAGACTCCGATTGATCAACAAACACCCGCATGTGGGACGGGCGCTTGCGTTGTATTGTATTCCGCCTCGCAGCCTTGTCCCCTCTTTTGTGGATGGTCAAAGCTCAAATTCCAGAAGCAGATCCTTGGCGTCGATCTGGTCACCCGATTTTACGTGGACGGCTTTCACAACGGCGTTTCTGTCTGCGTGAATACCAGTTTCCATTTTCATGGCTTCGATTGTGAAAAGAAGATCACCCACCTTGACGCTGCTTCCGGCCTGAACGGCCAGACCAGCAATAACGCCGGGCATCGGAGCGCCGACATGGGCCGGATTGCCTGCTTCGAATTTTAGTCGCGCCTTGTCCTTAGATTTTACCTTGCGGTTTGGAACCCGAACGGTCCGAGGTTGCCCGTTCAATTCAAAGAAGACACGCACATCGCCATCGTCATTGGTTTCACCAACGGTGAGCAGGCGGATTTCCAGGGTCTTGCCGGGGTCTATCTCGGCTGAAATCTCTTCTCCTGGCTCCATGCCGTAGAAGAAGGTCCGGGTCGGAAGTGCGCGGACTGGGCCGTAGTCGGCGTGACGTTTCATGTAGTCGGTGAACACCTTGGGATACATAAGGTAGCCGTTGAGGTCTTCGTTGTCGATTTCCACGCCCCCGAGAGCTTGTGATATGTCTGTCCGGCTGGCTTCAAGATCAATCGGCTGCAACCGACCGCCGGGGCGTCCAAGTTCTGGCTTCTCGTCCCTGAGAGCCTTGTTCAACAGGCCTTCTGGAAAGCCGCCCGGCGGCTGCCCGAGATTGCCGCGCAACATGTCGATGACAGAATCGGGAAAACTGACCTCCCGCTTGGGATCCTCGACATCCGCAATTGTCAGCCCCTGGCTCACCATCATCAGGGCCATGTCACCCACGACCTTTGATGAAGGTGTGACTTTAACAATATCACCGAACATCATGTTGACGTCGGCATAGGCTTGAGCCACCTCGTGCCAGCGATCCTCTAGGCCGAGGCTCCGCGCCTGCGCTTTCAAATTGGTGAACTGGCCACCGGGCATTTCATGAAGATAAACTTCGGAGCTCGGGGAGGCGAGGCCGCTTTCAAATGCGGCATATTGCGCGCGCACCTGCTCCCAGTAATTGCTGATTGAGCGAATGACGCTCCGGTCCAGTCCCGTCTCCCTGTCGGTATGGCGCAGCGCCTCGACAATAGAACCGAGGCATGGTTGCGACGTGCCGCCGGAAAAGGCGTCCATGGCCGCATCAGCGGCGTCAACGCCTGCATCTGCTGCGGCAAGAACGGTGGCCGCTGCCGCGCCGCCGGTGTCGTGCGTGTGGAAATGGACGGGGATGCTGAGCTCATCCTTCAGGGCTTTCACGAGGACACGTGCTGACGCGGGCTTCAGCAGCCCGGCCATATCCTTGAGGCCAAGGACGTGAGCTCCGGCAGCTTCCAGCTCTTTCGCCATGTTGACATAGTATTTGAGATCATATTTTGCCCGGGCGGGATCCAGGATGTCGCCGGTATAGCAGATCGTTGCTTCGCAGATTTTGCCGCTCTCGATTACCGCATCCATGGCGACGCGCATGTTCTCAACCCAGTTCAAGCTGTCGAAGACCCTGAAAATATCAACGCCTGTTTCTGCCGCCTGGCGAACGAATTCCCGGACAACATTGTCGGGGTAATTTGTGTAGCCGACCCCGTTGGAGGCGCGGAGCAACATCTGGGTCAATAGATTTGGCATGGCTGTCCGCAGGTCTCGCAGGCGCTGCCAGGGACATTCCTGCAGGAAGCGGTAAGCCACATCGAACGTTGCGCCACCCCAGCATTCCACCGAAAACAGCTCCGGCAGGTTGGCGGCGTAAGCGGGGGCCACGCGTATCATGTCGATTGACCGCATGCGCGTTGCCAACAGCGATTGATGCCCGTCACGCATAGTTGTGTCGGTCAGCAGCAGACGCTTCTGGTCAAGCATCCATTTGCCAACGGCATCTGCGCCCTGTTCATCCAGAATTTTCTTCGCGCCTTCGAGTAGCTGAATATCCCGTGGCTTTGGTGCCTGCGGCACGCGCGCTTCGGCTGGCCTTGCCTGGCCTTGAGTTTCCGGGTGGCCGTTCACCGTTATATCGGCAATGTAATTGAGAACTTTGCTCGCGCGATCCTGACGCTTTTCGAACTTGAAGAGTTCCGGGGTCTCGTCAATGAATTTTGTTGTGTAGGTGTTGGACAGGAAGACCGGGTGTTTGAGAAGGTTTTCGACAAAGGCGATATTGGTGGAAACACCGCGTATACGAAACTCCCGGAGCGCACGGTCCATGCGCGCGATTGCGGCTTCGGGCGTCTGGGCGTGTGCGGTTACCTTTTCCAAAAGCGAGTCGTAATAGCGGGTAATTACGCCGCCCGCATAAGCCGTGCCGCCGTCAAGGCGTATGCCCATTCCGGTGGCTGACCTGTAGGCGGAGATGCGACCATAATCCGGGATGAAATTGTTTTGCGGGTCTTCTGCGGTAATGCGCGTCTGCAGAGCGTGTCCGTTGAGGACGATCTGCTCCTGGGTGGCCTTCCCGGTTGCTTCCGCGAGCGTCTTGCCCTCGGCAATTCTGATTTGTGCCTGGACGATATCGATACCCGTTACCTCCTCAGTAACGGTGTGCTCCACCTGAACACGCGGATTAACCTCGATGAAGTAGAAGTTCCCGGTCTCCATATCCATCAGGAACTCAACGGTTCCGGCGCACTCATAGTTGACATGTTGGCAAATACGTTTGCCAAGCGCGCAAAGTTCTTCGCGCTGCGCCTGGGTGAGATATGGCGCGGGCGCCCGTTCAACGACTTTCTGATTTCGTCGCTGGACCGAACAATCGCGCTCCCAAAGGTGATAGATATTGCCGTGGCGGTCGCCGAGGATCTGGACCTCCACATGGCGCGCGCGCATGACCATTTTTTCAAGATAGCCTTCGCCATTACCAAAGGCAGCTTCGGCTTCGCGGCGGCCCTCCATGACCTTCTTTTCCAACTCGTCCGGGCCGTTGATCGGGCGCATTCCGCGTCCGCCGCCGCCCCAGCTTGCCTTCAGCATCAGGGGGTAGCCAACGCTCGCGGCTTCTTCGCGTATGGCATCCATATCGTCGCCAAGGACGCCGGTTGCGGGGATCACGGGAACACCTGCCGCGATGGCGACGCGTCGGGCGCTGGCCTTGTCTCCCAGCGCACGCATCGTTTCAGCTTTGGGGCCAATGAAAACGATGCCTGCTTCGTCGCAGGCATCTACAAAATCGGGATTTTCGGATAAAAGGCCATAGCCTGGATGGATGGCGTCAGCGCCGCTTTGTTTGGCTACGCGAATGATTTCGGGGATGCTGAGATAGGCGGCGACTGGTCCCAGCCCTTCGCCAATTCGATAGGCTTCATCTGCCTTGAAGCGATGCAGGCCCAGTTTGTCCTCTTCTGCATAAACGGCAACGGTCTTTTTACCCAGTTCGTTTGCCGCGCGCATGATGCGGATTGCAATCTCGCCGCGGTTGGCAATGAGAATTTTCTTGAAGTCGCGCATTTGAATTTCCCGATTGAGATCTTGTGCACTATTTTTCGCCGTTACGCGGGCGACTTTATTGCCTGCAGGCGACATGCAACAGTCTGTTCCAGCCGATTAGCGCCGAAGACCGTCAACAGGCTGATATCGTGGTGGCTAGCGAAAACGCAGATTTTCGCGCGTGAGTTCCTGAATGGAGGATACGCCCATCAGCCTCATGTCCCGTTCGATCTCGGCCTTCAAAAGCATCAAAGCCCGCTCGACGCCGGCCTGTCCGGCTGCGGCAAGCGGGTAGAGATAGGCTCTGCCGACGCCAACGGCCTTGGCGCCGAGTGAAAGCGCTTTGATCACATGTGTACCACGCTGAATGCCGCTATCCATGATGACGTCGACCTTGTCTCCGACAGCATCGACGACCTCTTTGAGCTGGTCAAAGGGTGTCCGGCTTCCATCCAGCTGCCTTCCGCCGTGATTGGACAGGACAATGCCGGTGCAGCCGATTTCTGCGGCGCGACGCGCATCCTCAACCGTCATGATCCCTTTGAGACAAAATTGTCCATCCCATTCCTTCACCATTTCGGCGACGTCATCCCAGTTTAATGTGGGATCAAGCATATTGGTGAAATAGCCGCCGATGGAGCTTGCACCACCGCCCATGTCAACATGGTCCTCAAGCTGCGGAAGTCTGAACCGCTCATGGGTTACATAGTTGATGCCCCACATTGGCTTGATGGCAAACTGGATCATTCCGCCGATAGTCAGCCGGAAGGGAATGGAAAAGCCGGTGCGCAGGTCGCGTTCCCGGTTGCCGCCGGTGATGCTGTCGACCGTCAACATCATAACCTCGACGCCAGCGGCTTTTGCCCGCTCCATCATGGCTCGGTTCAGCCCCCGATCCTTGTGGAAGTAAAACTGATAGACCTGCGGGTTCTTGTGTTTTTCCCGCAGTTCCTCAAGGCTGACCGTTCCGAGCGAGGACACGCCAAACATCGTTCCATATTTTTCCGCCGCGGCGGCAACGGCGCGTTCGCCGCGATGGTGGAAGAGGCGCTGCAATGCGGTTGGAGAACAATAGACCGGCATATCGAGCTTCTGTCCGAGGACAGTCACCGACATGTCCACGTCCTTCACACCTTTCAAAACAGAAGGCAGAAGATCGCATCGTTCAAACGCTCTGCTGTTTTCCCGATAGGTCACCTCGTCGTCAGCGCCTCCGTCGATATAGTTAAATATCGGGCCAGGCAGACGTCGACGTGCAAGCTCGCGGAAGTCGTGGAAATTATGACATTGGCTCAAACGCATGTTGTCTCCTGATCAATAGGCGACTGAAGGAAGCCAGGTGGCAAGTGGCGGCCAGAGATAAACCACCAGCAGACCCAGCAGCTGCAATAGAACAAAGGGAATAATGCCTTTGTAGATATCTGTCAGCTTGATTTGCGGCGGGCATACCCCCTTGAGATAGAATAGCGCGAAACCAACTGGCGGTGTGAGAAAACTTGTCTGCAACGTAACAGCAACAAGGATGACAAACCAGATCAAGGCCGGTTCGTCTATGGCGCCATAGCCGGGAATATCGAGGCCAAGACTATTTACGATCGGGCGCATCAGGGGCAGTGCAATCAGCGTGATTTCAATCCAGTCAAGAACAAAACCCAGAAGGAACACGATGAACAGGATCATGAAAATGGTGCCGGTGGGGCCGAGCCCGGTTCCGGTGATCATTTCCTCAATCAGCGTATCGCCGCCCAGTTCACGCAGCACGTAGGAAAATACCGTCGCGCCCAGGAAGATGGCGAAGATATAGGCTGTGGTGTTGAACGTGGATTTCAGGACGTTTTTCAGTTTTCTGAAGGTCAACTTCCGGTATCCGGCAGCCAGCAGCGTCGCGCCCAGGGCGCCTACGCCTGATGCTTCGGTGGGGGTGGTCAAGCCAGCAAAGATCGAGCCCAGAACCGCCAGAATGAGAGCCAGGGTTGGCAATACCGCGATCAAGACGTCTTTGATGGCATTGAGGTCAGGCTTGACCGCGCCAGCGGGAACAGGGGCGGCCTTTTTGTCAAGCAGGGCTATGATGAAGATGTAGGTGAGATACAGAACGCCGAGAATGACGCCGGGAAACACGGCAGCCATAAAGAGATCGCCTACAGAAAGCGCCATCTGGTCGGCCATGATGACCAGCATGATTGAGGGCGGAATTAGAATGCCGAGTGTTCCTGAAGCGCTGACAACGCCGGCGGCAAGCGATGGACGGTATTTCTGCTCCACCATGGAGGGGAGTGACAACACGCCAAGCAGGACAACCGAAGCGCCAATGATGCCGGTGGATGCGGCAAGAATGATGCCGATCAAGGTGACAGTGATGGCAAGCCCGCCGCGGACGGTGCCGAAAAGCCGCTGCATCGCCGCCATGAGTTTTTCGGCAACACCGCTTTCATCAAGCATGAGGCCCATGAAGATGAACATCGGCAATGCGACCAGAACGGCATTCGACATTGTGGCGTAGACGCGGTTCACCACTGCGCCCAAGGTCAGATAATCAAGTCCAGTCAGGGTTTCCTCAAGGCCGGTCCAGTTCATCATGCCATTGTCAAATAGATAGGCTAATCCACAGAAGAGCACGCCAACGCCGGCGAGTGTCCAGGCAACCGGAAATCCTGTGAACAGGAGCATGATGAAGGTGAGGAACATGGCGATGACCAGTTTCTCTTCAGTGCTTTCCACCAGGAAGCTGAGCGCAAAAGTGACAACTCCGAAAACGATGGCTGTCCAGAAGATGGCGCGCAGCCCCTTGCCATTCCGTTCCTCTTCGAAATTGAGAAAGAGCGCGCGGCCGTCATGGATGAGTCGCGCAAGAGCTGCGAGACCCAAAAGCGCGAAGCTTGTCGGAATAATCGCCTTCAGCGCCCAGCGCGCGGGAAGGCCTGTGGGGCTGCTGGAGCGCTCGGCCACCCGCCAGCTTTCATAGAAATAGTCGTAACCCTGATCGATCATCAGATAGATGAAGGGCGTCAGCAGTGCGAGAATTCCAACGACTTCAATAATGCGTTGGGCTCTGCGGCTGAGCTGCATGTAAAGAATGTCGACCCGCACATGGCTGTCCGTTACCAGCGCGTAGGAGATGCCGATCATCGTGACGAGGCCGTAGAAATGCCACTGGATCTCGTCGAGTTTGGGGTAATTCTGGTTCAGGAGATACCGCAGCGTCACCTGAATAACGATTGCGGCGACAAGAAGCAGGTTGGCCCACATGACAACATTGCCGACGGACTTTACAAACGTATCTAGAAATACGGCAATGGGCTGCTGGTCGCGGTCTTCGTGCTCCTGAATGCGCTCATAAGCCTCGACGGGATCCTCTACTGTATTGGACATATCCGACATTGCTCCTCCTCCTTAAAGGGCGCGCGCGGGGCCAGACGCACCGCAGGAAAAATGAACTTATGTTGCAAAATTGGGAGAGCCATCAGGCTCTCCCTGGTATCACACCTGAACGCGCGCGCTTCTTACTTACGCGGCAGGAAGGCATTGTCCTTCCACAAGGTGTAGCCATCGCGGAACTGGTTCAAATCGGCCAGAACCTTGGCGAAGTACGGGTCGTTGGCGGCCTCTTCAGCGGCCACCTCATCCCAGGCCTTCTTGAAGGTCGTCAGCATTTCGTCGTTCCATTTCTTGATGATGACGCCATTCTTTTCGACGTTCTCCTTCATCACGTCGAACTGCATAGCTTCGCCCTCGGCAAAACTGTCTGTCATGGATGCTTTGCAGGCGTTCTCCAGAATTGCCTTGTGCTCGTCGCTTGCTTCATTCCAGACATTTTTGTTGATCAGCAGTTCAAAGATCGTTGCCTGTTGGTGCCAGCCGGGGAAGTAGTTGTATTTCACCAGCTTGTAGAAGCCGAGGCGGGCGTCAATTGCCGGCATGGAAAACTCGGTCGCGTCAATCGCGCCCTTTTCCAGTGCGGGGAAGATTTCGCCGCCCGGCAGAAGCGAGGTTGCAACACCCAGCTTTTGCATGACCTTGCCGCCAAGACCAAAGAAACGCATCTTCAGGCCCTGCAGATCTTCCGGCTTGTTGATTTCCTTGGCAAACCAGCCAGAGGTTTCCGGTGCAATGATGGCGCAGGGGAGAACTTTTACATTGTAGCCGCCCTGGTCATACATTTCCTGATAGAGTTTCAAACCGTTGCCATAGTAGAGCCAAGCCAGATATTCACCTGTTTCCGGACCGAATGGTACCGATGAAAACAGCGGCGCGGCGGGCAGCTTTCCAGCCCAGTAGCCTGCGGTGGCATAACCGGAATTCATCTTGCCGGCTGAAACGGCATCGAGAATTTCAAAAGGCGGAACCAGTTTGTTCGGTTCATAGACCTTCATTTGCAAAGTACCGCCCGACATCAGCTTGAGCTGTTCGGCGACGCGCGGGATCGGCGTGCCGAGCCCGGGCAGGGCGGTTGAGAATGCGATCGGCGTTTTCAGCAGCAATTTTTCGGCGGACAAGGCTGCAGGCGCGGCGATCAGCGAAATGGCGGCTGCCAGCGAGGCAATTTTCTTCATCAATTTCTCCTCCAGGTTCGGGACCGGTCGCTCGTCGACAGGCCTGCACCTCTCTTTTGGTGCTGATGGTAAAAATAATAAACCTCTTATTTAAGTCAACAAATTTATTTACCACCAGTTTCTCTTTCGCGAGATGTCTTGGCCGGGACGATTCCTGGTCAGGGCCAATATGGAGTGATTTGAATTTTTTGGATGCCGCTTTAAATGCATATATAATCAAATATTTATAGAAATATTTTGGAAAGTATTTTGCGGCGGAATGAGCGATAGCTTGCAAATTTCGATGGACAAATTAGATTACCAAAGAGCGGAAGAATTATTTTTGGGAGATCGTGTCTTGGACAAAACGCGCGCTATTTTCGAGCCTGTTGCACACGATTCAGTGGCGGATGCGGTCATTCATCAGATCGAAACGATGATCGTAAACGGGATCCTCAAGGAGGGGACCCGCCTGCCATCGGAACGTGAAATGTCGGATCTTCTCGAAGTGTCGCGGCCGAAGTTGCGCGAGGCACTGAAACATCTTGAGGAATGTGGCCTTTTGCAGGTCAGGCACGGCGAAGGTTCGTTCGTGGCCAAACTTACCGGTACAGCCATGACGCCTGCATTCCTGGATCTCTATGCCCGCCATCCCGTCGCCTTTTATGACTATCTGGAATATCGGCGCGAGCAGGAGGGTTTTGCCGCGCGTCTTGCAGCAGGCCGGGCAACGGAGACGGACAAGGATATTATTCGCCAGATTCTCGATCAGATGGACAAGGCGCATGAAGCTGGTGACGTTGAGGGCGAGAAGCAGGCTGATATCCGGTTTCATACGGCCATCGTTGATGCGAGCAATAATTCCACGCTTATTCACATGATGGCGTCGATCTATGATCTGACACGCAGAGGTGTGTTTTATAACCGCAGCTACCTTCGCTCCATTGATAAGGCGGGCGACCGACTACTTGAACAGCACCATGAAATAGCCAATGCTATCTTTGACGGCGATCCCGAAGCCGCCGAAAGCGCCGCACGGCGACACATAGATTTTGTCGAGATGTCGTTTCGCGCCAGCGAACAACGCGAATTGCGCGAAAGGGCTGCGAAGAAGCGTAAGATTCTTTGGGGTGATACGTAACCCACCGCGTTTCAGGGCAGGGTGGTTTTACCTACCAGTTTATCTTCTCAATCTCGGTGAATGTCATGACGGAGCTGTCGTCAAAAGTGATGGTGCCAGTGGCGTCATCGCTCAGGGTCAGGCTTTCTCCGGTCTGCGTGCCCACACTTCCCATGGTAACATTCATTGTCCAACCATTGCCTGTAACCGTGTTGCCGTTGATAACAATACCGCCATCCATGCCTACCAGCGTGATGCTGTCTGTCCAGCCGATACCTGAGCCACCGTAGACCGTGTCGCTGCCGTCGCCGGCCTGATATATGAAATCATCACTTCCGTCGGCTCCATAAAGGTCGTCATTTCCGGTGCCGCCGCGAACGATGTCGTCTCCGGTTCCGGCATATATGGTATCGACGCCCGAACCACCATGGATGATGTCATTGCCTGCGTCGCCTGTTATATAGTCATTGCCGGCATCGCCATAAATGGTGTCGTTATCGTTGCCCGCGTAGATAGTATCATTTCCGGTGCCGCCATGAACCTCATCGTTGCCGTCGCCGCTCACGAGGTAATCATCGCCAGAGCCGCCATAGACGGTGTCATCACCGGCGAGGCCGCCCAGCGTATCATTATCGGCTCCGCCGTAGAGCGTATCATTCGCACTGGTGCCCCAGTCTGTCTGGGACCCCGCTGATCCCATGGAGTCCATGTCGTCGGTGTTTTCCACATAGTTGTTGCCTGTCAGAACGCTCGTTGTATCGAAGGTCCCGTTGGAAAACTCGAAATATTCAACATTGGTATAGGTATCGGTGCCATCTGGCGAACCGCTGCGCTGATCGACGATCGTGAACGTTGTGCCATCTGAACTGATACTATAGTCGCTCCAGGCGCCGCTGAGGTAAACCGTGTCGGTGCCTGCGCCGCCATCAATGGTGTCGTCGCCTGCCCCGCCTTCGATGCTATCGTCACCAGCGCCGCCCGATATCGTGTCATTGCCGACTTCACCGTAGAGCGTGTCATTTCCGCCCCCACCCTGAAGGTTGTCATTTCCGGTGTAGCCGTAAAATGTCTCTGCGGAGTCAGAACCAATGATTGTATCATCCACTGCGCTGCCCCAGACCTCCTCGAATCCGGTTACGGTCGTGCCATCCATGCCGCCGCCGGTTACAGTCCCCGCCGCCAGGTTAACGGTGACACCGCCTTCGTTCCATATGTCGAGAACGTCAGCCCCGGCTCCGCCATCGAGCGCGTCAACGCCCTCTTCCAGCCGTACTACGTCGTCACCAGCACCGGCATAGATTGCATCATTCCCTGTGCCGCCAATGATGATGTCACCGTCGCTGCTTCCGTAGATCGTATCATTGCCAGCGCCGCCAATAATGTATGAGTCATTGGCGCCAGCTGTTGGCTCTGATCCCGCGACGATAAAGTCGTCACCATCGCCGCCATCGAAATAGCCCCCTCCACCGATGCCGAAGAGCATGTCATTGTCAGTTGTGCCGACGAGCGAGTTCGCTCCGTTTGAACCGAACTGGATATTCATGATCTTGTCATAGGTATTGCCGCCGGAATCGGTGACCCGCACAGTAATGGTGTCGCTGTAGCTGCCCGATGTAATATTGCGGTCGGAAACGAGTGAAATATCGCCGGTATTGGCATCGATAGCGAACATGCCTGCACCATCGTCCACCAGCGAATATGTAAAGCTGTCTCCACTGTCGGGATCAGTCACGCTGGCGACGCTGCCAATAACGGTGCCTGCCTGTATATAATCACCGCCCGCTAGCCATTCCGACTGGCCGGCGCTCAGAGTGATGTCCTGTCCCGTATATGACGAGTGGTCGATAATGGTGTCGCCCTGGCCTTCATCAAATGTATAGAGACCCATAATCGTGGAGGGCGTGCTGACCGTATAGTCAGTATTGAGGTTGGCCTGAATGGTGGCCTGGTCAAGCGGCGGATCCCACACGCGAATTTCGGAAACGGAACCATCGAATTGGGTCAGGAAAGACAAATCGCCCGTGCTGTTCACCATCGGGCTGGGCACGGAGCCGCTGGCCACCTGCACGCCGTCAATATATATATATGCGGTGCCTGAATTCACCACGAGCGAAATCATATAATCCTGACCGGCATTCAGCGATAAGCCTGATGTATATGCACCCCCTTGCCAGCTACCGCCACTGAACTGGTTATAGCCGAGCTCGCCATAATGCATGCTGAGATAAAATCCGTCCTGCTGCCATCCGGAATATTGTTGAACAAGGTTCGTATTGTCGCCGGTGGGCACTGTATCGAAATTGATGCGCATTTCGATTGAGAACGAGGTTTGGTCGTCACAACTCGGCCCACCACTCGCGACCAATGCAGGGGTGTCATCCGAATTGACGCTCAGTGTGCCGGCGGAATTTTGCTGGAAGGCCGAATCCCCGTTGAAGCTCATGTCGGTTGGCGCTTCGTTCACATCGGAGACAGCCAGTGTAAAGGTCTGGTTGGATGATGACCCATCCGCTGATGTTGCGGTGACCACGAT
>JBNLGT010000027.1:0-29911 GCA_050306195.1 Ensifer sp.
CTGCATCAATATGGGCGGCTGATTTTTCAGCGCTTTCAGCGCGGTCTCATCGAAGTGCAGTGTCAAAAATTCACGAAACAGATCGCCAACAAGATAAGGCGATTTACCTTTGGCAAGCCGCGACCAGTCCGTATCGGGCCGCATTTCCTCGGCAAAGGCAAAGGCGGCGCTTCGCACCGCATCGCCTATTCCCGCCAGGTTCATGGCCGCGTGATAGGCCCCGGCCGACACGGTTACGTAATAAGCGGGTTTTTGCGGGTGAATGGCTGAAAAGGCCTTCCAGAAACCGGACTGCCAGTAACAACGGTTACCCCCGCCTGCGAATCCTATGGCGTCAAATTGCATGTTTTCAAACATTCTGTCGTTGAGATTGGGAGATCAAACTGATTGTTCATATTTGAACAGACGTTGTTTTCTTGTCAACGCGCAAAAAAGCTGAAGTCCAGAAAAACAAAACCCCGCTCGGAGCGGGGATTTTTGATCGATACTTTTTCAAAATGCTTTTGAAAAATTCAATCCCAGAGAAGGGATTGGTGCGGTCGAGAAGACTCGAACTTCCACGGGTTGCCCCACAGCGACCTCAACGCTGCGCGTCTACCAATTCCGCCACGACCGCACAGATGGTAGGCCGGTGATCCCCGGCGCGGCTGCATGTAGCAAAAGGAATTAGGCTGCACAAGTGGATCATGACAGTTTTTTCAATACGGGTGAAAGTTTTTCATTTCATGCACAGTTCGAACCGAAAAATTCCAGGCTAAATATCAGGAAAATCAATAACAAAGCCTGCGCCGCCATCCTTTTGCGCTTCATAGCGGACGGTGGCCCCATGCGCAGTGGCTATCTGGCGAACAAGCGCAAGGCCAATACCCCAGCCGCCGGCAGATTCCGCCTTGCCCGAAGGACGGTAAAACGGTTCGAATATGCGCTCGCGCTCACCCTCCGGAATGCCATCTCCATGGTCGCGGATCAAAACCCGCACATGACCTTCGGCTTTTCCGACATTCGCCTCCAGCGGCGGTTCGCCGTGGCGGGCTGCATTTTGCAGGAGATTGCGAACAAGGCGGCGCAATAGCCTCGCATTGCCTTTCACCGTTGCCGGTGTTCCGGTGACATCTGCATCGAAATGCGCGCCTTCTTCCGCCAGCAGGGACAGGAGCTCAATGGAATCGTCCGTCTCTGTCTTCTGACGGCTTTCAAGCCTGCTCATGATGAGGATTTCCTCAACCAGCTCGTCGAGTTCGGAAAGGTTTTGCACGATCTCTGATTTCAGCGCTGCGCTGGGGGCCTGTTCAAACATTTCAATAGCCATCCGCAGCCGCGCCAGCGGCGAGCGTAATTCATGGCTGGCATTGGCGAGCAGGTTGCGCTGGGAGGCGACAAGCTCTTCAATGCGTGCCGCGGCCATGTTGAAGGTTCGCGCCGCATCTGCAATCTCATCCTGTCCCTCCACGGTGACACGCGTAGAAAGCGCGCCTCCGCTCCAGGTTTCCATGCCGTCTTTGAGCGCCGTCAAACGCCGCGTCAGGGTGCGGGTCGCGGGATAGGCGGCTGCGCCAACCGCCGCCGCAATGAGGATAATGATCAGCGCAACCGATTGGCGCTGGTTTTTCTGGCGCGTCTGCGAACGAACAATAACCCGCATATTTTCCGGTGTATTCAGCACAACGGTACGGGTGCCTGAGCGGAACCCCCTGGGTTCACGCGCTTCGGTATTATAAGGCAAGGGTGATCCGGCGCTGGCAATCAGCCTGCGGTCCGCACCATAAACCGAGACATCTGATCTGAATGCGCGCGACATGCGCCGCACGACATGTTGGACATTGCGAGGGTTGTCCTCGGGTGAGAGCAATAAACCGATCATCTGGCCAAACTGCTTGCGCATAGGGTCACGCTGGTCAAAACGGCCCAAACCAGTCAGTGTTACGAGGATGACAGTTGCAATGGCAAGACTGGCAATGATCAGCGCATATATCTGAAAAAAGAGAGAACGGCGAAGCATCGATTATCTCCTCAGCTCTCATCCTGATTGCGCGCAAAAACATAGCCGGCGCCGCGAATGGTGATGATCCGGCGTGGATGTTTCGGGTCTTTTTCGATAGCTGACCGGATTCGCGAAATATGCACGTCAATAGAGCGGTCAAAAGCCTCCAGTTCCTCTCCCTTCACGAGGTCCATCAGGTGATCGCGCGACAGCACGCGGCCTGCGTTTTCAGCAAAGGCCTTGAGAAGGTCAAACTGGTAGGCGGTAAGATTTGCCGCTTCACCTGCCACAGTGATCAGGCGCGATTCGGGGTCGATAACAAGATCGCCGAATTGCATTCGTGTTCCGGTATCGCCTGAAGCAGGTCCCGTCTGGCTGCGCCGCAGGACAGCTTTCAAGCGAGCGAGAAGCTCTCGTGGGTTGAACGGCTTTGGCAAATAGTCGTCTGCGCCGATTTCGAGCCCGACAATGCGATCTGTCTCTTCACCTTTTGCGGTCAGCATGATCACCGGAACATCTGATGTCTGACGGATTTTGCGGCAGATTTCGAAGCCATCTGTGTCTGGCAGCATGATATCCAGAATGACGGCATCGGGGGCAGATTTTTTCAATTCTGAAAGACCGACAGCCCCGGTGGGGGCTGTACGCACGTCGTAACCTGAGTTTTTCAGGTAATCGGAGACCATGGCGGAGAGGCGCGTATCGTCATCAATGATCAAAACCTCTGCCGCCATGGACCAATCCTCTTCGTTCAAGCCGAGTCATCCCGGCTTATAGCATTAATTACGTGGAGCTTGGTCGTTTCCATGCCCACGGCCATGACCTTTGCCGCCGAGGAAGAAACCACCACGTTCAGCGGCGAAATCGGCAACCTTGGCGCGCTGCTCTGGCGTCAGAACTTCGACAGCATCGAGCAGGGCGGTTTGCATGATTTCACGGTTGCCGGTGCGCATCGCATCGCGACCTTCCAGAAGGTTTTTGGCAGCCTCTCTGTCAAACTCCGGCGCTTTAAGAAGCTCGGTGATCTGGTCGCGCATTTCCTTGCGGTTGTCGTCGCGGTTGTCTCGTACGGCCTTCATATCGTCGCGAACCTTGTCGAAAATTGCCGTAATCTTGTCCTTCTGCTCAGGCGTCGCATCGATCATGGTGAAGAAACGGTCCAGGCGCTCCTTGGAAAAGCCTTGCTCCATACCTTGGCCCCGCATGCCGCCACGGCGGCCACCGTCACGATCACCATCATGCATGCGGCTGTATTCGCCATTGCGATTGCCATCGCCCCAGCTGTGCGCCTGTACCGCGCTGAAACCTGCTCCGGCGAGAACAGAAAGTGCTACCGTGCTGACAATAAGTGTCTTTTTCCATTTGCTGTTGGTCATATCGAAACTCCTCTTGCTTCATGCGGCCGGTTGGGGATGTTGGCCTGTTTTCGATGAGACCAATCTAGGAGGTGAACGTTTCTGTCATTCGCGGCTTTTGTAAAGAAATGTAAAGTTGGCTGGGCAATTCCAAGGCCGATTTCATGGCTCTAATGGTCAACAGGCGACTGTAACGCGCTTCTGTTGCGGTAAATGGCGATACAAGCGCATCTAAGGTGGACCTCAGGAACATTTTCCGTTAGCAGATAGCGCAAGAAGGCGTGCGCGCCTGCTTCAGACACAATCACGAACGATAAAAGGGACGCCGATGACTGAAGCCGGCGAACAGGAAGAAGAGCGCACACACCTCGCGGAAGATGCTGACGCGCTGCTGAATATCTATGACGAAGATGGTTCCGTCCGTCAGGACTTTCTGGCGCTCGTGGGCGCAGCTATTGCCGATCGTGATATCCTGTTCCTGCGCAAAAGCGTCGGTGGGCTTCACGAGTCGGAAGTCGGTGATATTCTTGAATCCCTTTCGTCCGACCAGCGCCATGCCCTGGTTCATCTTCTTGGCGACGACTTCAACTTTGCGGCGCTGACGGAAGTTGACGAAACGATCCGTCTTGAGATTGTCGAACAGCTCCCCAACGAAAAACTGGCTGAAGCGCTCGGCGACCTTGATTCCGATGACGCGGTCTACATCCTTGAAGACCTTGATGAGGAAGATCAGGCCGAAATTCTGGCAAAGCTGCCGTTTACCGAGCGGGTCAGGCTCCGGCGTTCGCTTGACTATCCTGAAAGCTCCGCCGGCCGCCGTATGCAGTCGGAGTTCGTCGCCGTGCCGCCGTTTTGGACCGTCGGCCAAACGATTGACTATTTGCGTGAAGACGAGGATCTGCCGGATACCTTTTCGCAGGTCTTTGTCATTGATCCGACGTTCAAGCTTCTGGGTGCTGTCTATCTTGATCGCGTGTTGCGCGCGGCGCGCGGCACCCGTGTCGAAGACATCATGCACGAAACCAACCATCCCGTGCCGGCAGAGATGGATCAGGAAGAAGCCGCGCAGCTTTTTGAGCAGTATGACCTTCTGTCCGCCGCTGTTGTCGATGAGAACGAACGGCTGGTCGGTGTCTTGACCATTGACGATGTCGTTGACGTGATTCAGGAGGAAGCAGAAGAAGACATACTGCGCCTCGGCGGTGTCGGCGACGAAGAACTGTCCGACTCTGTCGCTATTACATCGCGCTCGCGCCTACCTTGGCTGGCGGTCAATCTTCTGACGGCAATTCTGGCCGCAACCGTGATTTCGCTTTTTGATGTTGTGATTGAGAAGGTGGTGGCGCTGGCAATCCTCATGCCGATCGTCGCGGGCATGGGGGGGAATGCAGGCTCGCAGACCATGACCGTGACCGTGCGCGCGCTCGCCACACGCGATATCGATATTTACAACGCAGGCCGCATCATTCGCCGCGAGGCCGGTGTCGGCTTGTTAAACGGCCTCATTTTTGGCGCGCTGATTGGCATTGTCGCGGGTGTCTGGTTCCAGGACGCCAATATTGGCGGTATCATCGCCGTCGCCATGGTCATAAACATGATGGCTGCCGCATTGGCGGGAATATTGCTTCCGTTGCTTCTGGACAAGTTCGGCGCGGACCCCGCTGTCGCATCCTCGGTCTTCGTGACAACGGTCACGGATGTGGTCGGTTTCTTTGCATTTCTCGGGCTTGCCGCGTGGTGGTTCGGCTATCTTTGAAATTAACCAAGGCTCCGGCGCTTTGATTGACTTTTACGTCAAAGTTAAATAACTTTCAGTCCTGCAAATACAGGATCGATGCCTTGGAAAGACTTTATACAATCACCGAGCTAACCCGCGAATTTGGAATATCGACGCGGACGTTGCGCTTTTATGAAGACGAAGGCCTGATCCATCCCGAGAGAAAAGGGCGTACACGGCTTTTCCGCCCGACGGATCGCCGATTGATCCAGAATATTCTACGCGGCCGCCGCATCGGCTTTTCGATTGCCGAGATTCGCGAGATCATCCTTGTTTACAAGGATCCACCTGGTGAGGTGGGTCAACTAAAGCTGTTGATGCAGCGCGTGGCTGAAAAGCGCGACGACCTGAAACAGAAACGCAAGGATATAGAGGACACATTGAGTGAACTCGACAATATTGAAGAAGCATGCCTGACGCGCATGGCCGAAATCGGTGTTGGCACCTGATCCTAACTGGGCTCGTATTTCGCCCGCGTTTTTCTAAATCCAGCAGCGAGCAGTTCTGCGATATCTCTCGAAGTCACAGCCAAAGCGTGACAGGAGATGCTTTTCTTCGCGCCGTATCACCCAGAAATAGGTTGTTGTGGCCGATACGAAGGCTGCGAGCGGAAGCCAGGCAATACCTGACATAAGCCCGAGGCCGCAAAGCGAAAGCGTATAGCCCAGATAGACCGGATTTCGCGAAAAGCGGTACGGCCCGGAGGTGACGAGGTGTGCGGCGCAACGGTTGGGCAGGACGGTTGTTCGCCTGTCATGCAGGGTCTTCAGCGCCCAAAGATCAAAAAACAGGCCCGCCGCCAACAACAGCGCACCTGCCGACATGGCGCTAACGCCCGTCATCAGGCTTAGGCGAACCGGCACAAGCACATGCACACCGTAGGCGACAATCGCTGCTAATGCATAGATGAGCGGCGGCCAGGGGAAGTTCAGTGGTCTGGATCGGTATTCGTTCATGATACCTTCGCTGTCACTGCGAGCGGAATGCACATTGCTCCGCAATGCCTTCTATTTCTTCATCATATCCGTCAAGCTTTGCGCGAAGCTGGCCGTCAACAAGGGCGTTCGCCTCTGTCAAAGACTCAAGCATGCACCCGCAATAGTTTGTGCAGAATGTCTCTTTTCGACCGCCATCTGATATGCAAGCGAGCTTGCAGTCGTTGATGAAGGTCAATCGCGGGTCTGTTTGTGCTGGCGGCGCCAATTGCGCAATGGTCCAAACCAACGCAATGAGGAGTGGCTGATGAACAAGATAGATGGCAAGACTGTGGCGGCCCGCTGCTCCTAGCAGTCTGTACACCACATTTTGTTTCCCCATGGGCGACGCCAGCCAGGCCTTTAGGCTGAATGTGCTTATGAGGCGCGCTGCTGCGATGCCACCCAATACCGCACCAAACCAGGGAAACAGCGGCACATAATCATTAGACAGCGGCAGCCGCGTGGATAGGCCTATCCAGTAGAAAGACCATTGATTGAAGATATCGTGGCGCAAGTAATGTGGGGCGGCAACGCAGAACGCCGCCGCCAGAAGCGTCAGTGGCGCGGGAAGCCGGATGAACGCGAGGCCCAAAATACTGGCCAGCAATATATGGTGCAGGATACCAAAAAAGATGAATGCATCCGGCGTGGCGAACCAGGTGGCCACGCTGATCAAAAGGGCGGCTCCGCCCACCTTGAAAAGCCTTCTTGCAAAGTTTGAGCGGCTGAAGCCGTTTTCATGCGCCCAGAAGAGGCTCATACCTGCGAGAAAGAGAAATGAAGAGGCAATGCAGCGGGCGTAAAGCTTCAGAAAGCCGGTATTGGCCGTTCCCGGCTCCAGATAACCGAAGAATTCAATATCCCAGCTAAAATGATACGTGGCCATGGCCAGAAGCGCCACACCGCGCGCAACATCCACGTGGCCGAGCCGATAACGTGAGCGCTCGTTATCAGCGGTGCCTCCTTCGCTTGAAAGACGTGGGGCCTGTTCGCTCATGATTTAAAGCAGCGCCTTTCTGGCCCTGGAGAAAAATTGCCGCCTGATCAGAACCAAAATAACGAAGAGCGTGGTCAATATGAAGAAATACGGGCCCACGAACCAGCCTAGATAGCCAATTGAGAGGAAGATGGCTCTAAGGCCTGCATTGAAATGGCGACCGGCCAAGACGTTCAGATCAACAACGCGCTCAATCAGCTTCTCTGCGTCCTCGGGTGTTTCCTTGGCTGCTTCCGTCATCGGAACCGAGCCAAAAACAATCGATGAATAGTTGAAAAGCCGGTAGGACCAGCCAAACTTGAAAAAGGCGTAGCCAAAAATTGCGGCCAACCCGCCAACCTTGATCTCGAAAATACTTCGTCCCGCATCGGCAATCAGCGGCAAATCGCTATAGATCTTCTGTGCTTGCTCGGATGCGCCTAGAAGGGCAAAGCAGCCCCCAAGCGCAAAGATGGTTGTTGAGGCGAAAAACGCAGTACCGTTTTGCAATCCGGCGAAGATCTGCATGTCGATCATCTTCAAGTCGCGCTTGAGCGAGTTTGATATCCAGCGCGCCCGGTACTCGTTCATCAGGCGCGTCAAACTTGGCCTTGATGTGAGCCGACGACCATCTGTTGCCCAGGAAAAGCCGAGCCAGAGGGCCAGAAAGACGGCCAGAGCCAATATATCGAGATTCGTCATATGAAAGGTTTTGCCATTAAATCGTGGTCAGGGAAATATCATCCACGAAATCCCCAGCCAAAACCTGTGTCGCCCTTCACGGGGAAAGCTTTTGGAACACAGCCAGTTATGCGTAAGGCGGATGGCAGGTTTGCTGAAAATGCCATGATTTGGCCATCTTTTACAGTGCGACTTGGTAAACAATGTACTAATACGCTCCCCAGCGAGGATGCTTCGGCTGACACGCGAGGTATTAAGAAAACGAGGTTTTCATGGAGCAAACTGTGCAGAAATCGTGCTGGGGTGTTACCGCCCGGGCGCTGATTGGTGTTGCAGGTATTCTGGTTCTGGCGTGGCTCGTAAGTGGAGCAGCCTGAAATCGGATTTCCTTAGTGGTTTTTCCTGAGACGCGGTCCCGAACGGGCCGCGTTTTTTGATTCCGGGCGCACTTCGGGTGTCGCATTGACAAAAGTCAGTGACGGCATCGCCGCATCGCAAGACGTTTTGGCGGCGTAGCGTTCAGGATAGTGCAAAACAAATCATCGGCGGGGCATATGTTTCTCTCGGTTTTCGACGTCTTCAAGATCGGTATTGGCCCTTCCAGTTCCCATACAATGGGCCCTATGACGGCGGCGGGTACATTCCTCGACCTTATTCTCTCTGATCGTTGGCCAAGGCCGGCTAATGCGCATGTTGCAGCGATAAAGGTCAGCCTTCACGGTTCACTCGCGCATACTGGCATAGGCCATGGAACGGGTAGGGCGGTTATCCTTGGCCTCACCGGTGAAAGCGCCGATACCGTCGATCCAGACGCAATGGACGCCATCATTGAAAAGGTTGAGAAGTCACGCCGTATCGAGCCTCCGGGGCATCCGGCCTATAATTTTAACCCGGCCGAAGACCTGGTTTACGACAAGAAAAATCCACTGCCGGGACACGCCAACGGAATGCGTTTTTCAGCCTATGACGCCGATGGCCGTCAAGTTCTGACACGCATCTACTATTCCATCGGCGGCGGCTTTGTCGTCACGGATACTGAACTGGAAGCGCTCCGCGCCAACAAGGCCAATACAAAACCGGATACCAGCGTTCCCTATCCCTTCTCCAACGCTCGCGAAATGTTGTCGATGGCGGCACGCTCCGGTCTCACGATTGCGCAGATGAAACGTGCTAATGAAGAAGAGAAGATGACGCGGGCCCAGCTGGATGCGGGGCTCGACAGCATATGGAACGCGATGAATGGTTGCATAGAGCGCGGCCTGCGCCACGAGGGAATATTGCCCGGCGGCCTGAAAGTGCGTCGACGGGCAGCCGACATGTTGGTCAAGCTGGAAAATGAGTGGCGCTCAAACCGTCCAAATCCTGTTTTCGCAAATGACTGGTTGAGCGTTTACGCAATGGCGGTCAATGAGGAAAACGCCGCAGGCGGCCGCGTAGTTACTGCGCCAACAAATGGCGCTGCAGGCGTGGTGCCTGCCACGTTGCGATATTACCTGCAATTTCACGAAGAGGCCGATCAGGCCGGCGTGCGAGACTTCCTCTTAACGGCTGCGGCCATCGGCGGCATCATCAAGAACAATGCCTCCATTTCCGGCGCCGAAGTTGGTTGTCAGGGAGAGGTGGGATCCGCCGCCGCTATGGCGGCCGCGGCCATGGCCGCAATGCTGGGTGGAAGCCCGGCGCAAGTTGAAAACGCAGCAGAAATTGCGCTGGAACATCATCTTGGCATGACTTGTGATCCCGTTGGCGGCCTTGTTCAGGTGCCTTGCATTGAACGCAATGCGTTAGGAGCGGTTAAGGCCGTAACCGCCGCGTCTCTGGCCGTGAAGGGCGACGGGGAACATTTCGTTTCGCTCGATGCCTGCATTGAGACCATGCGCCAGACGGGCAACGACATGAACGAGAAATACAAGGAAACATCCACCGGCGGATTGGCCGTAAATGCGGTTGAATGTTGAGCGCAGCCCTTGACCGCTGCCACACTGCGCGCTTCATAGAAGCATGGTGTTACATCTCGTCAAATTATGCGTTGGCGCAGAGTCCATTGATGACCTGCGTAACTGGGTTGCCGAACGGGCGTTGATTGCTGTCGCGGCGGGCATGGAGCCCCATTCCACGCACACGACGCGTATGGTGCCAAAGAGAACCAAAGACTTGCTGGCAGGTGGATCACTTTATTGGGTGATCAAGGGGCAGGTTCAGGCGCGCCAACCATTGTTGGATATTCAAGAGTTCACGGGTGCTGATGGCATCAGGCGCTGCGAACTGGTGTTAGCGCCTCAGGTGGTTGAAACAGCGATGCAGCCGAAGCGCCCCTTTCAGGGCTGGCGCTACCTTGAAGAAAAAGATGCCCCGCGCGACCTTGGTGAGGTCGGCACGGGGCTGGACAACATGCCGGACGAGCTGAAACGTGAGCTCTCCGAGCTGGGCCTGTTGTAATCAGTTTCAACCGAAATGAATACGAATCGGTTTGCGCCCGTTAGGCGACGTCGCATAGAGATGCACTGAAACGGCGGGCTGCGCACCGCGCCAGGCCCGCGCACCGTGGGCCAGAAGCATAGAAACGAGGTCCCGCGTTTTGGAGTTTGCTTTCGGCTTACCAAGCGATGCCAGTCGCAACGCAGCCTCATGAAGCGGGTTGAGGTTAGGTCTGGTCCGAGTTGATTTGCCCATTGGCGCGGGCACAAGCGCGTGATCGTTGGCGTTCACTTTTAATACCTCGTACACGTTACAAATCGAGGAGAAGGCGAAACATACGCCTTCTGCTGTTTCAGTTTACTGAAGGCTCGCCCAGCAGCCGATGCCTTTCTTTTTCAGTTGCTTGCAGGTGTTGACTGCCTGCGCCTGATTCTGGAAGCCGCCAAAGCGAGCACGGAAAACCTCATTTCCGTTGTCGTTATAGGCGACGGTAAAAGCTGAGGCGGAACGCAATACCTTTCCGCCCCTGTCCTGCACTTTCTGCAGCAGGAGTTGCGCGTCGCGCCGCGTTTCGGCAGCGCCGACCTGAACCACCCAACCGGAGGGCAGGTCTTTTTTTGTTGAACCGGTCGTCAACTTATCAACGTCGACTCCTGCCTCGGCGCGGACTTCATCTGAAACCGGAGCGGGGCGGGGGGTTGGAACGCTGTCGCTCGGGCTTTTTGGCATGGCAGGCTTTTCGGCAGCAAACGCAAGGGTCGCTGGTGATGCCGGAGCCGCATTGTCTTCATACCGCGCGGTGGGAATTGGCACCTCTTCCGGCAGTCTGAGCTTTCCTGAAGGTGTAGTGACCTTGGCAATGACCATACCGCTTTTGCGTGTTGAACCGCGCGGCAGATAGCGCTGAACAAGCGCCGTCACCTTGGCATTGCGCTCGCGGCCTGTCGGCATACCAAGCACAACAACCACGATCGAGCGACCATCGGCTTTGGCTGACGTTGCAAGGTTAAACCCGGCAGCGCGCGTATACCCGGTCTTGATCCCGTCAACGCCGCGCACACGCCCAAGCAAACGATTATGATTGCCAATCTTCTGCTTGCCAAAGCGAAACGAGCGGGTCGAGAAATATCCGTAATATTGGGGGAAATGCTGCCGCAAGGCGATTGAAAGGATCGCCTGATCCTTAGCCGTCGTGACCTGACGGTTATCCGGAAGCCCGTGCGCATTGAAATAAACCGTGTTTTTCATACCAAGCGCATGCGCCTTGGCTGTCATCATACGGGCAAATTTCGCTTCCGAGCCGCCGAGATATTCAGCAATTGCAGTTGATACGTCGTTTGCAGAACGCGTCACGAGCGCCAAAATGGCGTCTTCCACCCGTACAGTTCTGCCAGCCTTGACACCCAGCTTTGTCGGGGGTTCAGAAGCGGCGTGTCGAGACATGGGAATGCGGCTGTTTTTGCTGACCCGCCCCTGATCCATAGCTTCAAAAAGCAGATAGAGCGTCATCATCTTGGTCAGAGATGCGGGATAGCGGCGGCTTTCAGCTGATGAACTATAGAGGATCTTGCCTGAATTTACGTCGATCACGATGCCAGCGTATTTCGCGGCATATGCAGGCGCAGACAAAAACGAGACTGCAATCAATAACAACGAGATAAATTTGATGAGGCGTTTGAACCCTGAACTCGCTTTTGGCTGGTATTTTCCTGCAACGATACGCTGGAACACAATGCTCACTCTTTAAACGTGTCTGGACAATTTTGTCCGGGGGCTCCGCCGATGCCCTCCGTTGCGAGCAATCTAAGGCCAACAGCGTTACCAATCCGTTTATGATGAACAGATGATTGACCGGTTATTTCAAATTTTCTCGTTGAGTAGTCAGATCTGGGGATTATGCCCGTGACTGTTCATGAGAACAGAGGTGATTGTTTGGACCATTCACCTGAGTTCTCATCAATGGTCATTGGTATTTATTGAGAAACACGTCCCGTACGCGTCGCCTGAGGGGCAACTATGTGTTCGCCGATATAGCGCGTTATAGCTTGGTCAATAGCCCGCCATTGTGGAAGCAGGGTCGACGGATAACGATAAAGAACGGACAGGTCGGCCCCAACGGCGACATCGCGCTGGCAGTCGGCGGCAGTCACATCTGCGGCCTTTTCTGGCAACAGACAACGAATAACGAATGGGTTGGTCTCGTTGGCCGGGCCTCGCAGCATGGCCTCATCTCCGTAACCTGAGCCGGCTTTGAAGTGCTGTACTGATAGCCCCGCCGGGCCGGGCGTTATTGGCCCGTCAACAAGGTGAGAGTAAATTGGCTGGTAGCGGCCAGACATATCCAACGTCATTGTTGATTGCGATAGCTGAACGAAAATCAGATTTTGATTGCCGGATATCCGGTTGAACTGCGCGCTCTTCTGGTCGCTATAGCCTTCGAGTGTGGGCCAGAGAAGGTAAAGACTGACGCTTTCCATTTCTCCAGTAACGCGTTGTTCGGGAAATCGAAATGTATTGGCGGGCAGGCGCAGATGGTCGGGGCCAATAAAAACGTCAACAAGTGAGGTATCGGACGTGTGTGGTCCCTGAACCATGCGGCGACTATACCATTCCCCGAAAACGCTGAGCCCGACAGTCACGATAGCCAGGCCAAATATCCACAACGTCACCCTTTTGATGAAATGGTCAGAAATAAGCGGGGCTTTTTCAGTCAGGTGCATCTCAGCCATGGTTCAGTCCGCTGGCCCTTTCGGGGAGGAGGTTGAAATAAGTGGGATCACCGTGCTGATTTATGGTTAACAATGCGTAAATTCACGCGGCGTCAGCGGGCTTGGGCAAAAAAAGAAAAGGCCGGCCCCGGGACAGCGGGACCGGCCTCAGGGCCAAGTCGGGGACGGGGACAATAGAAAGACCGGCCCATTCCAAATGTGGGCGCGATCTCACGCCCACGATGCTTTCTGCGGCTAGTTGATGCTGCCCACCGCAGTAACACGTCCGTCGCGCAGCTTTACCCATTTGCCGGAATTCTCCGACGACTGCCGTTTGACGAAACGGTATTCCGTTTCTGACCAGAGGAGAATCCGGTCACGCATATTATCGAGAATGAAATCGCCACGGTCTGTCCGCACGGTTAGAACAGCGTGCCCATCGCCATTGGGTTGCAGCACCACCGTTATCAGCAAATCAGCCGCTGGAATTCCCGCTGCGATAAGGCGCTTGCGTTTAAGCAGTGCGTAATCTTCGCAGTCGCCGACGGTGCGCGGGTAGGCCCAACGCTCATCTACGCCGTAGATTTCGCTATCCGTCATGGGAAAGATGGCGGTGTTGACCTCGTAATTAACGCGAACAATTTCACGCCAGTTGGCTTCCACCAAATGCAGCGCTGACTTGTTGCCTTTGTTAGGGCGGCATTCGTCCTTGTGGGTTTTGCAGAACTCGTAGTGGCCAATGGGAGGATTGGTATTGCCTGCAACCTGGATATTGGCGGGAACCGCCCAAGCGTTGCCTGCTGTCAGCAGCATCAAAGCTGCAAGTATAATTCCGGATGAATGCTTCTTTGTCATTTCTTGTTTCCCCGTTATTGGGGAAGACAATGACATAAACGATTTTATATACTGAAAAATATAATAGTAGAAATTTGAACAATACTTATATTAATTTGAATAAAATAAAGATATAGTTTGATTAAATTAAGAAGAAAATTTGAGTAAAATTCTACCGAAATGCCAGTGATGGAACACGGCTGTCTGGCGTCGCTCACGGCGCTGGCTATTGATTGGAGCGTAGATGCCCGGACCAACTTCGCTTTCTGGCTGGCGATATCAACGGCGTCCGAAAGCAAAAAGCGACCGGGCCAAAGGGATGCGTGATGTAGAATTGGATCGGTTAAAGAGGATCAGAAGGCAGAAAAATACACGGCCAGCGGTGGATTCGTAGCGCCTGGAGAAGGGCTACATGATCTTCTTTAGTTCGTCTTTAGACTGCAGCGCCAAGAATTCTATGGCAACGCCTTCTTGAAACTGACGTACAACGCGACCGCGCATATGGCCAAGCTTGACGGCGGTGCCAATGGCGGGGCGAACATCAATGCCGACCGCTGCGCCCGATAGTGACAAGTCAATAATGCGGCAAGTGTATTTGCGACCGTCATCCAGCGTGAGTTCGGAATTTTTCTCGCGTGGCGCCAGCCGTTCGTGTCGACGATCTTCCGGCAGGCCAAGTTCGTGCTTGTTGGCAAGCCAGGTCAACTGGGCGGCCAGCTTCTCACGTTTGCGTTCCGTCGCGTGCAGCGAAATGATGAATTCCATATCGCGAACTTCGGTCACTTCACCTTCAAGTCGGCCGAGATGTTCCACATAGGCGATAATGCGCTCACCCTTTACGGTGACGGCGTTTGTCGATATCCGCGCATCTCCGGGTGACATGTCAACGACTTTGCAGTCGAACTCATCGCGGTTCTCCAGCATCAGCCTGCCCAGCAGATTGACCGTGACACGCTGAAAGCTTCTCCGCTCGGCGGAAATGCCATTCGCTGTCTTGATATCCGTGCTTTGGACCTGAAGCATGATCGACCGTTATTAAGTAGTGCTGTAACTCATTTAAACCGACTCGGTTAACGTATGGTTTTCTTGGCCATAGGAATTATACCAAGGTTCGATGATTATGACCTATATGACCGGAGCGATTTTGCGAGCCGGCTACGCGAAGGCCGCAGGAGTAGCCGTTGCTGCGGCATGGTGACTGCAGTATTTCCCTACTTGGACGGATGTTCCAACTCTCGTCATATGAGTCATAATCATCGAACCTTGGTATTAATCTCCCAGTCGCGGAATTGATCGCCCGACTAGCCCGGTATGTCTTCAAAGGCATCCCGTTTGGGTTCTGAGGGGCAAAAAGAGCGATTGGCGCGCTCTAGTTGAGTATTATACCGCGAGGCGCGCGCAGCGGGTAAATGTTACGCGTTAGGGTTAATTTTGACTTTTGATTGTGCTCGCCGCAGTCCTAGGGCAATAGTGTTTCAACACTTCACATTTTGTGAGGTTGCAGCACAAACTATAAGGCCGCACAAATAGGCCGGAAGCCGTCGGCGTTTGCAGGCGGCTCTTTTTTTTGCCCTTGCTCTCTGCTAGAGCGGCATTTCACTTTAAGCCGGTTCAAAGGTTATCTTGATATATGCCCGAAGAGGTTGATGAGACTAATGGAAGTCAGGTCCGCGGGCCAAAAGAGCAGCCGCTTCTAAACCTGCCGGGCATTATAACGGCGTCATTGGCCCTGATTTTCGGTGTGCAGATCCTGTTGGAGCTGGCCTATTATCTCGCGCCGCAATCCGGAATTGACAACTTTATATACTTCTATGGCGGTTTTATCGCCGCCCGCTACAGCTCCGTCGGAGGAATGGCGGATATGTCCGGGCTATGGACTCCGTTGACCTATTCGTTTTTGCATGGTGGCTGGGAACATCTTATTTTTAATGCCCTTTGGCTTGCAATATTCGGTTCTCCTGTTGCCAGGCGAATTGGTCGATGGCGTTTTTGTGCGCTTTGGGTTGTAACGTCGACCATTGCCGCGTTCGTTTTCTATTTTTTAAATATGGACTCAACAAACCTGCTGGTTGGCGCATCGGGCGTCATTTCGGGCCTTACGGGGGCCGCATGTCGCTTTGTCTGGTCTCCGAAGATGAGTGGCGGCATGGTGGGTGCAGCCGGTAACGGCCCGCTGCTTAGCGTGACGCAGGCGTTGTCCAACCGCGCGGTGCTCAGTTTCGTCGTCGTCTGGTTCGTCGCAAACGTTCTTCTTGCGGCGGTCGGAAGCAATGCCACGGCAATGGCGATCGCGTGGGAGGCCCACCTTGGAGGGTTCCTTGCTGGTTTTCTTCTCTTCCCCCTGTTTGACCGGCCAAACAACCGTTGATCAGTAGGGGATGCCTAGAAGCAGTGAAGGTCTCACGCTAGAGCATGTTGCGCCGACATTTTCAGAACGTGACGCCGACTCCAGGCAATAGCCTCCATGTCCTTCATTGGTTTTGCATAGAGAAAACCTTGCGCGCCGTCGCAGCCGAGTAGCCTCAAAGCCTCGGCGTCGCTGGCGTTCTCGACGCCTTCAGCCAGGATTTCCATGGAAAGCGCATTGGAAACGCTGATCAAGGCGGAAACCAGCGCCTGATTTTTCGGGCTGGTTGCAATATTTCTCACGAATTTGCGGTCAATCTTGACCTTGTCAATGCGATTATCAATCAAATAGGCGAGCGATGAATGCCCCATGCCGAAATCGTCCACGGCGAGTTGAAAGCCGGCATTTTCCAGCGTCGCCAACCCATTTTGAGAGGCCCTAATATCAAGCAGGCTTTCCTCCGTGATCTCGAATTCGAGCCTGGCTGGCGCGACACCTTCCTCATTGACAATGTTAATGAGCCGAAGAGCCGTTTTAGGAGTGGTTAGCTCAACCGGCGAAACATTGACGGCGACAGTTAGCTTGTTGCCGATTTCCCGGTCTAACACAGAAAGAAAGCGACACGCCTGCCGTGTTACAAAGCTGGAGAGCTGAAGTGAGTTTTGCGTATTGCGAGCGGCCAGCGCAATTTCTTCCGGCGCAATGGGCCCCAATAGGGGATGGTCCCAGCGCAGAAGCGCCTCAAAGCCTGATAACCGGTTGCTTGAAAGCGCCACTTGCGGCTGAAATACCGTATGTAGCTGTCCAAACCGCAAAGCAGCCCCAAGGCTCCGCTCGATGGTTTTTTGACGATTGACTGAATCGCGAAGGGACGCATCAAAAACCTGAACTCGATTGCGTCCGAGTTCCTTTGCCTTGTAGAGTGCAGTATCTGCCCAACGGAACAGGTCTTCAACATTATCCGCATCGTGCGGAATTGTGGCAATGCCGATACTGGCGCCAGTCCTGAGCTGATTGCCCGCAAAATCGACAGGCTGGAGTGAACGGGCAAGTATTTCGTCTGCAAGCTCTTTCGCGCGAACCGCAGAATCATTCCCGGATATAATAATTGCAAACTCATCGCCGCCAAAACGCGCCGGCAGGTCGCCAGGTTCTACACATGCAAGCATATGTCGGGCGAATTCAACCAGAACCTGATCACCCGCCGCATGGCCGAACGTATCATTGATATGCTTGAATTTATCGAGATCTAGCACCAGCAATGATAGAGATTGGTGCTTCCGCATGACGTCTTCGTAACGTTCTTCAATGGCCTTGTTGAAACAGGCGCGGCTAGCCAGTTTTGTCAACGCGTCGTGGTTGGCGAGGTCTTCAAGTTGGCTATTGGTACGGGAAATCGCTTCGTTGGCTATCTCCACTGAGCGAGCTAGTCTGCGGGCCTCGAGGGCGCTTTTTACGCTCTCTGTAAATTGCCTTTCGCTGAGGATCGCGCTGCGTATCATCATGATCGTCAGCAATACCGCGTTAAACGCGACCACGGTTGCGGTCGTGTTGTGGGCCATGAAAAGCTTCAGACATACGGCGGTGAGCTGTGGCGCCATAAAGGCAAGCGCCGTTGGCGCGTAGGCTGTACTTTGAATTAACGCTCCGGCCGAAATGCCTCCGATGATGAAAACCACATAGGCGCTGGCGCTCGGGTTCTTGAAGTCACCCAGAAACAACGGCACCAGCGCCCAAAGAATACCCGTGAACAGCGCCGAGCCGGTCAGGATTCTGAGGATCAACGCTGGATTGGTTTCTAGCAGAATGGATCGTTTTATAAATTCGGCCGCAATGAAGCGCGCCGAATTGACTACTAACAAGGCCCCAAGCCAGAGGAAAACAAAAAAGGATGTTTTCTGATCGTAGACGATGACTGAGGTCGTTGCTGCGATAAAGCAATTGGCCAGGAGAGAAATCGCCATACCAGACAGCACTGACCGGGCTTGTGCGGACAATACCTCCTTGTCTATATCTTTCCGGTTTTCCACACTGCGTGACGCCAAGTCGGTCTCCATCGCGTGCGTTTTCATAGCAACGCGTAATTGCAACAAATAGCGTAATTGCCATGAAAAAAGAATTAATCCGTAAGTGTTTCGTTCTGTGGGATAATTGACCCTTTGTAGGTGCGATTGAGCTGCCGACGTGGCGTCAAGGATTCCTTCACCTTGCCATGAAGTGAGTGTGGCTTCGTTGACTGGCGTAATACGCTGTTAACGGGCGATGGTTCATGAAAATGCGACATTCTGAGCGGATGTCTTGAAGAGTGCCGACTAGACACTCTATGTATGAGTAAGAAATATGAGTTGATTCCCCGGATCACGCGGTTTGGGGCGAAAAGGCAAAGGTTGAAGATGACGAATCCGGTAGATACCGCCATGGCCCTTGTTCCGATGGTCGTCGAACAAACGAACCGGGGCGAGCGCTCCTATGATATATTCTCCAGATTGTTGAAAGAGCGGATCATCTTTCTGACCGGGCCTGTGGAAGATCACATGGCTACTCTGATCTGCGCGCAGCTTTTGTTTTTGGAGGCAGAGAACCCGAAGAAGGAAATTGCGCTGTACATCAACTCCCCGGGCGGCGTTGTAACAGCAGGCATGGCGATTTACGATACGATGCAATTTATCAAGCCCGCAGTGTCGACGCTTTGCATCGGCCAGGCGGCGTCCATGGGCTCGTTGCTCCTGGCGGCAGGTCACAAGGACATGCGCTTTGCGACAACGAATTCCCGTATCATGGTTCACCAGCCCTCCGGTGGTTTCCAGGGGCAGGCGTCTGATATTGAGCGGCATGCGCGCGATATCCTGAAGATGAAGCGCAGGCTCAATGAAGTTTATGTCAAGCATTGCGGACGCACCTATGAAGAAGTTGAAACGTCACTTGATCGCGACAACTTCATGGACGCTGACGAGGCGCGTGAATGGGGCCTTGTCGATCAGGTAATCAGCTCCCGCGAAGCTATGGAAGCAGCCGCGGAAAGCTGACGCGGGCAAAGGTTCAGCGCACCGGAAAAGCCGGTGAATGGTGACCTCTGAGATATGAAATTAATGCTATGTTGAGTTTTTGGGGCATAGCATTCTGAATTGAACGGGGAAACGTTGCATATGGCCGGGAAAGATGCTCTGTTCGGCCATACAGTACCCTGGATGCCGGGAGGCGAATAAACCACCGGCGGCAAGAGTAGTCCGTAAGGCCTCCTTGAATAATAGGCGTGACGGCGTGCTGGAAGGAAAGTGATATGAGCAAAGTCAGCGGTGGCAACGGCGGCGACTCCAAGAATACCCT
Organism: Ensifer sp.; assembly: GCA_050306195.1. Taxonomy (GTDB): domain Bacteria; phylum Pseudomonadota; class Alphaproteobacteria; order Rhizobiales; family Rhizobiaceae; genus Ensifer_A. The sequence continues at coordinate 19,382 of JBNLGT010000027.1, forward strand.
TTATTGTTCGTTCTGTGGAAAGAGCCAGCACGAAGTCCGCAAATTGATTGCGGGACCAACGGTCTTCATCTGCGACGAATGTGTTGAATTGTGCATGGATATCATCCGCGAGGAAAACAAGTCCTCGATGGTGAAGTCCGGCGATGGCGTTCCTACGCCACAGGAAATCATCAAGACCCTCGACGAGTATGTCATTGGCCAGCATCAGGCCAAGCGTATTCTCTCCGTGGCGGTCCATAACCACTACAAGCGTCTGGCGCATGCGTCCAAGGGCGGCGGCGACGTTGAACTGGCAAAGTCGAACATCCTGCTGGTCGGTCCGACCGGTAGCGGCAAGACTTATCTCGCTCAGACACTGGCCCGCATCATCGATGTGCCTTTCACGATGGCCGATGCGACAACACTGACGGAAGCCGGTTATGTGGGTGAAGATGTTGAAAACATCATTTTGAAGCTGCTTCAGTCGGCCGATTATAACGTTGAGCGCGCGCAGCGCGGGATCGTCTATATCGACGAGGTCGACAAGATTTCGCGCAAGTCTGACAATCCCTCCATCACCCGCGACGTGTCGGGCGAGGGTGTGCAGCAGGCGCTGTTGAAAATCATGGAAGGTACGGTAGCCTCCGTACCGCCGCAGGGCGGACGCAAGCATCCGCAGCAGGAATTCCTGCAGGTGGATACGACCAATATCCTGTTTATCTGCGGTGGCGCGTTTGCCGGCCTTGATAAGCTTATTTCGGCGCGTGGCGAGAAAACCTCTATCGGCTTCGGCGCAACCGTTACATCGCCAGAGGACCGCCGGGTTGGCGAAGTTCTGCGCGATCTGGAACCGGAAGATCTGGTGAAATTTGGCCTTATCCCCGAATTTATCGGGCGTCTGCCGGTTCTGGCAACGCTGGAAGATCTGGATGAGGATGCGCTGATCCAGATTCTGTCTGAGCCGAAAAATGCTCTGGTCAAGCAGTATCAGCGACTTTTCGAGATGGAAGATGTCGAGCTGACCTTCCACGAGGATGCGTTGAGAGCCGTTGCTCGCCGCGCTATCCTTCGCAAAACCGGGGCACGCGGACTTCGTTCGATCATGGAGAAAATCCTGCTCGATACAATGTTTGAGCTGCCAGCGCTGGAAGGCGTGCGCGAAGTGGTGATTTCTGAAGATGTGGTGGATGGCAATGCCCGCCCGCTTTACATCTATGAAGACCGCGATGGCGACAAAACGACTGAAAGCGCTTCGGCCTGATTTCAATCCCAATTGTTGCGATTTAAAGCCCGGCTTTGTTGCCGGGCTTTTCGTTTAAGAAAACCGTTGCGTTCTCTATTTTGCAACGCAATACTGGTTCTCAGACATATAGCTTCAAAGGCTTTGAAGCTTGATTCTGACTGTCTCACGTCGTGAGGCGCAAGTTTCGGTAAAACTGCGTGGTTTAAAAGCTATGGATCGGGCTCGTTTTGGGGCTGGATTTGTATCGGCGGCCTTGAAATGTGGAACAAAGCGCTCCACTTACAGGGCATGGTTTCATCGCTGACATTTGTGGTGATGGAACTGCCTGCGCAGTTGCGGGGCTTTCGAAAGGAATGAAGTAAAAATGACCAACGAGATAGTTGCGGAAAAAGACGGTATATATCCGGTACTGCCGCTGAGAGACATTGTTGTCTTTCCGCATATGATCGTTCCGCTTTTTGTCGGCCGGGAGAAATCCATTCGGGCGCTTGAAGAGGTGATGGGTTCGGAGCGCGAGATCCTGCTGGCCACGCAGATGAACGCCAGCGACGATGATCCGGAGCCCGGTGCGATTTACGAAACCGGCACAATTGCCAAGGTGCTGCAGCTTCTGAAGCTTCCCGATGGAACCGTAAAGGTCCTGGTCGAGGGCAAGGCGCGCGCCGTGGTCGGCAAATATCTCGACACGGAAGCTTTCTACGAGGCCAGCGCCGATGTGCTGGAAGAGCCTGAGGAAAGCGCTGTTGAGATGGAGGCGCTGAGCCGCTCGGTCGTTTCCGAGTTTGAAAATTATGTGAAGCTCAACAAGAAGATTTCTCCGGAAGTCATCTCCGCCGCCAGCCAGATCGAGGATTACTCGAAACTCGCTGATACGGTTGCTTCGCATCTGTCCATCAAGATCACTGAAAAGCAGGAAATGCTCGCCACCGTGAGCGTGAAGGAGCGGCTGGAAAAAGCGCTCGGCTTCATGGAAGGCGAAATTTCCGTTCTTCAGGTGGAAAAACGCATCCGTTCGCGCGTCAAGCGCCAGATGGAAAAGACCCAGCGCGAATACTATTTGAATGAGCAGATGAAGGCCATTCAGAAGGAACTCGGCGAGGGCGAGGATGGTCGTGACGAAATGGCCGAACTGGAAGAGCGGGTCAAGAAGACCAAGCTTTCCAAGGAAGCGCGCGAAAATGCCGATGCTGAACTGCGCAAATTGCGTCAGATGAGCCCAATGTCTGCCGAAGCAACCGTCGTGCGTAACTATCTCGATTGGCTGACCGGTATTCCCTGGGCCAAGCGCTCCAAGATCAAGACCGATCTGCATTATGCGGAAGAGGTGCTTGATACCGATCACTTTGGCCTCGACAAGGTGAAGGAACGCATCGTCGAATATCTCGCCGTTCAGGCGCGCTCCAACAAGATCAAGGGGCCGATCCTCTGCCTCGTGGGACCGCCCGGCGTGGGTAAAACCTCACTTGCGCGCTCCATTGCCAAGGCAACGGGCCGCGAATATGTGCGCATGGCGCTTGGTGGCGTACGTGACGAGGCGGAAATCCGTGGTCACCGCCGCACCTATATCGGCTCGATGCCCGGCAAGGTCATCCAGTCGATGAAGAAGGCGAAGAAATCCAACCCGCTCTTTTTGCTCGATGAAATCGACAAGATGGGCATGGATTTCCGTGGCGATCCGTCGTCCGCGCTGCTTGAGGTGCTGGATCCAGAACAGAACTCCACCTTCATGGATCACTATCTGGAGGTGGAATACGACCTGTCCAATGTGATGTTCATCACCACGGCGAACACGTTGAATATTCCTGCACCCCTGATGGACCGCATGGAAGTGATCCGCATTGCCGGTTACACGGAAGATGAAAAATGCGAAATCGCCCGCCGTCACCTGTTGCCGAAGGCGGTCAAGGATCACGCATTGCAGCCGGAAGAATTCTCCGTATCTGACGATGCGCTGATCTCCATCGTGCGTCATTACACCCGTGAAGCCGGTGTTCGTTCGTTTGAACGCGAGCTGATGAAACTGGCGCGTAAAGCTGTGACGGAAATTCTCAAGGGCAGCACCAAGAAGGTGGAAGTCACCGCGGCAAACATTGCCGACTATCTCGGTGTCGAGAAATTCCGCTACGGCGAGGCTGAACGCGAAGATCAGATTGGCGTCGTAACCGGGCTTGCCTGGACCGAAGTTGGCGGCGAGTTGCTGACGATTGAAGGTGTGATGATGCCGGGCAAGGGCCGTATGACGGTAACCGGCAACCTCAAGGATGTCATGAAGGAATCGATTTCGGCGGCGGCGTCCTATGTCCGCTCCCGCGCGATTGATTTCGGTGTCGAACCCCCGCGCTTTGACAAGTCGGATATTCACGTTCACGTGCCGGAAGGCGCAACACCGAAGGACGGGCCGTCCGCCGGTGTGGCCATGGCGACCGCGATCGTGTCGATCATGACAGGCATTCCGGTCTGCAAGGATGTGGCCATGACGGGTGAAATCACCCTTCGCGGTCGGGTTCTGCCGATTGGCGGATTGAAGGAGAAGCTTCTGGCTGCCCTTCGCGGCGGTATCAAGAAAGTGCTGATCCCTGAGGAAAATGCCAAAGATCTGGCCGAAATCCCCGACAATGTGAAGAACGCGCTGGAGATTATTCCGGTGTCTCGTATGGGTGAGGTGCTGCAGCATGCGTTGACGCGGATGCCCGAGCCTATTGAATGGGAAGCGCCGGCAGAGCAGGCGATTGCGGCTTCCGAATCGCCTGACGATTCTGGCGTAGGTATTGCGCATTGAGGCTGAGTTGCCCCATTTCGGGGCTGGTAAATCGATGAAATTAACGGGCTGGTATCATTACCGGCCCGTTTTTTTGACGAATATGCGTGTATCCCCTGTAAAATAAGGTGTTGAGCCGTTTTTTGGTTGCGGCGGCGGCCTGCGTGGCTATTCTGCCCCACGACAATTTGAGTCGTTTCATACCAAGTAGAAAGGGGTGGAAACATGAACAAGAATGAACTCGTATCTGCTGTTGCAGACAAAGCTGGGATCTCCAAAGGCGATGCTGCTTCCGCTGTTGACGCCGTGTTCGACACGATCCAGGCAGAGCTGAAGAACGGCGGCGATGTTCGTCTCGTTGGTTTCGGTAGCTTCTCCGTAAGCCGTCGCGAAGCATCCAAGGGCCGTAACCCGTCCACGGGCGCTGAAGTTGATATTCCTGCGCGCAACGTGCCTAAGTTCTCGGCCGGCAAGGGCCTGAAGGACGCTGTCAACTAATTCATCTTTCAGGCTATCAATCCGGTTTTAACCGGTTGTCTGTCTGGAAATACGAAACCCGGTGCATCCGTGCACCGGGTTTTGTTTTGTTGTATTGGCGCCTGGACGCTATCCCGCTGTTGCAGGTCGATCTGCGCGCGGCGACCAGAGCCAGAGTAGAACCGCGAATATGGTGGCGTTTGTCATGGGGAATGCTGCGACACCGAAACCGATAACGCCGCTTGCGACATAATAAAGCCCGGCAGCCAGATCGATCAGTTGGATCGCCACCATGTTGAGGATCCAGAAGCGGTCAGGTGTTTGTGCTCGCGCCAGCGCGATCATGCCGACCCCATAGGCCAGAAAACGCGCCGCCAGCATTCCCAGAATATATTGGTTGTCGGTTGGTGGAACCGTTAGCCCCATCCATGCAAAAAACGGACCAGGCGCAAGAAGCATCAAGACGCCTAGAACCAACTGTGAGGCTGCGATGACATAGAGGAGTATTTTCAGGCGGTACATGTGTTTTCCCTTTTTGATTTGAACTTGCACCCATGTATTTTTCAAACTATAAAAAGTGAAGTAGTTACAAAAAGTATAGCTTGAAAATACGTGAGATTCGATGAATTTGACTGAGACATGTGATGTGCAATGCCCTGTAGCCAAAGCCTCAGAAGTCCTGTCGGGAAAGTGGACGACGCTGATTATTCGCGATCTCTTGGGCGGAACGAAACGCTATAACGAATTGCAGAAATCGCTTGAAGGAATCAGCCCGCGTATGCTGGCGGCGCGTCTTGCCATGCTTGAAGAGGCTGGTCTCATTCACAAAACAATCTATCCCACTGTGCCGCCGAAAACGGAATACAGCCTGACCGAGCATGGTCGAAAGATGGAGCCGGTGATTGCCGCCATGGCAGCATTTGGCGCGAGTTTGGCCGGGTAGGCCGCATGCATTGAATTTGCGCGGCAAGCCGCTTGTCTTGTGATTACAGATATCTTATTTCGAATGCGCCGGAATAATCCGGCATCGTTCTCAGGGCGGGGTGAAAGTCCCCACCGGCGGTAAAAGGTGAATGCCTTAAGCCCGCGAGCGCCATCCGGATTTCTGGATGGGTCAAGCAGATCCGGTGTGATTCCGGAGCCGACGGTTACAGTCCGGATGGAAGAGAATGAGTAGGGTTCAACCACGTTCGCGGCTCAAGCGCCGCCGGCGGGGTCGCGCCGTATTCTCATGCCCTGATTTGTGTTGACCTTTTTGAAGGAAAAAAGACATGAATCAGATTGTTCTCAATCTACGTAATTCTCCCGCAATTTCGGGCGCGGTCTATATGATTGCCTCGGGTGTATTGTTTGCCGCGCTGAATGTTGTCATCCAGTGGCTGACAATGGTCATGGGCTTCCCGTCCGTGTCGGCAGCTTTCTGGCAATATGGATTCGCTCTCGTCTTCTCCATACCCTACCTTTTACGCACTGGCCTTGGGGTCATGCGCACCGGCCAGCCATTCAGCCATCTGGTGCGGGTGATTCTGGCCGCATCCGGCGTACAGCTCTGGGTTATGGGGCTGGCAACGGTCCCGATCTGGCAGGCCATCGCGCTGGTCATGACCTCGCCGTTTTTCATCATTGTCGGCGCGCGGATATTCCTGGGTGAAAAAGTGGGAGCCGCCCGTTGGGGAGCAACGGCAACCGGCTTTCTGGGTGCAATGATTATTCTGCAACCCTGGTCAGATGCCTTCAGTTGGGCAGCGCTATTGCCCGTGGCGGCTGCTTTGCTGTGGGGCGCTTCGTCGCTCTACACAAAAAGCCTGACTTCTGAAGAATCGCCAGAATCAATCACCGTGTGGCTCTTGGTGCTGCTCACACCCATCAATGGTGGTTTGGCTCTGGCCTCGGGCCTCGCCGTGCCGACCGGCGCAACACTCGGTCTGTTTGCTCTGGCAGGCTTATTGACGGTTGCTGCGCAATATCTGCTTACCCGCGCCTACTACTCTGCTGACGCTGCTTACGTACAGCCTTTTGACGATCTTAAATTACCGTTGAATGTTTTGGCGGGCTGGATTGCCTTCGGTTACGCGCCCGCAGGCACGCTTTGGCTGGGTGCGCTTTTGATTCTCGGCGCGTCTCTTTTCATCATGACGCACGAGTCGCGCAACGAACGTCGTGCAGAACTGAAATAGAAGCCGATAGCGCGCTTGGAGGGCAGGGGACATCCTGCCCTCCAAACCATGTTTCCCGGGGCTTTCAAAAAAAAATTGAAAAAACCGCAAAAACCCCCTTGCAGATCAGGGCGGTTCCGCATAGATGACGCACACCAACGCGGGCGGGCGATTAGCTCAGTTGGTAGAGCGCCTCGTTTACACCGAGGATGTCGGGAGTTCGAGTCTCTCATCGCCCACCATTCTTCTCCAAGCTTTTTTCTACATTCTGAAGATTTACAGAGCGCTTTCGGCGCAATCTCGCGCTGAGTTCAATATTCCATATTCCCCTAACGGTAGAAACGTGCATTATCCCTACCGGGGATTGTAATGCGTTCAAGGGGGGACTTCATGCGCAAACAACTTGCTCTAATTTTGCCGCTTGCCATTCTGGCGTCTTGTGCAAAACGACCGGATGCCATCGTACCTGTTGATATTCCAATGGGAGCCTACACGAATCTGAGCTGCAAGGAGCTGGATCAGGAATTACTGAAGGAACAGCTCAAATTGGCGGCGGTTTCAAAAGAGCAAAATCAGGCGGCGACAGGCGATGCTGTCGGGGTCTTTTTGATTGGTGTCCCGGCCTCCAGTGTGTTCGGTGGTGACAAGGAAGGCGATGTTGCTGTCGCGAAGGGTAAGGTTCAAGCAATTGAGAATGCCCGGATGAGTAAAGGCTGCAAATAATATCGTAAGTGGAAATGATTCCGCATTTTCGAAATGTGACCTTACTTCCAACAGAGCAGGTGTGACGGCCTGCTCTTTTTTAAATTTCTTGCGAGCGTCATTTTTGCGTATGGCGTTGAAAGAGGCGGGGCCTCGCCTCACGGCGCATGCTGTTTGGGCCGGCATCCACACGCCTTTTATTCTGCCGCTCTGCAGACTGCCACGGTTGACGCCATACACGGGCAAAAGAGAGCTAAGCGAATTATTTTTACAGGCGGTCCATTTTTGTGTTCGATCACGCTTGACACTCAATGGGGAACAGCTTAATCAGCCGCTCACAACGACGCGGCACACAACTTCCGCCGCTTCGGAAAATGCGCGGGTGTAGCTCAGCTGGTTAGAGTGCCGGCCTGTCACGCCGGAGGTCGCGGGTTCGAGCCCCGTCACTCGCGCCATTTCTCTTCAAGAAATGATCACTTCATGCAGCACACCACGCGGTGCGCTGTTTTGTGATTCTTCCTTTTCTTTCCGTCGGTTGCGGCTTTTAGCCTTATGGCCGTCCACAGCGATATGAAATAAATTGCCATTCATCAAAATTTGAAGGCGAAATTTCCCCGGCGGCTTGATAATCTGTTAGATGCAACTAAGGAATTATCGGCAAGCGGCTTGCACGAAAGCGCAGGCTGCGCTAACCACGACGCGATGTAACAAACGGGTCGCCAGCCGGAGCCAGCAAGGGCAATGGCAACATCCACGGTGGCCAGGGGCGGATTGAAATGACTGAACTTCTCGGTTCCTATATTCCGATCGCAATTTTCATAGGTATATCTCTGGTAATCGGCCTGGCGCTGTTGATCGCGCCGTTTGCCGTGGCCTTCAAGGCTCCCGACTCTGAGAAGCTGTCTGCCTATGAGTGCGGTTTCAATGCCTTCGACGACGCGCGTATGAAATTCGACATCCGCTTCTATCTCGTGTCGATTCTTTTCATCATCTTTGACTTGGAAGTCGCCTTCCTCTTTCCCTGGGCGGTTTCGTTCAGCAAGATCGGCTGGTTCGGCTTCTGGTCCATGATGGTCTTCCTTGGCGTGTTGACTATCGGCTTTATCTACGAATGGAAAAAGGGAGCACTCGAATGGGAGTGACATCCAGCAACGCGACATTGGTTGCCCCGCAGCCCAAAGGGATCATTGATCCCACGACCGGGCAGCCGGTTGGCGCCAATGATGCGTTTTTCGGTGAGATCAACAACGAACTTGCCGACAAGGGGTTTCTGGTCACCTCGACCGATGAGCTGATCAACTGGGCGCGCACCGGATCACTGATGTGGATGACCTTTGGTCTTGCGTGCTGCGCTGTTGAAATGATGCAGATGTCCATGCCGCGATATGATGGCGAGCGCTTCGGTTTTGCGCCGCGCGCCTCACCGCGTCAGTCGGATGTGATGATTGTAGCAGGCACTCTGACGAACAAGATGGCCCCGGCTTTGCGCAAGGTCTATGACCAGATGCCTGAGCCGCGTTATGTTATTTCCATGGGTTCCTGCGCCAACGGCGGCGGCTACTACCACTATTCCTATTCGGTCGTGCGTGGTTGCGACCGTGTGGTTCCTGTCGACATTTATGTGCCTGGCTGTCCGCCCACGGCCGAAGCGCTGCTTTACGGTGTGCTGCTCTTGCAGAAAAAGATCCGCCGCACCGGCACGATTGAGCGCTAGGGTTGGGGAGCAATAATAATATGAGCGAAGCCCTGAACGAACTGCAGACCTATATCAGCGAAACGAAGTCTGATCTCGTTATCGCCAGTGAGGTTGCTCACGGTGAACTGACGGTTGAGACGACGCCTGAAGGTCTGATCAATTTGTTGACCTTCCTGCGCGACGATGTGAGCTGCGGCTTTATCAATCTCATTGATATTACCGGAGTGGACTATCCCGAGCGCGAATTGCGTTTCGATTCAGTCTACCACCTGATGTCTCCGCGGCAGAACCAGCGTATTCGCGTTAAAGCGGCAGTGGGCGAGGATCAGATGATCCCGTCCGCCACGATGGTTTATCCGGGCGCAGACTGGTTTGAGCGTGAAGCCTACGACATGTACGGAATTCTCTATGCCGGCCATCCGGATCTTCGCCGTATCCTCACGGATTACGGTTTTGAGGGTCATCCGCTGCGCAAGGATTTTCCGACAACAGGCTATGTCGAAGTTCGCTATGATGATGAAGCCAAGCGGGTCGTTTACGAGCCGGTGGCGCTGCGTCAGGAATTTCGCAGCTTCGATTTCCTTTCTCCCTGGGAGGGCACGGAATATGTGCTTCCGGGCGATGAAAAGGCGTCGAAGCCGAGCTGATCGGACAGGTTTCAGCCACGGCTGATTGAGCAAGATTTTTTGAAAGGCGCACGGGGCGCGAGACGATGACAGAACATAACGTCCGCAATTTCAATATCAACTTTGGACCGCAGCATCCGGCGGCGCATGGCGTGTTGCGTCTTGTTCTGGAGCTGGACGGTGAAATCGTTGAGCGTGTGGACCCGCATATCGGGCTTCTGCATCGCGGCACCGAAAAGTTGATCGAGACGAAGACCTATCTTCAGGCGGTTCCTTATTTCGACCGGCTCGACTATGTGGCGCCGATGAATCAGGAGCATGCGTTTGCGCTTGCTGTTGAAAAGCTGACGGGAACTGAAGTGCCTATCCGCGGCCAGTTGATCCGCGTACTCTTTTCCGAAATCGGCCGCATCCTCTCTCACCTTCTCAATGTCACCACACAGGCTATGGATGTGGGCGCGTTGACGCCGCCTCTCTGGGGCTTTGAAGAGCGCGAAAAGCTGATGGTGTTTTATGAGCGGGCCTGCGGCGCGCGCATGCACGCAGCATTCGTGCGTCCAGGTGGTGTTCATCAGGATCTGCCGCCTGAACTCGTGGACGATATCGGCAAGTGGGCGGATGCGTTTCCGAAGGTCATTGACGATCTCGAGGCTCTGCTGACTGGGAACCGTATTTTCAAGCAGCGTAACGTCGATATTGGCGTTGTCAGCCTTGATGACGCGTGGGCCTGGGGCTTCTCCGGCGTGATGCTGCGCTCAACGGGCGCTGCGTGGGATTTGCGTAAAGCTCAGCCTTACGAATGCTACGCCGAGATGGAATTCGACGTGCCCATCGGCAAGAATGGCGACTGCTATGACCGCTATCTGATGCGCCTTGAAGAAATGCGCCAGGCG
>JBNLGT010000028.1:0-21257 GCA_050306195.1 Ensifer sp.
ATTGCGCTTGGCGAGGATAATGGTCTGATCAAGACGATCTTTGACAAGAAGACGGGCGAACTTTTGGGCGCGCATATGGTCGGTGCGGAAGTCACTGAACTCATTCAGGGTTTTGTTGTTGCGATGAATCTTGAAACAACGGAAGAAGAGTTGATGCACACGGTCTTCCCGCATCCGACACTTTCTGAGATGATGAAAGAGAGTGTTCTCGACGCCTACGGGCGTGCGCTGAACGCCTGATCAAACAAGGAGCAGACAAATGATGATGGGTGGAATGGGTGTAGGCTGGCTTGCAGCCATTATTGTTGGCGGCATCGCAGGGTGGCTGGCTGGCAAGTTCATGAATATGAGCTACGGCATTTTGATGAATATCATCATCGGCATTGTCGGAGCTGCGATTGCAGGTTTGGTTTTGCCGCGTCTCGGCATCTCGCTGGGAATGGGCATTGTCAATTACCTGATCAACGGCTTTGTCGGTGCGGTCATCCTTCTCTTCATTGTGAAACTCGTGAAGAAATAAAGGACCTCCAATGGTCACGATTCTCGACTCGGTGAAAAATCCCGAAAAACGCGTTCGCCATCCCGAAAAGGCTCACAAGCCGGATAACGAGGTGGCGCGGAAACCTGACTGGATCCGCGTGAAAGCGCCGGTCTCCAAAGGCTATCAGGAAACGCGCGAGATCGTGAAGGGTCATAACCTCGTGACCGTGTGCGAAGAGGCCGGTTGCCCCAACATTGGCGAATGCTGGGACAAGAAACACGCCACGTTCATGATCATGGGCGAGATTTGCACGCGCGCCTGCGCCTTCTGCAATGTTTCGACAGGGCGGCCACTGGCGCTTGATCTGGATGAACCCGCCAATGTGGCCAAGGCCGTCAAGAAGATGGGCCTGAACCATGTGGTGATTACCTCGGTGGATCGTGATGATCTAGAAGACGGAGGCGCGGAGCACTTTGAAAAAGTGATCTTCGCCATCCGCGACGCCTCGCCGGAAACCACGATTGAAATTCTGACGCCGGACTTCCTGCGCAAGCCCGGTGCTCTGGAGCGGGTCGTGGCGGCCAAGCCTGATGTGTTCAATCACAATCTGGAAACAGTGCCCTCGAACTATCTGACGGTGCGTCCCGGCGCGCGCTATTTCCATTCCATTCGGCTGTTGCAGCGGGTGAAGGAAATCGACCCCACCATGTTCACCAAATCCGGCATTATGGTGGGACTTGGTGAAGAGCGTCACGAAGTGCTGCAATTGATGGACGACTTGCGCACGGCGGATGTGGATTTCATCACGATCGGTCAATATCTTCAGCCGACGCGCAAACATCACAAGGTAGAAAAGTTTGTGACGCCGGAGGAGTTCAAATCCTATGAACAGGTGGCCTACACAAAAGGCTTCCTGATGGTTGCATCCTCACCGCTCACCCGTTCGTCGCATCACGCTGGCGACGACTTTGCCCGGCTGCGGGCAGCCCGCGCGAAAAAGCTGCAAGCTGCAGAGTAGGTTGTCTCTCAAAACTGTTGGATTTGAAGGCGGGGATTGTATAACTTCCGCGCTATTTCTATGTTTTCGGGGACGATATGCTTGAACAAACATTTTCAATGATAAGGCGGGATTGGACTACTTTCGCTGCTTTCGTATTTGTATTGACGGCGGTTGGCGTCGTCGACGATCTTGAACTGCTGACCAGGGTGACGAGCGCTGAGCTATTCGTGGCTTTGTGGATTACTTATTACGTACAACGGTCGATACTATTTAATGTCCCGATGAATCAAATGACGCCGGGAAAAATTTCGAATTTTCTTTTATATGCTCTAAAGTCCGTATTTATTATCGGTTTGTCCTTCATCTTTACTGTTTTAATTGGCTTTTCTTTGCTCTCTTTTGTTGCGGAGGTCGATAAGTTCGTGACATTGTCTCTGGGTGTACTTTTGTTTTTATTAGTCGTTCACCCGCTTATTTATACTTTGTTGGGAACATGGCTGCCTGCACACTTGTCGGGCGAAGAGAAAGGGCTTGGGGCGGCGCTACGGCGGGGTCGAAAGTCATTTCTGGCCGTCTTTGCCAAATATGTTGGCTTGGGCCTCATACCGATTGCGACCCTTGTTCTGGTAACAGTTTATGTGGGCAGCAGTCTTTTTGCCGGGGGCGAGATGGTCGATGACTATCCGTTACTTGCGGTCAATGTCGCCGTCAATTTGGTGAAAAGCTCCTTGGATGTCTTGGCTATATCATTGCCTGCTGTGCTCATGGTGCAGCGCTATCAGGCGGACAGGGAGGCCGCCACCGTGGATGCGGATGTGTTTGCCTAGGGGGAATTTCGATTCTGCAGCCTGTGGTTGTTTGGTTGCAATTCAAGCGTGATTGCGTATTTTCACCGTTCTTTTGGGGGCGGCTCAGGTGAATCTCGTTAGTATCGAACAAGCGGCAGCGGTTCTGCCAACGGTGGAACGCGTGATGATTGTTGGGTGCTCCGGCAGCGGCAAGAGCACGCTTGCGCAGAAACTGGCGGCCCGTTTTGGCTGGCGCTACATCTCCATGGACCGGGACATATTATGGCTTCCCGGATGGCAGTTGCGCGGTGAGGAAGAACAGCTACGGCTGATGTGCGATGCTGTTGCTGGAGCGCGATGGATATTTGATGGCAGTGGGCCGCGAACGATGAATGTCCGGCTTGAACGTGCTGAGTTTGCCATCTGGATACGTCCGTCGCGGTTGACATCCATATTGGGTGTTCTGAAACGTTGGCTGCGGCTTATGGGGCAGGTTCGCCCCGAGATGGCGCCGGGTTGTCCGGAGAAAATGGACTGGGAATTTCTCAGCTATGTTTGGAATTTTGAGCGTGATCAAGCCCCACGTATTCGACAGATGTTTGAGCGATACGCAGACGCCGTGCCGGTTTTGATGTTGAAATCGCATGCGGAAACGGCTGAGCTGCTTGCGCTTCTGGACAAGCGTTCATAAATCTGCGCCATGCCCAAGTTTCAAACCCGCCGCATTGTTTCGTTTACGCCAGAGCAAATGTTCGCACTGGTGGCTGATATTGAGAAATATCCAGCGTTTTTGCCACTTTGCGAAGGACTGACGGTGCGGAGCCGGAAGGAACGTGATGGCAAGATCCTGCTGATTGCCGACATGACAGTAGGCTACAAGGCTATTCGAGAAACATTTACGACCCAGGTCCTGCTGAACCAGAACGAGCGGGCGATCGACGTCCAGTATATTGACGGGCCGTTTCGTTATCTCGAAAACCGCTGGCGCTTTTTACCTGCGGGGGAAGGCGGTTGCGAGGTCGACTTTTTTATTGATTATGAATTCAAAAGCCGGGTCCTGGGCGCAATCATGGGCGCGATGTTTGAAAAGGCTTTTGCGATGTTCACAGACGCTTTTGAAAAGCGGGCGGGCGTGATCTACAGCTGACAGTGTTTACTGTTCAGCCTCGGTCGCCGCCAGTTTCAAAAGCATCTCGAGTGCATTTCTGACTGCTTCCATGCGAATGGCAGAACGCCCGATATCACCCAGATGGAGATCGCGGTGGAGCAGGAGGCCATCATAGCGCTTGGCGACAATATGGACGAGACCAACCGGCTTGTCTGCCGATCCGCCATCGGGCCCCGCTATTCCGGTAATGCCAACCGCCAAGCCTGCTTCTGAGCGAACAAGCGCGCAATGAGCCATTTCCATGGCGGTCTCTTCTGAAACCGCACCGTGCTGCTTGAGCGTGATTGGAAAAATACCCAGAAGCTCGATCTTGGCGTCGTTGGAATAGGTCACGAAACCGCGCTCGAATACTGCGGATGAGCCGGGCAACTCAGTCAGTGCAGCCGCCAGCAGGCCGCCCGTACAAGACTCGGCGGTGGCGATCATGATCTTTCGTTTGCGGCAGGCATCCAGAACCTGGCGGGCCAGCTCCATAACATCGGCATTTTGACTCATGGTTGGATTGCTCCATAAATGACTGTTGCTGTTGCTATGGCCGCGATACCTTCTTCGCGGCCAGCAAAGCCGATTTTCTCGTTGGTGGTCGCCTTTACTGAACACCGTTCGGTTTCGATTCCTAGCATATCTGCGAGATTTTTGCGCATCTGATTGCGATGCGGTCCGATTTTGGGTCTCTCCGCGATAATGGAAACGTCAGCATTGGTGATGACGCCCCCATTTTCACGTACGATTTTAGCGGCGTGAGTGAGGAAGACAGAAGACGCGCAGCCCTTCCATTGCGGGTCGGTTGGCGGAAAATGGTCACCTATGTCGCCCGCGCCACAGGTGGCAAGCAACGCGTCCGTCAAGGCGTGCAGGGCGACATCCGCATCCGAATGGCCGGACAGCGACTTTTCATGCGCAATGAATGCGCCGCAGAGCGTCACGCCGTCACCCGGTACAAGCTGGTGAACGTCGTAACCGTTGCCGCAGCGTACATCGGGTACCATGCGCGTTGACATCCTTTCCTCAGCGATATCCAAATCGCGTTGCAGTGTTAATTTGACATTATCGGCCGTACCTTCCGCGAGCCTTACCGGTTTTCCAGCCCATTCGAGGATGGAGGCGTCGTCTGTGAATTGTGTATCTGTGGCCTCGGCGGCATGTCTGTGTGCAGAAAGTATTGTTACAAAATCAAAGGCTTGCGGTGTTTGTGCGGCATAAAGATCTTGCCTGTCTACAGTCACAGCAATAACGCCGTCAGCGCCCCGTTTCAGCGTATCGGTTACGGGTATTGCCGGTATGACGCCGAGACTGCCTTTCAGGACGGGCTCGGCGATTCTATCCAGCAGGTCACTGTCAATGAACGGTCGGGCGGCGTCATGTATCATGACGGCCTCGCATCCTGTGCCTTCCAGGGCCTTCAGGCCCAAGAAGACCGATTCCTGTCTGGTCTTGCCGCCAAAGGTGAGGCTTATGCGGTCGCGACCTTGAAGTCCGGCCAGGGCGTTTTCACAAAGATCGACGTCGTCCTCGTGAATGACTAAGAGGACCGGCCCTGTCTTGGGCCATTTTAAAATCTGTTCGATACTGTGACGAATGACCGGCTTGTCGCCGAGAAGACGATATTGTTTGGGGCCGTTGGCGCTGGCGCCCATACGTTCGCCGCGCCCTGCTGCGACGACGACAAAAGCAAATTGTAATTTCTCCGAAGCCATTCAAATGCCCATCTTGCCGTGATCATGGCCAATGCAAGTTCATTCATTGACCCTCTAATTGTATTTTGCCCCCTTTTCCAGCAGCTGCCGAAAAATTGCCAGCGCACTGACAAAACGCTTGGCAAAAAGCGAGGTTGTGTCTAAAAAAGGTGCATAAGTTGAATATGATCGAAAGTTAATCATTTGCCGCATGTGGCGTTATCAAATCCTTTTGTTGTCGGAGGCCTGCAATTCCGCAACCGGGTGCTTCTTGCGCCACTGTCGGGGGTAAGTGATTTGGCCTTCCGCGAGCTTGCCTGGCGTTTTGGGGCGGGCTTGACCGTGACAGAGATGATTGCGAGCCGTGAACTGCTCAAGGATACGCGGGAATCGCGCATCCGCATGCAGCGAAGCTCGACTTCGCCGCATATGGTTCAACTGGCGGGACGCGAGCCCCATTGGTTGGCTGAGGCGGCCAGATTGGCCGAAGACGAGGGCGCTCAAATCATCGATATCAACATGGGGTGCCCGGCGAAGAAAGTAACCGGTGGGTATTGCGGCGCTTCGCTGATGCGTGATCCGGATCATGCGCTCGGCCTGGTGGAGGCAGTCATTGGAGCGGTTACGGTGCCTGTAACGGTGAAAATGCGATTGGGCTGGGATGATCAATCCATGAATGCGCCAGAGATTGCGCGTCGTGCCGAAGCGGCCGGTGTTGCCATGATTACCGTTCACGGCAGAACCCGTATGCAGTTTTATGACGGAAAGGCTGACTGGGATGCTATCCGCCGGGTGCGGGAGGCGATTGACATTCCGCTTGTCGCCAACGGGGATGTCAAGGATGAGCGGGATGCGCGCGACATTTTGAGCCGGTCAGGTGCGGATGCGGTGATGGTAGGACGTGCAGCGCAGGGGCAGCCTTGGATGCCTGGTGTCATTGCTGGAGTGTCAACCCGACCGGATGCCGGGCAGGTCGCTGACATATTTGAGGAACATTACCGCAGCATGCTTTCACTCTATGGAGCGGAGATGGCTGTGCGGCACGCCCGCAAACATGTTGGTTGGTATCTGGATCACAATACAGTTGGGCTTTCAGCGGTTGAGCGCGGTGAGATCATGACCACGCGCGATGCGGAAGACGTTATCCGCCGGGTGAGGGCGGCGTTGTTGAACGAGGAATCCCGCGGTGCGCCCGCAGGAGCAAAGGAATGTGAAGCGGCATGAGTTGGGCAAGTGGCAACAAGGGCGGCAGCGAGAGGCTGGAGGCGTTGGCGCTTTCGGTACTGAACGCGATACAGAACCCCGTCATCATGGTGGATGGCGATGGGTATATCGCGTTTGCCAATTGGGAAGCGGAGAACTTTTTTGGCGCCAGCGCGGCGCATCTTTCCCGCTATGTCGTTGAAGCGGTTATTCCCTTTGGCAGCCCGCTGCTGGCGTTGATTGAGCAGGTGCGCGAACGCCGTGCGCCGGTGAATGAATATCGGGTGGACCTGAGTTCTCCACGCCTTGGGGCTGACAAGCTTGTCGATATCTATGTCGCACCGGTTAATCCGTTGCCAGGTTCGGTGGTTGTTGTCTTCCAGGAACGCTCCATGGCCGATAAAATCGACCGGCAGTTGACCCACAGGGCGGCGGCTCGATCAGTCAGCGGCCTTGCGGCGATGCTGGCGCATGAAATCAAGAACCCGCTTTCCGGCATTCGCGGCGCTGCCCAGTTGCTTGAGAGTTCCGTGGAAGAAGATGATCGCGCGCTGACACGACTGATTTGCGATGAGACCGACCGGATTGTGTCGTTGGTTGATCGGATGGAAGTCTTTTCTGATGAACGGCCGGTGGACCGCGTGCCGATCAATATTCATACGGTCTTTGACCGCGTGAAGGCCATTGCGGAAGCCGGATTTGCCCGCAATGTAAAGATTGTTGAGAACTACGACCCTTCTCTGCCACCGGTCTTTGCCAATCGCGACCAGCTTGTTCAGGTGTTCTTGAACCTGATCAAAAATGCGGCCGAGGCTGTTGCCGGACGTCCGGACGCCGAAATTATTCTATCAACCGCATACAGGCCGGGCATTCGCCTTTCCGTTGCGGGATCGAGGGAGAAGGTTTCTCTGCCACTGGAATTTTGCATTCATGACAACGGTCCCGGTGTGCCGCAGGACTTGCTGCCCCACCTGTTCGATCCGTTTATTACGACAAAAACCAACGGTTCTGGGCTCGGTCTGGCTCTGGTCGCCAAAATTATCGGCGCGCATGGCGGGATTGTGGAATGTGAAAGCCAGGCAAATCGAACGACATTCAGGGTGTTGATGCCGGTTTCAACCGCTGCATCCGCTGACGACGTAACAATTGAAAATGCAGGAAATGATCAATGACGGGTGCAACGGTTCTTGTCGCGGACGATGACGCAGCTATTCGTACGGTTCTCAATCAGGCGCTGAGCCGCGCCGGGTATGATGTACGTGTAACATCAAATGCGGCAACGCTTTGGCGTTGGGTTTCCGCAGGGGAAGGCGACATCGTAATTACAGATGTTGTGATGCCGGATGAAAACGCTTTCGACCTTCTGCCGCGGATCAAGAAGTCGCGTCCTGAACTTCCTGTTCTGGTTATGAGCGCGCAGAACACATTTATGACGGCGATCAAGGCTTCGGAAAAGGGAGCTTATGACTATCTTCCCAAGCCTTTTGATCTGACCGAAATGATCTCGATTGTTGGCAGGGCGCTGGCGGAGCCAAAACGCAAGGCCGAAAGTCTGGAAGACGACCAGCAGGACGGTATGCCGCTGGTTGGCCGGTCTGTCGCCATGCAGGAAATCTACCGTGTGCTGGCGCGCCTGATGCAGACGGATCTGACCTTAATGATTACCGGGGAATCGGGAACTGGCAAGGAGCTGGTTGCCCGTGCTTTGCATGACTACGGCAAAAGGCGAAATGGGCCGTTTGTCGCAATCAACATGGCGGCTATTCCACGTGACCTGATCGAATCTGAACTGTTCGGCCATGAAAAGGGCGCGTTCACAGGGGCGCAAAACCGCTCCAAGGGTCGTTTTGAACAGGCTGAAGGCGGCACCTTGTTTCTCGACGAAATCGGCGACATGCCGATGGATGCGCAGACCCGCCTTTTGCGCGTTTTGCAGCAGGGTGAATATACGACAGTCGGCGGGCGCACGCCGATCCGTACGGATGTCCGCATTGTGGCGGCCACCAACAAGGATCTGAAGCAGTTGATCAATCAGGGTCTGTTTCGCGAAGATCTCTATTATCGCCTGAACGTGGTTCCGCTTCGCTTGCCTCCGTTGAGAGATCGCGCAGAAGACATTCCTGATCTTGTCCGTCACTTCGTACAGCAGTCTGAGCGTGAGGGGCTTGATACCAAGCGTTTTGACGGCGACGCATTGGAGATGATGAAGGAATACCCCTGGCCGGGCAATGTGCGCGAGCTGGAAAACCTGATCCGGCGGTTAACTGCGCTCTATCCGCAGGACGTCATTTCGCGGGAGATCATAGAAACCGAATTGCGTTCTGATGTTCCTGACAGCCCCTTGGAAAAGGGAGCAGGTCGAAGCGGACCGGTGACGATTAGTCAGGCGGTCGAAGAGAATATGCGCGGCTATTTCTCCAGCTTTGGAGAGGACCTCCCGCCGGCAGGTCTTTACGAGCGCGTTCTGCACGAAATGGAATATCCGCTCATTCTTGCTGTGCTGACAGCTACGCGCGGCAGCCAGATCAAGGCGGCGGAAATACTGGGTCTCAACCGGAATACTTTGCGGAAAAAAATACGCGAACTGGGCGTTACCGTTTATCGAAGCGCCCGTAACCCTTGACACCCCCGGCAGTGCGTTGCAATTTCGCCACAATGCGTTGCTTGAAAGCAACGATCATGGAGGAGTGATTCCTTGTGACGACACTGTAGCCAGTGTGTTTTGGAATAAAACGGCTGGGTCGTACGTCTTCCAGGCGAAGTTGGGGTGAAATTCATGTTGGCACAGGTTGCCTCGGGGGAAGACGACGAATTGGGCGGTCCAACGGATCGCCGGGCAATTTTCGCGCTCTCAGGTCTGATTTTGGCCGGAGGCGCTCTAATCAGCGCCGTCGTGACGCTATTTGTGCTGCTTGGTTTCACGCCCGTTGAGCCCGAAACCAATGTTGTGATTGCGTCTGCGGTCATCAACGGTTCATTTGTTCTCGGACTTGTTTATCTAATTGGTCGTGAAGTTGCGCGGCTTTTGAAAGCACGCAGGCGGGGGCGCGCTGCGGCGCGGCTGCATGTTCGCATCGTTTCGCTTTTTTCCGTCGTTGCGCTGACGCCGGCTTTGCTTGTCGCCATTTTCGCTGCGATTACGCTGGATGCGGGCCTTGATCGCTGGTTTTCGTTGAGAACGCAATCCATTGTCTCGTCCTCGATCAATGTTGCCCAAGCCTATGTGCTGGAGAATGCGAGCTATCTTCAGGGGCAGACAGCTTCCATGGCTGCTGACCTGGAACGCGCTCGCTCGCTTTATGTTCTGGATCGCAACGGGTTCCAGCAGTTGATGACGCGCCAGGCGAAGGGCCGCGGCATGCTGGGCGCTTTTTTGGTGCGCGGCGACGGGTCTGTCATGCTGGAAGCGGATACCGAGACCGACCGCCGATTGCCGGCAATTCCCAAGGATGCGCTGGAAAGCTCGGTGCAGGGAAAACCGACGCTGATTCCGCCGGGTGTCACAAATCTGGTTGGCGCGGTCATGAAGATCGACAACATACCTGGCGCGCATCTTTACACAATTCGCGCCGTTGACCCGGATGTGATGGATTCCCTCCATATGATGGAGGCCAACACGGCTGAGTACAAGGCGATGGAGGAAGGCCGGACATCACTCCAGGTCGCTTTCGGTATCCTTTATCTGGGCTTTGCTCTGATTGCATTGTTGGCGGCAATTTGGGCGGCAATCGCCATTGCTGACCGGATTGTGAGACCCATTCGCCTTCTTATTAGCGCGGCTGACAGTGTGGCCTCGGGGAACCTGAATGTCTTGGTGCCGGTGCGTGCGGCCGATGGCGACGTGGGCAATCTGTCCAGAACGTTCAACAAGATGATTTCGGAAATCAGAACCCAGCGGGATGAAATTCTGGAGGCCAAGGATGAGGTGGATGATCGCCGACGCTTCATTGAAGCTGTCTTGTCTGGCGTGACCCCAGCGGTGATTGGTGTTGATGAAGATGGCCAGGTCAATGTCGCCAACTCTGCGGCGGAAGTTTATCTCGGCAAAACCAAAATTGGCGCGACGAGTGTGAGGCTGGGCGAAAAAGCGCCCGATGTCAGCGCCGTTTTTGAAGAGGCAATGCGGCGTGGACGCAGGGCCTATCGCAAGCAGATCAATCTGACGATTGGTGGTCGGGAGCGTTCCTTGAATGTCCAGGTTACGCGAGAGGAATCCCACGAAGGCAAGAACTCGTGGGTGATCACGATTGATGACATTACGGATCTCGTGATCGCTCAGCGTTCAACGGCCTGGGCTGATGTGGCGCGCCGTATTGCCCACGAAATCAAGAACCCCCTGACGCCCATTCAATTGTCTGCCGAACGGATCAGACGACGCTATGGAAAACAGATAGATCCGGATGATCGCGACGTATTCGATCAATGTACGGAAACAATTGTGCGGCAGGTTGGTGACATTGGCCGTATGGTCGACGAGTTCTCCTCCTTTGCGCGCATGCCCAAACCGGCCATGGAAAAAGGCGACCTTCGCTCTGTGCTGAAAGATTCTGTCTTTCTGCATGAGATGGGAACGACGCATGTCAAATTTGAAAAAGAGTTTGGCGATGTTCCCCTTGAGGGGTTGTTTGATGCACGTATGCTTGGACAGGCGTTTAGCAATTTGGTGAAGAACGCCGTCGAAGCCATTGAGGCCGTGTCCGGTGATAATGCGCCGGAAACACCAAAAGTTCTGGTGCGTGCGCGGGAGGATGGCGCGAACGGACGATTTACCGTTGATGTCATCGATAACGGCAAGGGTCTACCGGTTGAGAACCGGCACATGCTTCTGGAGCCATATATGACCATGCGTGAAAAGGGCACTGGGCTTGGTTTGGCCATCGTGAAGAAGATTGTAGAAGAACATGGCGGCAGCCTGGAACTGCACGACGCGCCGCCGGATTTTGATAATGGGCGCGGGGCTATGTTTCGTGTGCACTTGCCGCGGCGGGAGAGCGTCGCCGGGGTACCCTCTGAGAAAGTCAAGGAAAAGGTAAATGGCGTCTGACATTCTTGTGGTCGATGATGAAGAGGATATCCGCGAGGCGGTCTCCGGTATCCTGTCGGATGAGGGGCACGAAACACGCGTTGCTTTCGATTCTGACAGTGCCTTAGCGGCGATCAGCGACCGCGTTCCGCGGCTTGTGTTCCTGGATATTTGGATGCAGGGCAGCAAGCTAGATGGTCTGGCGCTGCTTGATGAGATCAAGAGCAGGCATGCGGAGTTGCCGGTTGTTATGATTTCCGGCCACGGCAATGTTGAAACGGCGGTCTCCGCCATTCGCAGAGGGGCCTATGATTTTATTGAAAAGCCGTTCAAGGCCGATCGACTGATCCTGATTGCAGAACGGGCGCTGGAAAATTCTCAATTGAAGAAGGAAGTCAGTGAACTGAAAAAGCGCTCCGGCGAAATCAGTGACCTGATCGGGACGTCGGTAGCGGTCTCCCAGTTGCGCCAGACGATTGAACGCGTTGCGCCGACCAATAGCCGCATCATGATTTCCGGTCCATCGGGCTCCGGCAAGGAGCAAGTGGCGCGGCTTATCCATTCCAAATCACTACGTGCGAACGGCCAATTTGTTGCGGTCAATGCCGCCACGATTACGCCGGAACGGATGGAGGTCGCCCTGTTTGGCACAGAGGGTATGCCGGGTCAGGCGCGCAAGACGGGCGCATTGGAAGAAGCCCATGGCGGAACGCTCTATCTGGATGAAGTGGGCGAGATGCCGCGCGAGACGCAGAACAAGATCTTGCGTGTTCTCGTTGAGCAGCAGTTTGAACGCGTTGGCGGCTCCAAACGCGTGAAGGTCGACGTCCGCATCATTTCGTCGACCGCGCTCGATCTTGAACGGCGCGTACAGGACGGCGCTTTTCGCGAGGATCTTTTCCACCGCCTGGCGGTTGTGCCGATTCGGGTTCCGTCGCTGGCCGAGCGACGAGAGGATATCGCGTTTCTGGTCGATGCGTTCATGCGACAGCTGAGTGAGCAGGCGGGCGTGAAGCCTTTGCGTGTAACTGATGATGCGCTGGCTGTATTGCAGGCGCATGACTGGCCCGGAAATTTGCGTCAGTTGCGCAACGTCATTGAGCGGGTGCTTATCCTGACAAAGCCAGAGGACGGCAATGGCGATATAACGGCGGACAAGTTGCCGCCTGATGTGGTTGACAGCCTGCCGAAAGTGGCTGCCGAAGGGGATCAGCACATCATGTCGTTGCCGTTGCGAGAGGCGCGTGAGCGTTTTGAACGTGATTATCTGGTAGCGCAGATCAACCGGTTTGGCGGCAACATTTCGCGTACGGCGGAATTTGTAGGGATGGAACGGTCAGCTTTGCATCGCAAACTCAAATCACTGGGTGTATAAGCGCGCTGTTTCTAATTGTCGCGAAGACTGTCGGCATGGCGGACTGAATTGAGAGTGGATTTATGAAGGTCATCATTTGTGGCGCCGGGCAGGTGGGGTACGGGATTGCCGAAGTGCTTTCACAGGAAGGCAATGATGTTTCGGTGATTGATACGTCCTCGTCACTGATTTCCGCAATCACGCAAACGCTGGATGTCCGCGGCTATGTGGGACACGGCGCCCACCCCGATGTTCTGAAGAGGGCAGGTGCGGACGAGGCCGAGATGATTATCGCGGTCACGCTATATGACGAAGTCAATATGGTCGCCTGCCAGGTAGCGCACTCGCTGTTCAATGTACCGACCAAAATTGCGCGTATCCGGGCGCAGAATTATTTGCAGTCGCATTATTCGGATCTGTTTTCCCGCGATCATATTCCAATCGACGTGACAATTTCTCCCGAAGTGGAGGTTGGGCGAACTGTCCTTCAACGTATTTCCTATCCCGGTGCGAATGACATTGTGAAATTTGCAGATGGCGCAGTGGCAATGCTCGCGATTGAATGCATGGAGGATTGCCCGGTTGTTTCCACCCCGTTGAAACAGCTCAGCCAGCTTTTCCCTGATTTGCAGGCAACTGTGACCGGGATTTATCGGAACGGTCGGCTCAGTTTGGTGCGCTCTGGCGATCAGCTGGAGGTTGGCGATATAGCCTATGCTGTGTGCGGCAAGGATCATATCCGGCGCACACTTGGCCTGTTTGGACATGAGGAGCAGGAGGCGCGCCGCATCGTAATTGCTGGCGGCGGCAATATTGGCTTCTACGTCGCCAATGCGATTGAAAACAGCCCGGTTAAGACCAAGGTCAAAATCTTGGAAGCTGACAAGGAGCGGGCGACGAAAATTTCAGATCTCTTGCGCAGCACAATTGTTTTGAATGGTTCAGCGCTGGATCACAATATTCTCAATCAGGCTGATATCCAAAACGCGGACCTGATGATTTCACTGACCAATAATGACCAGACCAATATTCTGGGTGCAGCGATGTCGAAAAACCTTGGCTGCGGGTCAAATATGGCGCTGATCAATAATCCTACCTATTACGAGTTTACAAAGGTGATGGGTATCGATGCGCATGTAAATCCGCGTGCTGTGACCATCTCGCGCGTTTTGCAACATGTTAGAAAGGGTCGTATTCGGTCCGTTTACTCCATTCAGAAGGGCGCCGCGGAGATTGTTGAGGGTGAGGCCCTGGATACGTCCTCGTTGGTTGGCAAACCATTGCGTGATCTGGAGCTTCCCGCAGGTGTGCGTATTGGCGCAATCTACCGCGACAAGACGGTCATCAAGCCGGACGGAGCAGCGATAATCAAGGCCAAGGACAGGATCGTTCTTTTTGCTGCGGCGTCCGCCGTGCGGCATGTGGAACAGCTTTTCCGGGTGACCTTGCAGTATTTTTAGGCTCAGCGCCGACCATTTTTACCGGCCATTGGTCCGTCATCGGGCTCCTTATATTGGCGGCGATTTTTTCAACGTTGCGGAATGGATTTCGATTTGATACGTCTATAATCTGGGACGGGTGAGAGGATTTCCGACCCGTGGACAAGAATGCCGGTATGACAGCCGGAAAATAAGAAAGAAGCGGCGCATGGCGGAACGTTCTCAGAATTTGCAGGATTTGTTTCTTAATACAGTTCGCAAGCAAAAAATTTCACTGACGATATTTCTGATTAATGGGGTAAAGTTGACCGGGGTTGTAACGTCTTTTGATAATTTCTGCGTATTGCTGCGCAGAGACGGTCATTCACAACTGGTCTACAAGCATGCGATTTCAACCATTATGCCGGGCCAGCCCGTGCAGTTGTTTGAAACAGACGATGCGTCCTGACAAAGGTCTGAACCATTAGCGACACAGATTTGAACCCGAGCGGGCCTGATGATGATGGCGAAGGCCCGCATCGGTTTGACGACCGTGCGGTCGTCGTTGTTCCCGTTTTGAAAAGCTCTTCCGGGAGTGCTGCAGGTGAAGTGCGCACTTCTGAAGCAAAGCTCGAAGAAGCGTGCGGACTTGCGCGCGCAATCGATCTTGAAATCAGCGCCAGCCTTATCGCCCCGGTCAATCAGCCGCGTCCTGCAACATTGATGGGGCAGGGCAAAGTGGAAGAAATTGGGGCGTTGCTGGATCAGCATGACGCTGGCCTGGTGATTGTCGATCACCCTCTAACGCCGGTCCAGCAGAGAAATCTCGAGCGAGAGTGGAAGGCCAAGGTTATTGATCGAACCGGCCTCATTTTGGAGATTTTCGGTCGTCGTGCCTCCACCCGGGAAGGCCGATTGCAGGTTGAACTGGCGCATTTGAACTATCAAAAGGGTCGTCTGGTCAGGAGCTGGACCCACCTTGAGCATCAGCGCGGCGGCGCTGGATTCATGGGCGGGCCGGGTGAAACACAGATTGAGGCCGACCGCCGTATTCTGCAGGACAAGATCGTAAAGCTGGAGCGCGAGCTGGAACAGGTGCGCCGTACCCGGACGCTGCATCGCGCCAAGCGCAAGAAGGTGCCGCACCCTATTGTCGCCCTGGTCGGCTACACCAACGCCGGAAAGTCAACGCTGTTTAACCGGATTACGGGTTCGGGTGTTTTGGCGGAAGACATGCTTTTTGCCACGCTTGATCCGACACTGCGTCGGCTGAAGCTACCTCAGGGGCGGATGATCATTCTGTCCGATACAGTGGGCTTTATTTCCAACCTGCCAACTCACCTTGTTGCCGCATTTCGCGCTACGCTGGAGGAGGTTCTGGAAGCAGACCTTATCCTGCATGTTCGCGACATGTCAGATCCCGACGCCAATGCACAGGCATCTGACGTGACCCGCATTCTGGCTGACCTTGGGATCGAAGGAGCAGATGCTGAGGCGCGTATACTGGAAGTCTGGAACAAGATTGATCGGCTGGATGACGCCTCACGCGAAGCGATCATAACCAAAGCCGAGGGTAACCCCGCCATTGTACCGATTTCAGCGGTGACAGGTGAGGGTATAGATACACTTTTGGAAGAGATCGGCGGGCGCATTTCGGGCGTTCTGACCGAAACGACTGTTGTCGTTCCAGCCGACCGGATGTCGCTTCTACCCTGGCTCTATGAACACGCGATTGTGGACGGGCGTGATGACCTGGAAGATGGATCCGTCAGCCTTGATATCCGCATTGCTGAAGGTGAGGCGGCAGAGCTGGAGCGTAAGCTGAGACCGTCTAAATAAGTTTCAGACCTTTCAAGCTGGCATGGCCTTCTTTTCCGATGATGATGTGATCGTGGACGGTGATGCCCAACGGCTTAGCGGTGTCTATGATCATTTTGGTCATGTCGATATCGGCGCGCGAGGGCGTTGGGTCGCCGGACGGGTGATTGTGCACGAGAACGATAGCAGTCGCTGACAGATCGAGCGCGCGTTTGACGACCTCGCGTGGATAAACCGGCGTGTGATCAATCGTGCCGCGCTGTTGCACTTCATCGGCAATCAATGCGTTACGCTTATCAAGGAAGAGAATGCGAAATTGTTCTCGTGTTTCGTAGGCCATAGCGGCATGGCAGTAATCGATGACTGACGACCACGACGAAAGCACGGTTTTGCCCTTGATGTCGCTCTTGAGCGTACGGTGCGATATCGCTGACATCAGTTTGAGGTCGAGAGCGACAGCCTCTCCAACGCCGCTGATTTCTTGGAGCAGTATGGCGTCTGCGCCGAATACACCTGCCAAAGTTCCGAAGCGGTCGAGCAAGGCCTTGGCAATCGGCTTGGTGTCGCGCCGGGGTATGAGGCGAAAAAGTAGAAGTTCCAAAAGTTCGTAATCGGCGAGCGCTGTGTCGCCATTGTCGCGAAAACGCTGGCGCAACCGGTCACGATGACCGTGATAATGCATTTGGGGCACTTCGGCTTTGCCGCGCGTTTTAGTCTTGTTGCCTGATTGAGATTTTGGCCTGACAAAGAAGCTACGCTCATCAGCTTCTTCAAACAGGTTATCGGCCGCGTCGGATGATTGCTTTTTGCCGCTGCCGTCGCCCATTTTGTACTCCGGGTTCTCAGTCCAATCCGGGCCGGTTGAGGCCAGCGGGCGACAGGGTGAAGATTTCGCAACCATCGGCCGTCACGCCGACAGTGTGTTCGTACTGCGCTGTCAGCGAACGGTCGCGGGTGACGGCTGTCCAGCCGTCGGAGAGGACTTTGACATGCGGGCGGCCAAGATTGATCATCGGCTCAATGGTGAAAATCATGCCTTCACGGATTTCCGGGCCTTCGCTTGCACGCCCATAATGCAGAATGTTGGGCGCATCGTGGAACAGAGCGCCGACACCGTGGCCGCAGAAATCGCGCACGACTGAACAGCGCTGTTGTTCAGCATATAGCTGGATGGCTTCACCGATAGCGCCGGTCTTGGCCCCGGGCCGCACGGCCTCGATGCCTTTCATGAGGCAATCGTGAGTGACTTCCATCAAGCGGATACCAGCGCGCTTCACATTGCCCACCGGGTACATGCGGCTTGAATCGCCATGCCAGCCATCCAGAATAAAGGTGACATCAATGTTGACGATATCGCCATCCTTCAGCGGCTTGTCGTTGGGAATTCCATGGCAAACAACATGGTTGATCGAGGTGCAGCATGATTTCGTGTAGCCGCGATAGTTCAGTGTGGCAGGAAGCGCCCCGTGATCCATGCCAAATTCAAAAACAAAACGGTCGATCGCCTCAGTTGTCAGACCCGGTTGCACCATGGGGACAAGGGCATCAAGGCAACGCGCTGTGAGTTGACAGGCCTGGCGCATACCTTCAAAGGCGTCTGGGCCATAAATGCGGATAGCGCCGGTGTTTTTCAAAGGTGCAACTGCTGCTTCTATGTAATTGACCATTAAGTGCCTTTGCCTCTTGGCAGTCTGAAATTCCTGTAAGTCATTCTATGCCGGGTTCATCCACCGGGATCAAGCCAGAGGCGGTTATTTCCGAAGGGGTCAGTGTACATTTGAGTGCGTAGGCTTCAACCCCGCGCTGAATTGCCCGGTCGAAAGCGGCGCTGTAAACCGGATCAAAGTCCCGGCAGAGCTTCAATCGGTCGCAATCACCGCGCTGAATGACATAGAGCATGATGGCGCGTGCTCCGGTTTCCGCCATGTCGCCCAGTTCTTCAAGATGCTTGGCTCCGCGCGCCGTTTTTGTGTCCGGAAACTCGGCCAGGCCGGGTTCACGCACAAAGTGGACATTCTTGACCTCCACATAGGCTGGCGGACGATTTTCAGCAGTCAGCAGCAGGTCGATACGGGAGTTGCGGCCGTACTTTTGCTCGCGCTGCAATGTCGTGTAGCCTGCGAGAAAACTCAACTTGCCATCATGCCATGCTTCTTCGGCAATCCTGTTGGCGAGACTGCTATTGATGCCGACAATTGTCCCGTCTGCCTCGATTAATTGCCAGGCATGTGCGTATTTACGCTTTTCGGTCGAATGAACCGACATCCAGATACGGCTGCCAGGTGTGGTTAGACCTGCCATTGATCCGGTGTTGGGGCAGGAGCCGGTGATTGATTCTCCAGAATCGAGCGTTGCGTCAAACAGGAAGCGCTTGTAGCGCTCAATCAGATGGCCTGAAACCAGTGGAGGGTCGAATTGCAATTTAACTTCAGACTCTTACGCGAACGAAGGAGCCAGGCGCATCCTCAATGGGATTGATGTTTTCTCCCCCGGGAATGCGGGCGGGAACCCGTTTGTCATTCTGTGTTTCAATCCAGGCATGCCAATGCGGCCACCATGAGCCGGGTGTTTCCGACGCGTTTTTCATCCAGTCTTCAAACTCGCCGACTGGCGCGCCGTTGGTCCAGTACTGATATTTGCCGCCTGAGGGAGGATTGACCACACCAGCAATATGACCGGAGCCGGACAGTACATACTCAACCTCGCCGCCAAAGAAGCTGCTGCCAACAAAGACCGATTTTGCCGGTGCAATGTGATCTTCCTTTGTCGCCAGGTTATAGATCGGTATCTTGACATCAGAGAGGCTGAGTTTCTTTCCGGCCATGACCATTCGATCATTGGTGAGGTTGTTCTCTAGATAGCAGTTGCGCAGATAATAGGAGTGGTTGGCTTCCGGCATACGGGTGGAATCGGAATTCCAGTAAAGCAGGTCGAAGGCCATCGGGTCCTGACCGCGCAGGTAATTGTTGACGAAGTAGGGCCAGATCAGATCCGCGGAACGGAGCATGTTGAAAGCCATGGCCATTTTGGAGCCGTCAAGATAGCCGTAGGGCTTCATGCTGTCTTCAATGGATTCAATGGCATCTTCGTCGGCAAAAACCTTCAGGTCTCCCGCATAGGTGAAGTCTACCTGGGTGGTGAAAAATGTCGCGGATCTGATGCGTTTATCGCCTTCGGCCGCATGTAGAGCAAGTGTTGCGGCCAGCAACGTGCCGCCGACGCAATAACCAATGGCATTGACCTTCTTCTCGCCGGTCGCCTTCTCGATTGTGTCGAGGGCGAAGCCAATCCCTTCACGCGCATAGGCTTCCCAGTCCTTATTGCGATGGCGCTCGTCAGGGTTGACCCATGAGATGACAAAGACTGTGTGGCCTTGTTCCACGCACCATTTGATGAAGGATTTTTTCTCGTTGAGATCGAGAATATAGAATTTATTGATCCATGGCGGGCAGATGAGGAGAGGGCGTTTGAGTACTTCTTCTGTCGCCGGGTCATATTGTATGACCTGGCACACGTCACTTTCGGCAATTACCTTGCCTGGCGTGATTGCCATGTTTTTTCCGACCTCGAACTTGCTGGCATCGACCTGCCGGATGCGAAGGTCACCTTTGCCGGAAACGATATCCTCGGCGAACATTTTCATGCCACGGACAAAATTCTCGCCATTGGATGCGACAGTCTCGCGGTAGACAGTTGGGTTGGTAACAGCAAAATTGGCCGGGGAAATCGCAGCGGCAATCTGGCGGACATAGAACTCAGCCTTGTGCCTCGTATGTTCGTCAAGGCCCTCCGCATCGGTGACCAGCCTCTTGGCCCATTCCGTTGTAACGAGATAGACCTGCTTGAGAAAATCAAAGAAGGGTACCTTTTCCCAATCTTCGTCGGGAAAATACTTGTCCGGCTTTCCTGTCGGCGCAGCAGCCTCGCCGGACAGTTTTTGCATACTGTTTGACCAGATTTGGAAATAACTGCCAAAGAGATATGTCTGGGCTTCAAGCGTCCGTTTCGGATCGGCGAGCCAGTATTCGGCGATCTTGGAAAATGTCTTCACCATGTCGGCAAGCGGTTCAGCGATAAGATCGTTCTTTTCGCCTTTTTCGCGTGGTTCAAGCCAGGCCGAGGCAGCTTTACCGAGGTTTTCGGCGGCACGGGCAAGGTTCAGCGCCATTTCTTCCGGGTTTTTCACCGTAAAGGCTTCCATCGCCTTGGGATCGAAGGCTTGGAATGGGCTCTCGCCACCTGACTCTGTCTTGTCACTGGCCACTTACGACGCCTCCCCGGATACTCTTTTTATGTCGTTTTTACATTGTGCCTAAAAAAGGTTACAAGTTCCATAGAGATTTGCGCAACTTGTAAATGCAATAAGTGCGTGCGGATCATTGGTTATGCAGGCCAGCTTGCGCGGCGGCAGGAGAGATTTGTGATTGAAAGAATGTCGGGCACGTTGGTTGCTCTGGCTTTGGCAGGCTGCCTGCTTGGTGGCTGCACCAATACGCAGGACGTGCTTGGAACTGCGACATATGGCGTTGATGGTAATCAGGTTGTCAAAACGGGCGCCTATCCGAAACTGGGCGGGCCACTGGAAGCTGCAGCTGATCAGTTGAGCGACGAGGAGACGGCTGGGATGAAGACGGAGCTTGAAGCATTGGCCGCGGAGCGCAGCGGCAATTCCAGCTCCGATGCGCTTTATAAAAAGCGTCTGGCCATGATGCGTGAACTGGCGCGAAATCACGAGAAGGACGTGGCGGCGGAGATCGAGAATTAGTGCTTGCTTTTCGCCAAAATTGCGATTTAACCCTTCGCACTTGTCGTCGGCTTTCCAGCGCTGTTCCTGAAGGTGCCTGAAGAGCGGTTGAGTAAGGGGTTTGCTTGACCTGGACGGACTAACTCAAACCCCAATTCGTTGGACATGCAGCGTGAATAGCGTGCATGGCTCAAGAGGTCAAAGATGGAAGAGTTTCACAAAGTCCGGCGTTTGCCGCCTTACGTTTTCGAACAGGTCAACCGTTTGAAGGCGAGCGCGCGAGCGGCGGGTGCGGACATCGTTGACCTCGGCATGGGTAATCCCGATCTGCCCACCAACAAGTTTATTGTCGACAAGCTGATTGAAACGGTCCAGCGGCCCGACACGCACGGCTATTCCGCTTCCAAAGGTATTCCCGGCCTGCGGCGTGCGCAGGCCAACTATTATGAGCGCCGCTTTGGCGTCAAACTCAACCCGGATACGCAGGTTGTCGCCACGCTTGGGTCGAAGGAAGGCTTTGCCAATATGGCGCAGGCGATTACTGCGCCGGGCGATGTGGTCTTGTGCCCGAACCCGTCCTATCC
>JBNLGT010000028.1:21267-28631 GCA_050306195.1 Ensifer sp.
ATGGTCGGCGGTGTGATCCGCTATATTCCCGTTGAGCCGAACGAGGAGTTCTTCCGCGCGCTGGAGCGTGCGATTGTACACTCTATTCCTAAGCCGATCGCAATGGTGGTGTGTTATCCGTCGAACCCGACGGCGACTGTTGTGGAACTGGACTTCTACAAAGACGTTATCGCCTTTGCGAAGAAGCACGATGTTTTCGTGCTTTCAGATCTTGCCTATTCGGAGATTTATTTCGACGACAAGCCGACGCCGTCGATCCTTCAGGTTCCTGGCGCGATGGATATCGCAGTGGAATTTACCTCCATGTCGAAGACATTTTCCATGGCAGGATGGCGCATGGGCTTCGCTGTGGGTAATGAGCGATTGATCTCAGCATTGACACGGGTGAAATCCTATCTGGACTATGGCGCCTTCACGCCGGTACAGGTGGCTGCAACGGCCGCTTTGAATGATCCGGATATCGACAAGCATATCGACGAAGTGCGCCAGATTTATAGACGCCGTCGCGACGTGCTGGTTGAAAGTTTTGGCCGCGCGGGATGGGATGTGCCTCCGCCTGCCGCGTCGATGTTTGCCTGGGCGCCAGTACCGGAAAAGTTCAAGCATCTCGGAAGTCTTGAGTTCTCCAAGCTTCTGATTGAAAAAGCCGATGTGGCGGTTGCGCCGGGTATCGGCTTTGGTGAGCATGGCGACGGTTTTGTCCGTATTGCGTTGGTCGAAAACGAACACCGAATCCGCCAGGCGGCGCGCAACATAAAGCGCTTTTTGGGGACTGCTGACGAAACGCTGCACAACGTCGTATCGCTCGATTCACGCCGTTGACTTGCCCTTTGGTCAGACGTTCATTATGAACGCCTGACCCTCACGAATAGATCAGGAATGAATCATGGCTGATGCCCTGAAGATTGGCATTGCGGGCTTGGGTACTGTTGGTGCCTCGCTTGTGCGAATTATCAAGGAACGGGAAAACCTACTCTCTGTTTCCTGTGGCCGCCCGATCCGAATTACCGCAGTGAGCGCGCGGGATCGCACGCGGGACCGAGGTGTTGATACATCCGGTTTTGAATGGTTCGAAAATCCTGTCACGATGGCTGAAACTGGCGATATCGATGTTTTTGTCGAGCTGATGGGCGGCGAAGATGGCCCAGCCTATGCATCGGTCGTGGCCGCATTGTCGCGCGGTCTCCATGTGGTGACTGCCAACAAGGCGCTGCTTGCCAAGCATGGTGTAGCATTGGCTGCGAAGGCCGAGGAAAAGTCCGTCATTCTCAATTTTGAAGCAGCCGTAGCCGGTGGCATTCCGGTGATCAAAGTGCTTCGCGAGTCGTTGACAGGGAATACGGTGACCCGTGTTCAGGGCATTATGAATGGCACCTGCAACTACATCCTGACGAAGATGGAAGACGAAGGCCTCGGGTTTGAGGAGTGCCTGGCGGAGGCTCAGCGCCTTGGATATGCCGAGGCCGATCCGACCTTCGATATTGAAGGTAATGATACGGCGCACAAGCTGGCAATTCTGACGAGCCTTGCCTTCGGCTGTGAGATTTCGGCTGATGATATCTATCTTGAGGGCATTACGAATATCACCATTGAAGATATTCAGGCAGCCCGCGAGCTTGGCTTTGCAATCAAGCTTCTGGGCGTGGCCCAGCGGTCTGAAGGCGGCATTGAGCAGCGCGTTCATCCGACACTTGTTCCGCTTGATTCTGAAATTGCGCAGGTCGAGGGTGTCACCAACGCTGTGGCGATTGAATCCGACATTTTGGGTGAATTGCTGATGGCGGGGCCCGGTGCTGGCGGCAATGCAACGGCCTCTGCCGTATTGGGCGATGTTGCCGATATTGCCAAGAGCCGGCCAGGCTTACAGACGGCGCCGCCGCTTGGGCGTCCGGTTGCCGTGCTGGAACCCTATAAAAGGGCTCGCATGCGTGCGCATGAAGGCGGCTATTTCATCCGGCTTTCCGTGGAAGACAGAACGGGCGTCTTTGCCGACATTGCCAAGCGTATGGCGGAAAACGACATTTCGCTGGAATCCATCATGCAGCGGGGCAAGCCTGATCGAAACGGCGCGCAGACTATTATTCTAGTGACGCACGAAACGACTGAAGATTCCGTTCGTAAGGCTGTTTCGCTGATCAGCGCGGAAGGCTATCTTGCTTCCAAACCGCAAGTTATCCGGATAGAAAGACCAATTGGATAGCGTTGGACAAGGGGGCGCAGTCGAATATGGCATTTGAAGCCGATCCGGCAAAGCGGGCCTTTCTAGAGGTTGAGGTTTCGGCAAAGGGTCAAAGATGGGTCAACCGGGCAGACCCGGCAGCCCAGAACCGTGCATTGGCGATGACCCAGCGCCATGGAATTCCCGAGCTTGTCGCCCGGGTTTTGGCTGGCCGCGGCGTGGGCGCAGACGAAGCGCCGGAATTTCTCGACCCAACCATTCGACGCTTGATGCCTGATCCGTTCAGCATGACCGACTGTGAGGCGGCTGCCGGCCGCATTGCTGACGCTGTTAAAAACGGCGAGCGAGTTGCCATTTTCGGCGATTACGATGTTGATGGCGCAGCGTCATCGGCGCTTCTTTTTCGTTTTCTGGCGCATTTTGGCGTTACTGCGGAAATCTACATTCCCGACCGAATCTTCGAAGGGTATGGCCCCAATCCGGCGGCTATCAACCAGCTTGTCGACATGGGCGCGCAACTGATTGTAACGGTTGACTGTGGCACAACCAGCCTGGAGGCTTTGGAAGCGGCCAAGGCGCGGGGCGTTGATGTTGTCGTGCTTGATCATCACCAGGTCGGCCATGAGCTTCCCCATGCGCTGGCGATCGTTAATCCAAACCGCGAGGATGATCTTTCAGGGCAGGGGCATCTTTGTGCCGCAGGTGTCGTCTTCCTCGTGTTGGTCGCTACATTGCGCCGACTGAAGGAAATAGGCGATACGCGCGCGCAAACGCTCGACCTTCTCCAATGGCTGGATCTCGTTGCACTGGCGACTGTGTGTGATGTGGTGCCGTTGAAAGGGCTGAACCGCGCCTATGTGGTCAAAGGGCTGGTTGCCGCGCGTCATCAGGGTAATGCAGGCCTGGCTGCGCTTTTTCGCGTGGCGGGCCTCAGCGGGCCGGTGACGCCCTATCACTTTGGTTTCCTTGTCGGCCCTCGCATCAATGCCGGGGGACGTGTGGGCGACGCGGCGCTTGGGAGCAGGCTTTTGACTATGGAGCCAGGCGCAGACGTGGACGCTATTGCAGCCGAGCTTGACCAGCTCAACCGGGAACGGCAGGCCATGGAGACGGCCATGCTGGAAGAGGCCGAAGCAGAGGTGTTGGCCGAATATGGCAATGCCAGCGGCGCGCCGGTGCTGATTACCGCGAGCCCTGGTTGGCATCCCGGCGTTGTGGGGCTTCTGGCGGCGCGGCTGAAGGAGAAATTTCACCGGCCAGCCTTTGCCATCGCATTTGATCCTTCAGGCAAGGGATCGGGATCGGGCCGTTCGATTGCCGGTTTCGATATTGGTCACATGGTGCGGGCAGCGGTCGATGAGGGCCTTCTGGTGAAGGGGGGCGGCCATGCGATGGCTGCTGGCCTGACGATTGAGAAGTCCAAGCTGGGGCAGCTACGCGCGTTTTTTGAAGAGCAGGCTGGGGATAGCGTCAAGGCCATCATTGAAACGAGGGCGTTGAAAATCGACGGCGCGCTGTCGGCCTCCGGCGCGTCGCTGGAACTGTTCGACCTGCTGGACCAAGCTGGACCCTATGGGGCAGGGCATCCGCAGCCGGTTTTTGCGCTTCCGTCGCATACGCTTCGCGATGCGCGGCAGGTTGGCAAAAACCATATAAAGGTAACGCTGGAAGGTCCGGATGGGCGCGCCCGTGTGGACTGCATTGCCTTTCGTGCGCTTGACACGCCGCTCGGCGACCTGTTGCTCGCCTCACGCGGACAGCGTCTCCATGTTGCCGGGTCGTTGAGTGCAGATTATTGGCAGGGTTCGCGGCGCATTCAGTTCAGAATCACCGATGCGGCCAAGGCTCTGTAACGGCCAAATTTTTGAATCTTAAAGCGAGAAGGTGGCACGCCCTAGGGGAATCGAACCCCTCTTTCCAGAATGAAAATCTGGCGTCCTAACCGATAGACGAAGGGCGCGTGCGGTTGGTGGCGGTCTTATATTCACGCTTCCCCTTGCCTGCAAGTGCTAAATTCATTCTTAGGTGGGTTTTTATTGAGAAAAGAGAAGAATGGCGCAGCTGCGCTAAAAAACGCTTTATTTTTCAGCTGTTAAAGCACTGAAAGATTCCGGCAACGGATGGTTCGGCTGGCCCATTGCGGGTGTGGTTGCCGATGAGCAAATTAATAGGGTGCCAACCGGAAAGAACCGGGAAAGAATGCTGGCCGTCCTGTTGGCGATTTCTGGTCCAACCGGCGCACGGTGTTTGATTACACTAGCAGAGGCCAGGTTGACTGGGCCTAAATTGACGAAAAGGCGCAGTAGTAGTGCAAGTGTATTAATCGCCGGCTGTCGCGCTGTGCACTATATTCAGGCTCATCCGAAATTGGATCATACGCATCGCCTTCTCCACGGTGACCGGTGGAGAGGCGGGTATAATGATGAGGCTGCCAAGAGCTTTGAAAACGTATCCTAAATTGTCTGCGGCGGTTATTGCAGTCGGCGTACTTGCCGCGTCTTGTCAGACGACATCGCAAACTCCAACCTCAAACGAACGGCTTGTCGGTTATGCGGCCTGTTGCCGCTCGCCAGAAAAGTTTCCAGCCTGGATGCAAAAGTTGGCGCAACCGATAATGCCGGTTGCTGGACCGATTGTGGGGCGAATTGTCTGGCGCAAGGGCTATTTGATGCTTTACAACGATGCACGCGCCGAAATTCGCCGGAATCTGAAACCGCTTGATATTCTGATTGTACGCTCGGAGGCGCGTTGGTCGTCCAGTTTTATTCCAGGATATTTCAATCACGCGATCATATATCTGGGGAACAAGAGCCAATTAAAATCCCTTGGGATGTGGAATGATCCAGCCATCCGCCCTTATCGCAAGGCATTGGAGCAGGGCGAGCATTTCGTGGAGGCCGACACCTACGGCATTCATCTTTCCGACGAAGGTCACGCGATGGATGCAGATGAAGCCATTGTCTTGCGTCACGTGTATTCCCCCGCCAAAGCGCGGAATATTCTTCGCGGTCTTTTCCATGAAGTAGGTGGGAAATACGATTACAAGTTCGACCTCTCTTCGAAGGACGATGCATTTTGTACCGAGCTTGTTTATCGATATATGCCAGAGCTTCGCGCCCCCACTCACAAAGCTTATTCATATGATCTGGTTTTACCGGATGATTATGTTGCCTTGGCCGCAAAGCGGAGTTCTGCGCTGAGGGCTGTGGTGTTCGTTGAAAGTCGACGAACCGGTTGGAATGCGGCATCCATGAAAAAAGCAATTGGGGGCGTCGTGAAGTATTGGCGGGAGACGCCCCGCCATAATGCGAGTATGAATATAGCTCGGATCTCTCGATAGTCTGGCAACGTTACCTGAGGTCGGCCATGTTCGGGAATATCCCCTATTGGGGAATATGGCCCAGGGTATAGATTGCCCAGCCGAGCGCCGCGCCCGCAGGTAGATCAACAATAAAGTGCTGTTTCGTCAGCAGGGTGCTAATCGCTATTAAAAGCGGGAAGAGGAATGCGACAGCGGAAACGCTCCCAGCATAGGCGTATGTATTGTCAAACAGATAGAATGCGGTCAGCGTAGCAACGCTGACATGCATGCTTGGAAAGCAGTTGGTTCGTTGGTCAAACCGCCAGACGAACCGGAGCACTTTCATGGACATGTTTTCAGCCGTTTTGGAATTCCTCCATGTTTCGGGTGACTCGACGGGCAGAAATATGAAAAACACGAGCTGGGCGGCAAGCAATTCCAGATAATTAAAAACGGCATAGTTGAACGTTTGGAAACTCGGAAACGTCAATACCGTTAGCACGATGATCGGATAATACAGGCCGCTGTACACCCAGATCCAGCCGGGCTTCAAAGGTATAATTTCGTCGAGTTTTGTGCCGAAGGAGCGGATGCGACCGAGAGCATATCGCTGGGGAAAGAAGTAAAACTGGTAACCGCCCACGATCAGGACTATGGCGATAATGAGATTGATGGCGTAGTCAGTCCATGCCATGGGCTAAATCCGATTTTGAAGAAGTAAGGTTGAGCGGAAGACAATGAATAAGCCGCGCAAATTGGTTTGAGCAGCGTTCATTGGGGTTTTCTTGTGGCGCTCCATGGGAGGACGGCGTCTGCGTATTTATTGATTGGCGACCGGATTCTTGAATGTGACAACTTCGATCCTCGCTGTATTTGGTTCGTTGCAAAGGACCTCATTTCCGTCGTTCATGATGCGGACTTCCTGACCCATTTCTGTCTGCAGGGCGGGGCACCCCTCATATAATCTCAAGGTTGCCTGGGTGCCGCTATTCACCAGAATTTCCAATGCCGCTGACTTGGCAAACGCTAACGGAACTTCATAGCCTAGGACGGTGCATGTGGTGGGAAGTTCCTGTCCTTCAGCCGGTGGAATGGCTTTCACTTTTTTGCTTGGATCATAGAATGCCATCGTGTCGTATTCCACATCATATTGAGAGGTCCAGCCAAGCTCTTCCAGCCGGTCCTGAGCCAGCCAGCCGTCAGAACCGAAATTGATGCAAATTGAAACGGCATCCTTGAAGGCGTAGAGCATTTTATCCTGAGCTAAGGATGCTGGCGCGGCGATGGTTGTAAACAAGAGTGCAAAGATAAGCTTGCGCATCGATTTTGCTCAAATTACCGGAGCCTGGGAGCGCGGGCAGCCAATGGCCGCCCGCACTTCAAGGGCTCATTTGCAATTCTTGTATTGGGCGTATTGTGGTTCGTTGCGGGTTCTGTCGATAGCATCGCTTCGGCTGGAAGCCTCTACGTTCACCGATTCCTGTTCGTTCGAATATTCATTGGTGCAGGAAAGGGTGTAGGTGTTTGCATATGCCAGCGAGGACATCACGCTGATGCAGGCGAAAGTCGTGAGTGCAGTTACGGTTAGCTTTTTCATTGCCATCTCCTGTTTGTCGGCGAATAGCCTGAACTTACGCCTGCCGTGTCTGCGCGCAATTAAGGCAATTGTGTTAGGACACATGTCCACGCAAACGCGATATAGTTGACGGATCGGCTGTTTTGGTTGTGCGCAATATCGGGATTGACGACGTAGATTGGATGGGAATTTGAAGCATATTTTCACCGCGAGCATCAGTCGTGAGATTCCACACGTGCCGACATGGCGCTTGGATTATCTTTTCACAATCGCTTCTTTCAGTTGGATTGTTCATATTCTGGTGGTTT